>CAZLEO010000004.1:0-45752 GCA_964558555.1 uncultured Rickettsiales bacterium | reverse complement strand
CGACGGTCGACGGTCGACGGTCGACGGTCGACGGTCGACGGTCGACGGTCGACGGCTGGTTATACCACGGTTATACTGGTGGTATGAAAACCGCCATCTCCATCCCTGATCCCCTGTTCGATGCGGCCGAGAGCCTCGCGACACGCCTGGGCATTTCGCGCAGCGAACTCTACCAGCGCGCCGTGCGGGCGTATGTCCGAGCCCACCGCGCCAGTGTAGTGACCGAGAACCTCGACGCGGTGTACGGGGAAGACGACGAGTCGTCCCGCGTGGACGCCATCCTCGACGAGATGCAGTGGGCCTCTACTGCGGGCGACGACGAATGGAGGTGAGGCGCGGAGAGATCTGGTGGGCCGAGCTCCCCGAGCCCAAGGGCTCCGAGCCCGGTTACCGGCGGCCCGTCCTGGTGATCCAGTCCGACGCCTTCAACCGGAGCCGGATCCGCACCGTGGTCGTCGCCGCGATCACCTCGAATCTGAGACTGGCCCAGGCTCCCGGTAATGTCGCGCTGTCTCGCAGACGGAGCGGGCTCCCGAAGGACTCCGTGGTCAACACCTCCCACATCCTGACTCTGGACAGGGCCTTCCTCGGCCAACGCGTGGGTCGTGTCAGCACCTCGAAGGTCGTCGAGGTCGAGCAGGGACTACGGCTGGTCTTGGGGCTGTCCCCACTGGCACTCGTGTAGGAGAAGCCCACCTGAAGCCGTGAGCGGCGCGGCGATCAGCCCCGATCGCGCCCGATCCGCGCGCCCACCAGCTTGAACGCCGCAAATCCGATGGCTGCGCCGATGAAGCCACCGAAGCCGCCGAACCACACGCCGACGCAGAACCCGACCGTCGCGCCGAGCAGGCCCCTGCCGCGATCGGTACCCGGGTGAAAGAGCGAGACGGCACCTCGCACTTCGTCACCGAGCTGGGAGGCGACCGAGAAACCGAGCTCTCCCCGCGCGCGGATGACCGCCATCCTCACCACCGAATGCAGCAAGCCGACCACCCACCCCAGGAGAACGAACGGCAGGAAGACGAGGGTGACGACCGTCGCCGGTAGGTAGTCCACGAACGCGCCGAAGATGTAGGTGAAATAGGCGGGATAGAGCATGCGATAGGAACGGATCTCCTCCTCGCTCATGCCCACCTCACGAAAGTACTGGATGGCGTACCACGTGGCCCTGAACTCCTGGTAGAGCGGCACCAGAGGCACCATCCCGGCCAGGGCGTACAGTCCCGGAAAGGTCCGCTTGCGAAAGTCCAGGGCGTGGCCCAGCTCGTGCAGCACGACGGCCTCGTGATCGCTGTACACGTTCACGGTGTGTGAGAACGGGTTGTAGTGATCGCCGCCGAAGATCCGCCCGCAGTTGAGGGTATAGCTGGTCCAGCAGAGCAGCCCCAGGGTGAGCCGCCACAACAGGCTGACGCGACGATTCCCCCACAGCCGCCGCCACTCCCCGACGGGATCGTACTCGTTGAGCCGGACCTGGACGTCGTCCATGCCGTGGCGGTCCATGAATGCGGAGGCCACACGCTCCACCTCCGGCGAGACCTCGTGGCGGTCGAGGTCCGCAGTGAGGAACAGGAGCTTGCGGGGGATGGCCAGCACGTTGCCGATGGCGTCGACCACGTCGATGGGCCGGCCGCGTGTGATGAGTCCGCTCATGTGCGCTCTCCATTCGTACGCCAGGCGCCCGGCCGCCGCCGTGAGGATGGTGACGCTACATCGATGCCATGAGCATCAACACAAAAAAAAGCGCGCCCACGAAGATCGCCCCGCCGCCCACGACGAGCACGAGCAGCAAGACGAGGACCAGTCCGTCCCTGTCGAAGAAGCCCTCGGACCTCGTTCCTCGCCGCGGGCCACCCCGCCCGGATCGTCCCGGCGGCGCAAGCTTCCGTTTCTCCTCGGCAATCTGGCGGCGCAGCTTCCCGATGGTCCTCGCGTACCGATCGGCGTGGAGCGAGGACAGCATCCTGACGGTCTCGATCATCTGGTCCAGGGAGTACGGGCTGAACTGCTCTCCGAATTCGAGCAGTCCGAACGCGAGCTTCTCCTGCTCCGATCCCGCCCCGCCGCTGCGGAAGATCCGCGGCACCAGCGCCAGCGTGTAGTAGTGACAGCTGTCCCGGATCGCCTCTCTGAGGCTGGTAGTCTCTGCCGCAGAGGCATACTTCATGGCCTGCCGGAAATACGACGACGCCTCGCGCGAGTTCACCTTCGCGGTCGTGGACATGGCCAGCAGGACGACGCCCTTGCCGTACCAGGCCAGCACCTGCGAGCGATCCTCTTCGAGGATCTTGGTGAAGTACTTGTCTGCCGACGCGGGGTCGCCGGTCTCCTGCGCCAGGTTGGCCAGCTCCCAGAAGTTGTGGACCTTGTCCTGGTTGCCCTTGTAGGTGTTGTGAAGGAAGAAGACGCTGCCGCAGTACTTGCAGTTCAGCTCCCCGTGCTGCGCGACCGCCAGGATCCCCCCGCAGCTGTCACAACGAGCTGCGACGAGCGGCTCCACGGTCATGGGATTGTTCCCACCTGTCTGGCCCGACATCCCGGACATCCCCGGCCTCCAGCGCTGACGACCATCCAATCACAGATCGGGGCGGCGTTTCGAGGCCCATACGTCCCCGGCTTGCGACTTTCCCCCCGTGAGCTACCCTGGACTTCATGGATATCCTGGGGTTGTCCTTCGACATCGACGCAGCCGCCACCCTGGTCAGGGATGGGGTACCGATCGCGGCCGCGGCCGAGGAGCGGTTCACGCGGGTGAAGCACGATCGGGACTTCCCGGATCGGGCGTCGCGATTCTGCCTCGAGGCGGGTGGGACGCGGATCGAGGAGGTGGACCGGGTGGCGCTGGGGTGGAACCCGGCGGTGCACCTGGAGCCGCTGCTGTGGAGGCGTAGCTCTCGGGTTCGGCACCACAGCGAGTACCTGGCCGCGGTCCCGAACCTGCTGCTGAGGCAGTACGATCCGCTGCCGGGGGCGGTGGTCACCGAGCAGATCCATCACTTCGCGGGCGGGGTGCCGCCGCTGCGGGTGGACTACGTGGACCACCACATGTGCCACGCGGCGTGGGCGTTCGTGTCGCCGTTCGAGCGGGCGGCGGTGCTGACGATGGACGGATTCGGGGAGCGGACCACGACCACGCTGGGGCTGTGCGAGGGCAACCACCTGGGCGTGCTTCAGCGGGTGAGCAAGCCGCATTCGCTGGGATCGCTGTACGCGGCGGTCACCCAGTACCTGGGGTTCCGGGCCAACTGCGACGAGGGCATCGTCATGAGCCTGGCGGCCATGGCGGAGCCGGCGTACCTCGACGAGGTGCGGTCCATGGTGCGGCTGCACGACGACGGCACGTACGAGCTGGACCTGAGCTGGTTCACCTTCTTCCAGGAGGCGACCAGCCGGGTGGGCCCGAAGTTCATCGACCGCTTCGGCCCGGCGCGGGTGTACCCGGGGCCGGTGGAGGAGCGCCACTGCGCCCTGGCGGCGAGCCTGCAGGTGGTGTTCGAGGAGGCGTTCTTCCACCTGCTGGACCACCTGCACCGCGCCACCGGCTGTGACGACCTGGTGGTGTCGGGCGGGGCCGCGCTGAACTGCGTGGCCAACGGTCTCATCTACGAGCGCACCCCGTTCAAGCGCCTGTTCATCCCACCCGCCGCGGGCGACGACGGCGCGTCCACGGGCGCGGCGCTGTACGTGCACCACGCCATGGACGATCAGCCGCGGGGGGACTTCGAGTTCACCCACGCCTACCTGGGTCCGGAC
Source organism: uncultured Rickettsiales bacterium (assembly GCA_964558555.1). Classification (GTDB taxonomy): domain Bacteria; phylum Myxococcota_A; class UBA796; order UBA9615; family CAYRNR01; genus CAYRNR01. Next base: position 41,999 of record CAZLEO010000004.1, on the reverse strand, counting down.
TGCACGGCCGAGGAGGTGGACGACCTGATGACCCTGGCCCGCCGGCAGGTGTGGCGCCCCGCGGACGTGCCCGGGACCGCCGCGCGGCTGCTCGCCGACGGCAAGGTGATCGGCTGGTACCAGGGCCGCGCCGAGTTCGGCCCGCGCGCCCTGGGCAACCGCAGCATCCTCGCCGATCCGTCCAGCGCGGCGCTCAAGGACCACATCAACGACTCCATCAAGTTCCGCGAGGAGTTCCGCCCCCTGGCCCCGGCCGTGCTGGCGGACCGCTGCGGCGACCTGTTCGAGCGGGGTGAGGCGTCTCCGTTCATGCTGTGCGCGTACGACACGCGACCGGAATGGCGCGATCGCCTGGCCGGCGCCACCCACGTGGACGGCTCCGCACGCGTGCAGACGGTGCACGACGACGGCGCCCCGCGCTTCGCCGCCCTGATCCGCGAGTTCGACCGCCTCACCGGCATCCCCGCGGTGGTCAACACCTCGCTCAACGTGCGCGGCCAGCCCATCGCCAACACCGCCATGGACGCCCTGGCCTGCTTCGACTCCACTGCGCTGGACGCCCTGTTCCTGGGCGACGCGGTGCTGGCCAAGGACGGTTGCGTGGACGCTCTGGAGAAGGCCATCGACGGAGGGACGACATGATCCAGGGCAAGCGCATCCTGCTCACCGGCGGCTGCGGCTTCATCGGCAGCCACCTGGCCCTGCGGCTGTGCCGCGACAACCAGGTGGTCATCGTCGACAACCGCCGCCGTGACGCCCTCAAGTACTGGGATCTACCCGACGACGGCTCCATCACCATCGTCGAGCGCGACATCCTCGAACCCGGCGCCCTGGACGACCTGGTGGAGGGCACGGACATCGCCATGCACCTCGCCGCGGTGGCCGGGGTGAGCAACTACATCCGCTTCCCCGCCGACACCATGGTCAACAACCTGGCGGGCACCCACCGCGTGCTGGACGCCTTCCGCGGCGCCGACCTGGAGCGGTTCGTCAACTTCTCCACATCCGAGGTGTACGGACCGATCGCCCTGGAGGCCCGCGAGGACGGCACCACGTCGCTGGGCCCCCTGTCCGAGTCGCGCTGGACCTACGCCGTGAGCAAGGTCGCCGGCGAGCACCTGTGCTTCGCCTACCACCGCCAGTACGGTCTGCCCGTCACCTCCATCCGGCCGTTCAACATCTACGGCCCCGGCCAGGTGGGCGAGGGCGCCATCCACGACATCTCCCTGCGCGCCCTGCAGGACAGGACCGTCACGGTCACCGGCGACGGATCGCAGGTGCGCACATGGTGCTACATCGACGACCTGGTCGAGGCCACGCTGCGGGCCACCACCATGACCGCCGCGATCGGCCAGGTGTTCAACGTGGGCAACGACCAGCCCGTGGTGAAGATCGTCGACCTGGCCGAGCAGATCATCGAGGTCGCCGACAGCGCATCCGAGATCGTCTTCGAACCCCACATGGAGGTGGACGTGCGGCTGCGCAGCCCCCACGTGGCGCGAATGCGCGAGGTGCTGAAGTTCTCGCCAGCGGTGGATCTGGAGGACGGCTTGCGGCGCACCGTGGGGTGGTATCGTACGCACCTGGAGGAGCTCACAGCATCTTGACCCGCATCCCCCTGGTGGACCTGCACCGTCAGCACGACGCCCTCCGGGCGGAGATCGACGCGGCGCTGCGCGAGGTCCTGGACCGGGGGGACTTCGTGCGCGGGCGGGCCTGCGAGGAGTTCGAGGCGGCCTTCGCCGACTACACCGGCGCGCGCCACGCGCTGGGTGTGGGCAACGGCACCGACGCGCTGGTCCTGGCCATGGAGGCGCTGGGCGTGGGCCCCGGCCACGAGGTGATCACCGCGGCCAACACCTTCGCGGCCACGGCCGAGGCGATCCTCATGCTGTGCGCCACGCCGGTGTTCGTGGACGCCGAGGAGGGGTCGCTGTGCCTCGATCCCGACGCGTTCGAGGCCGCCATCACCCCGGCCACCACCGCGGTCATCCCCATCCACCTGCACGGCCATCCGGCGGACATGGACCGCATCTGCGCCGTCGCCGCAGGGCACGACATCGCCGTGATCGAGGACGCGGCCCAGGCCCAGGGGTGCCGCATCAACGGCCGCCACGCGGGCACGGTGGGCCACGCCGGCTGCTTCAGCTTCTATCCGAGCAAGAACCTCGGCGCCATGGGTGACGCGGGCATGGTCACCACGAACGACGACCGGGTCGCCGAGTACGTGCGCGTGGCGCGCAACCACGGCCGTTCCCCCACGGGGACCCACGACATGGTGGGTCGCTGCAGCCGCCTGGACTCGATGCAGGCCGCGGTGCTCGGCGCCAAGCTGCCCCACCTCGAGGGGTGGAACGATCGCCGGCGCGAGCTGGCCGCCCGCTACGACCGGGCCCTCGACGGCTGCGCGCAGATCGTCAGGCCCATCCTCGATCCGGGATCGGTGTTCCACCACTACGCGATCCTCACCCAGCGACGCGACGAGCTGGGCGCACACCTGGACCGCGCCGGTATCTCCACCGGCGCCCACTACGCCCTGTCCCTGCCCCAGGAGCACGCCTACGCGCGCTTCGCCGCGATCCCCACCCCGGTGGCGGACCGGACCTCGGCCGAGGCGATCTCCCTGCCCATCTTCCCGGAGATGACCGACGACGAGGTGGACCGGGTCGTCGCCGCGGTCCTGGACTTCTTCTACACCGCGGTCGGCTGATGCAGCGCGACCTCCTCACCCACCGGCGGGAAGACGCGCGCGCGGCGCTGCCCATGCGCCTCGCCGACGAGGGCGGACCGCGGCCGCTGGAGCTGATCCTGCGCCGTCGCTTCCCCGAGCCGTGCGGACCGTGGCCGTCGTGGCTCCGCGTCGGCCACCGCACCACGCTGTGGGCCGCGGCCGAACCTACCGGGAACGCCCCAGGAGAGGTGCTGGCCGAGTTCCGCGACGGCCGCGGCGCCTGGCCCGCGGTCACGGTCCAGGACGGCGAGGTGGTGTTCCACTTCGACCCCTGGGCCGCCGCCGAACACGTGACGACCGAGGCCTACCTGCCGCCCTACCGCCCCCTGTACTCGCGCCTGCCCGAGCCGGTGCGGCGCCTGCCCGGGCCCCTGCGCCTGGCGGGCCAGCACGTGATCATCCCGCTTCAACAGTGGCGCTACCGCGAGCCCGACGTGCCCTTCCCACGCTTCCCCCGCGAGGACGCGGTGGAGGTGCTGCGCGCCCTGGTGCAGTCCGCCCTCGGCCGCGATCCCGAGCGTCCCTGGCCGGACGGCGGCGGCGTGGTGGTGCTGACCCACGACGTGGACACGGGCCTGGGACAGGGTTGCGTCCCCGCCATCGAGGCCGAGGAGTGCCGCCGCGGCCTGCGATCGTGCTGGTACGTGGCCGGGGACCGCTACCGGGTGGACGACCCGCTCTGGGACGAGCTGCGCGCCGCGGGCCACGAGGTGGGCCTGCACGGCGCGAAGCACGACGGCCAGATCGCCTTCCTGGGCGCCCGCGGCATCGCCAGGCGGCTCGACCGCTGCGCGGTGCTGGTCCACCGCCACGAGATGGTGGGCTTCCGCTCGCCCGCCCTGCTGATGACCGACGCCCTGGCCGACGCGGTCCGCGAACGGTTCGTCTACGACTCGTCCGTGCCCGACACGGACGTGCGCGCCGTGGCCGGCCCGCGCCGCGGCTGCGCCAGCCTCTTCCCCCTGGTCCGCCGGGGCCTGCTGCAGCTGCCGCTGACCCTGCCCCTGGACGACCGCCTGCTGCTGCTGGGCCACACCCCCGACGGCGTGTTCGAGGTGTGGCGCAACAAGCTCGACTGGGTCCTGCGCCGCGGCGGCATGGCCGTGGTCACCACCCACGCGGAGCCCCACCTCGGCGCCGATCCCGGCGTGCTCGACGCGTACTCCCGCCTGCTGGACCACATCGCCGCCATCGGCGCTCCCACGATGCTCCCCAGGGACGCTGCGCGGCACTGGGCCGGGGTTGACGGATCGCGGTAGGCCTCCCAGGATAGGGCTGCCCAGGAGGGGAGATGCTCGACCTGTCCATCGTCGTGCTCGCCTACAACGAGGAGGTCACCCTCGCCGACGTGGTCGAGCGCTGCCTGGCCGTGGGGGACGACCTGGGCATCCGCTACGAGGTGATCGTGGTGGACGACTGCTCCACCGACGCCACCGAGGCCATCGCCGCGCGGCTCGCCGAGGACCACCGCCAGGTCCGTCACGTGCGCCACGCCGTGAACCAGGGTTCGGGCATGGCCATCCGATCGGGCATCGCCGCATCGCGCGGCGAGCGCATCATCTACGTGCCGGCGGACGGCCAGTTCGACGTCGGCGAGATCGGCCGCTTCCTCGAGGCCGCGCAGCACGCGGACGTGGTCCTGGGCGCGCGAGAGTCCCGCAGCGACTACACCTGGTTCAGGCTGCTGAGCTCGCGCACCTTCCTGGTCATGGTCAGGGTGCTGTTCGGCACGGACGTGCAGGACGTCAACTGGGTCCACCTGTGGCACCGCCGGGTGTTCGAACGCTGTCGGGTGCGCTCCGAGGGGGTGTTCCTGCTCGAGGAGATCCTCGTGCGCGGCGAGCGCGCCGGCCTCACCGTGGCCGAGGTGGACTCCGCCTACCGCCCCCGTGAGGGCGGCCAGGCCACCGGCGGCAACCCCCGCACCATCCTCAAGACGCTGGGGGAGATGGCCATGCTCCGCGCCGAGCTGTGGATGCGCCGGTGAAGCGCGCCGGCCGCATCGCCGCGGTCCTGCTGTGGGTCACCGCCGGCGCCGCCCTGCTGGCCGTGGCGCTGAACCGCCTCGACCACGAGCGCCTCCTCGACAGCCTGCGGTCCGCCAAGGTCGCGCCCCTCGCCGCGGCGCTGGTCCTCGACGTGGTCGTGATCCTCTCCAAGGCCACCAAGTGGCACCTGGTGCTGCGGCCGGTGGGCCGCGCCTCCGTGCCCGGCCTGCTCGCGTCGTTCTACGCCGGCGCCGCCGCGTCGGCCGTCCTGCCCGTGCGGCTGGACGAGTTCGTGCGCGCGTTCACCGCCATCCGCTTCACGAAGCTGCCGGCCCTGCCCGTGCTGGGATCCATGGCCGTGGAGCGGCTCGTGGACTTCGTCGCGCTGCTGATCATGCTGGTCACCCTGACCTGGGTGCTGCCCCTGCCGCCGTGGCTCTCGTCGGCCCACCGCTTCGTGATCCTCGGCGCCGTCGTCATCGGCGGCGGCGTGGTGCTGGTCCAGCTGATCTCGCGCAAGCTCGGCAATCGCGAGGGCCTGGCCAGGGCGGTCCACGGCATCGCCCAGGGCACGGCCGCGGCCCGACGTCCCGGCCTGCTCGCGCTGGCGCTGGGCAACACCGTGATCGAGTGGGGGCTGACCGCCGGCGTGGTCTACCTCGCGCTCGTCTCCCAGGGCATCCACCTGCCCTGGGCCGGCTGCCTGCTCATGACCGTGCTGTGCATGGGCAGCTTCGCCCTTCCCCTGGCGCCGGCCGGCATCGGCGTGTTCGAGGTGGCCGCCCGTATGGTCATGCCCACCCTGTTCGATCTGACCGAGACCGAGGCCGTGGCCGCGGCGCTGACCATCCACGCCATCTTGCTGGTGCCAGTGGTGGCGGTGGGCGCGACGGTCATCACCGTCGGCGGCATCAAGCTCGCCGAGGTCAAGCGCTGGCGCGACGAGGTCAAGGCGATGATGGGGGAGAGCTGAGCGGCTAGTCGGTCCGGATCAGCACGTCGCTCTCGTCCAGCTCCACCCGCAGCGGCTCGCGCGGCACGCGCGGCACGTCCGGATCCCAGAAGTACACCCCCACGCCGAAGGTCCACCGGGACACCGCGGCCCGGCGCTGGTCCTCCGGGCCGGTGAGCAGGGCGATGCCGTTCCGCGCGGCCTGGCGCACGTCGGGATCGCCCGTGCGCAGGGCGGCCGCGTGCAGCACGGGGATGCCGGCCTGGTCGCCGATGCGCACGAGCAGGCGCATCAGCTGCACCTGCGTGGCCGGCTCCAGCTGCTCGCGACGCTTGAGCAGTTCGTGGATCGGATGGACCGAGCTGCGGTCGGCCAGGGCCTCGAGCATGAGGATGGAGCAGGCCCAGGCCATGGAGTTGGTCTCGTGCTGCACCGCGTGGTGCACCACGGGCAGCAGGTCGGCGTGGGCGTAGAACCGCAGCGACAGGATGGCCGCGGATCGCACCGAGCCCGATCCGTCGTGGCGCGCGGCAAACCTCAGCGGCGGCACCACCGACGCGCCGGGGTACCCCTTGCCGCCCAGCGCCCCGGCTGCCTCGGCGCGCACGCCCGCGTCGTCGTCCTCGAGCAGGGCGATGTACACGTCGTAGATGCGGGGGTGGTCCAGCTCCCCCGCCACCTGCGCGGCGGTCAGCCGCAGGTTGCGGTCCGCCTCGAAGTCGCCGGCGATGAACACCACCATGTCGCCCAGCTCATGGAGCTTGCGCTCGGCCAGGGCCTCGAGCAGCGCAACGGTCAAGGCCGTGTCGTGATGGCGATACCAGGCGATCAGGTCCGGCAGCAGCGCGTCGACCCGCTCGGGGTCCCGGTCCATCAACAGGACCAGCGCTCCCGTTCGATGGGCTCCGAGGGTCGTCGTGCTGGTGAATACGGCCTCGACCTGGTCCAGGGCCACGGGCGATCCGAAGCGTCCCAGCGCGGTCAGCGCGGCCGGGCACAGCTCCCCCTCGGAGAGGCACGCCTGGCCCAGGGGTTCGATCGCGGCCTCGACGCGCCGCGCCCCGATCTCCTCGATGACCCCCTCGATCTTGCGGACCGTACCCGGACGGCTCAGCGCCTCGATGAGCTCGGACTCGCTCATCGCTCGGGGCGACTTGGCCCCCGCAAAGGAGGGCAGCACCATCACCGCGGCCACAATCGCCACGGTCAGGGCCCACGAAAGGCGCATTCGTACTCCGGCGGCTGAACCGCCGAGCATAGTGGGGCCCGAGCGACGGGGCAACCGGCGGACACAAGTCAGCGAGGTAGCACCCCCATCTCCCTCCACGAGGTGCGCCCGAACAGCGCGTCCAGCCCCTGGTCCAGGGTTCGCGGGTTCCAGTCGAGATCCCGGCGCGGCGGCTCCAGATCACCGCGGGTGTCCTGGTCGAACGCCAGCACCTGATCGGGTACCACCGGTGGATGGGTCAACACCTTGCCCAGGACGCGTGTTCCGGCCAGGACCAGCGACATGGGCAGGTGCACGGGCTTGCGGTGGCGGCCCACGTGGGCCGCGACGCGGGTGACCAGCCCGTTGAGGGTGACCTCGGTGGGGCCGATGATGTCGTAGGCGCGGCCGGCGAGCCCGTCGCGCTCGATGGCGGTGATCGTCGCCTCGATGGCGTCGTCCACGAAGACCGGCCGCAGCACGTGCTCGCCGCTCCCTGGGACGGGTACCCGCGGCAGCCGCGCCACCGTGGACACGAACGTGTTCCACTCCCTGGAACCCTCGCCGTAGATCATCGCGGGGCGGAACACCCGCAGATCCAGACCGAACGCCCCGATCTCCTCCTCGGCCCGCCGCTTGGTGCGGCCATACGCGTCCTGCAGCTCGCGGATCGCGCAGTTGGTGGAGAAGAACAGCAGGCGCGCGACACCCGCACGCTCGCACGCGCGAGCCACATTCACCGTGCCACCGACGTTCACCTTTTCGTTGAGCCGCGCGTCCGCCACGTCCGCGGCCCCGGCCAGGTGCACCACCGCGCCACACCCTTGCACTGCGGCCACCACCGACTCGAGATCGGTGACGTCGCCGAAACGCAAGGGCGTACCCAGGGCGTCCAGGGGGTCCCGGTCCGAACTCGGACGCACGAATCCCACGTGGTCGACCCCGGCGCGGTGCAAGGCCCTGGACAGGTGCACGCCGAAGAACCCCGACGCGCCAGTGATCAGGACAGGCCCACCCAGCTTCGTACCTCTGGCCATTCCTTTGATTGTCGGTTTTTACCCCCCCCGCGATCAACCGAACCCCCGAGCCGCCGTAGAATGAACCGATGCTCGTCGAGCTCATCCGAGACCTGCAGGGCTGGATCGTGGCCCTCGACCTCGCCCTGGTCGCCGTCCTCGTCGGCCTGGTCGTGGCCGAGGACCCGCCGCGCGGGGGTCCCCACGGCTGGCTCAGCCTCTCCACGGCGGAGGGGCGGTTTCGCATCGGCGCCCTGGCCGCGGGAGTGCTGAGCGTGGTCGCGGCCACACTGGTCATCCCCTCGCTGACCGGCCACCTGTGGATCGGCCACGAGGGGTTGTACCTGGACGTGTTCGAGGGGCGCCCCAATCCCGAGGCCAGCCCGAGTCTCTACCTGACCACGCCGCTGCTGCGGTTCGTCTACCGCGGCATGAGCCTCGTGCCGGGCCTGCCGCCGGCGTCCATGGTGGTCCTCAACGTCCTCGCCGGCGCCCTGTCGGTGCTGGCCGTCGCAGGGATCGTCCGCCGCGTCAGCGGCGACGCGGCCGCCGCGGTGATCGCCGCGTTCCTCGTCGCCCTCCAGCCCACCCACGCTTTCTGGAGCACGTCGGCCTACCACGTGATGCTGCCCTTTGCCCTGGCCCAGTGCGCCCTGCTGGTGCTGCTGCAGGGGGCGCACCGGCGATCCATGCGCCTGATCGCGCTGTCCGCCGTCCTGGGCCCCCTCGCCGTGGCCGGACGCGCCGAGACCGTGCTGTTCCTGCCCGCCGGGCTCGCCCTCGTGCTGCTCATCGAGGGCCGGAAGCTGCGCAAGGCCGCGGGTGCCGCCCTCCCCGGGATCGCCCTCGGCGCCGTCCTCACCGCGGCCTTCCTCGCCCCCATGATCGGCCCCATGCTCGCCGGCGAGGGCGCCGAGTGGACCCCCGACCTCCTCGTCGGCCTCGTGCGCCAGAACCTGCTGTGGCTCCACCTCTGGACCCCCTACGACCACGTCGCCGCCTGGCCCCTGATCCTCATCGGCCTCGTCGCCCTGCTCCGCGCCGGTCGCGACGGCCTCATCGCCGTCGCCGGCCTGATCCTGCTCCTGCTGGCCTTCCACCTCCCCTACAGCCTCTTCAGCGACTACGCCCCCCGCCACGCCATGGTCGGCGCCGCCTCCCTCGCCGCCCTCGCCGGCGCCGGCGTCACCGCCACCTGGCGCGCCGGCTGGGCCCGCTACCTCGGCATCATCCTCCTGATCGCCCTCCTCCTCCCCACCGCCGCGGCCCTCCTCGAGGTCCGCCAGCGCTACCACGCCCCCCCCGAGGTCCTCCTCGGCGCCGTCGATCCCAGGGCCTGGGACAAGATCGTGGATCTGGACGACTACCTGGCCCAGGACTGCGCCGTCATCGCCGACGATCCCATCTGGGCCCTCGACTCCCCCACCCCACACCTCCACCTCACCCATCCCCTCGTCGGTCCACAGCTCTGGCAGGACAGCGACGGCTGCATCCTGTGGCTCCACGACGCCTCCAACGTCGTGTGGAACTCCACCGACGTGCACGAGCGGGCGCACCGGCTGCATCACCTGTTCGAGTGGGAGCTGCTGGGATCGGTGCGGGTGGACTACGGGTATCCGGCGGCGGTGTATCGGATGGAGGGGTGGCCCGGGGCTCCGCCCCGGTAGTCGACGGTCGACAGTCGACAGTCGACAGTTTGGGTCGACGGTTGGGGGGGTCGACGGTTGGGGGAGTTGACGAAGAGACGAGGGTGGATAGGTTGGACTTCACGGCGCCCCCTGCCGGACAGGCCAAAAACGAAGCTGCTGGAGCAGCTAGGAGGCCTGTATGCAACGATTCACCGAACTCCTGGTGTGGCGTGAAAGCCACGATCTCGTCCTTCGAATCTACCACCAAACCGTCGACCAGAACCGTCGACCGTTAACCGTCGACCGTCGACCTACCCGTACCGAAAGAACCGATTCCCGAACTCCACCGCCGCGGCCTCCCGCAAGAACCCATCCGCCACCGCCGCCACGACCCGCTCGCCGACCCGCAAGCTCTCCGCCATCGCTCCCCGCTCCAACCGCTCATGCTGCCCCGGCCCCGAGTACTTGTGGCCGACGCCGACGGCGGCGCAGGAGATGCCGAACTCGTTGGCCAGGACGATCTCCGGGGCGACCGTCATCGAGTCGATCTGGGCGCCGAGGCGGAGCCAGGCGGTGTTCTCGGCGGCGGTCTTGTTGCGGGGGCCGGGGGTGTAGGCGACGACGGCGCGGGGGCCGGGGGGGTGGCCGGCGGCACCGCAGATGCCTTCGAGCTGGGTGGTGAGGGGATCGGAGATGAGGCCCTGGTCGAGGACGAGGTGCCACTGGGGGGAGCTGGGTTCGGGGAAGATGGTGCAGGCGGTGCCGTCGGGCAGGGCGTTGCCGAGCATGAGGATGTCGGCGATGGGGATGGGGGCGTCGAGGGGGAGGTCGTGGTCGAGGACGCCGACGGAGCTGGTCACGAGCAGGCGGTCGCAGCCCACCTCGTGCAGGGCGGCGGCCTGGGCGCGGTACGGGATCTGGTTGGGCAGGAAGCGGTGAGGCACGCCGTGGCGGAACAGCACGTGGCCGCGGGTCTCGCGATCCCAGTGCAGCTGAGCCGGGCCGAAGCGGGTGGCGACCTGGACGGGCTCGAGGGCGCGGCCGAGCAGCGTGGGACGATCGAACGCACTACCGAGGATGACGGCGCTGGACATGCCCCAAGACTAGTGAGGATCGCTGATTAGAGCCAGATGTCGAGGTTCGTGCCGAGGGGGCCGAGGTACGCGTCGATGTCGGACTGGGCGGCCTGGAGGACCTCGTTGAGAGAGGACTGGATTCCCGAATCCACCGAGGAGTTGCCACCGAGGAAGAGCTCGTACACGTCGGCGCTGCGGCCGCCGGTGCGCAGCAGGTTCTCGAGGCGGGCCTGCGCGGCCCAGTTGAAGCTGACGACCTCCTCGGCCTCCTCGCGGAAGTCGAAGGTGATGCCGTAGTCGGTGCGGAAGCGCGGGCCGTTCTCGTTGAACACGTCGCCCACGGCGATCTGGACATCGTTGCGCACCGACGACAGGAAGGTGGAGTCGGACAGCCCCTCGCCTGAGCGGTCGAACAGGGCGTTGAGGGAGTCGGAGAAGGAGGCCACCGCGTCGCTGACGGCTTCTGCGCGGCTCTCGGTGACGCCGCGGGCGATGGTGGGCTCGTACGTGTCCTCGGCGAGGTTCACCGCAGCGAAGAAGCCCGTGCCGTTGCTGTCGATGGTCAGCTCGGCGCTGTTGTCGTCGTTCTCGAGGGTCAGCGTCTGCGCGTCGGCGGACAGGGACGCGGTCACGCCGGCGTCCGAGGCGTTGATGCGGGTGATCACGTCCTGGAGCGAGTCGGTGTTGACGTCGATGGCGATGGACTCGCCGTTGATCAGGATCGAGCCGGTGGTGACACCGGAGAACTCGTCCACCGTGGACATGATCGAGGCCGCCTCGTTGTCCGAGCCCAGGACCGGCGTGGCCGAGTCCAGCTTCATGGCCGCGAGGAAGCCCGACGTGTCGTTCTCCAGCGTGATGGTCTGCGAGCCGGTCTCGTCGTTGGTCAGGGTGACCGTCTCGGCCACGGCGTCGTACGCGGCCGTGACCCCGGCGTCCGAGGCGTTGATGCGGTCGATGACGTCGTTGAGCGAGTCGGTCTCGTTGACCGCGATGGTCTCGCCGTTGACGTCGAACGAGCCGTCGGTGACGGTGTAGCCGTCCTCCAGCTCGGGGTGGGCGTTGCGCACGCCGTTGAAGGCGGCGTCGGGGTCGATCTCGCTGTCCACCGAGGTGTAGACGTCGGTGTAGGCGTCCGCACCGCGGCGCAGGGTGCCTTCGGAGAAGGACAGGGTCAGGCCGGCACCGATGCTCTCCTCCGTGCCTGGTTCGTAGGACGGGCTCAGGTACCACTGTCGGAGCGTGTCGCCGCCCATCCTCGCTCTGACCTGGATCCAGTCCTCACCCACCTCGTAGCTACCATACGCGCGTCGGATGGTGATCCGCAGTTCGTCGTCTCCATACGACCCGTCGTAGACACCACCCACGGTCACCTCGGACGTGGACGAGTTGTCCCAGCCCGGCCCCCGCGGTGTGAACGACGTGGCGGTGCTGTTCACCTCCTCGGTGGAGGTCACGGTCGTGGCCGAGCCCTCGGTGGACAGCCCGATGTCGGAGCTCGATTCGACCGACGCCGGCGCGTTGATGATGCTCGACCGCGCCGACGCCAGCACCCTCGACGACTCGCCCAGGGCGTTGATCACGTCGGCCAGGGCGTCGCGGACCGCGATCATCTGGTCGCGGTTGGACGACGTGGAGGAGCGGAAGCTCAGCGACTCCGCGGCGCTGCCCGACTCGTGAGCTCGCGTGTAGCCCAGGCGGATGGTGGCGGCGTTGAAGATGGAGGGGATGTACGTCATGCGCGCCCCCCCATCCCGGTGATTTCACAGCGTCCGGAGAGATGCACGGAGTGGGCGAGGGCTCGACCGCCGAGGTCCAAGAGGATTTTTTTCCTCAAGTCATCCGCGCTGCGTCCGATAACAGGTTCAGCAGCGGGGAAGACGGTGGCCAGGAAGGAGCTTGGCGGGAGCTCCCCACCCACTCCGCGTCGCGCACGTACCGAGCCGTTGGGAGCGGCGGCGGTACTCGGAAACAAGGTCTTCACGCGACTGGCATCTCCGGATGTGGTGCCTTCGCGCGCCTCTCACGCGCACACGCGCACCACGGACTTTTACTCTCATCTCGCTGTATCGGACGACTTCTGGATTCCTTGAGGTCTTTTTTTCATTTTTTTTCTCTTTTTCCCCAAGTCCTCGAAATCACAGTATCTTTCTCGCCGTGTTTTTTTCGCCCACAGGCCTGATCCGCCGCGTCCTGGTCAACCCGAGGGTGGGATTCCTCTGGGCGGGGCAGGTGATCTCCCAGACCGGCGACATGGTCTTCCAGATCGGCCTGCTGTGGCTGGTGCTGGAGATGACCGGCCGCAAGGACCTCACCGGCCTCGCCGGCGCCTCGATGTTCCTGCCCACGCTGCTGTTCGGCCTGCTCGCCGGCGTGCTGGTGGACCGGGTCTCGCGGCGCAAGCTGATGATCATCGCGGACGCGGTGCGCGCCCTGCTGGTGCTCGCCATCCCGCTGGCCCACCGCCTCGACGCCCTGTCGCCGGCCCTGCTGGTGGTCGTGACCTTCTGCGTGGCCACCTGCGCCGCCGCCTTCAACCCGGCCCGCGACGCCCTCGTCCCGCGCCTCGCCGCCCCGTCCGAGCTGCCCCACGTCAACGCCCTGATCCAGACCTCGTGGCAGGTCGCGATCCTGCTGGGGCCCGCCGTGGCCGGCCTGCTGCTGTCCTTCACCGACGTGATCCACCTGTTCAGCTTCGACGCCGTGACCTACCTGGTCTCCCTCGCCGCCATCGCCTCCATCAGCGGTCGACTGCGCAAGACTGGCGAGGCCGCCGCCGAGAAGGCCGAGCCCGTCTTCCGCCAGCTCCGCCAGGGCCTCGCCTACGTGGCCCGCGATCCCCTCATGCGGATGCTCGTCTTCGTCACCGCCATCGACAACCTCATCCTCATGGGCCCCGCCATCGTCGGCCCGCCCATCCTCGTCCGCGACGTCCTCGGCGCCACCGATCCCCGCGCCTACGCCTGGGTCCAGGCGGCGCTGGCCGGCGGCATGCTCGTCGGCGCCCCGTTCATGGCCACCATCGGCAGGCGCCTCCCCCTGGGCAAGCTCATGCTCTTCGGCGTCATCCTCGACGGCCTCACCTACGCACCGCTGTTCTGGGCCGACACCCTGCCCCAGATCATCGGCGTGGTCTTCGTCCACTCCCTGTTCATCCCCCTGATCACCGTCTCCCGCACGACGCTCATCCAGCGCCACGTGCCACCCGAGATGCACGGTCGCATGTTCTCGGTCATCGGCGTGTGTGTGATCGGTGGGACGGCCCTGTCGTCGGCGCTGACGGGCGTGGCCGCAGAGGTGATGTCGATCCAGACGGTGTACCTGGTGATCGGGGTGGGCGCGGCGGCGACGGCGCTGCCGGGGTTCTTGAGCAAGGCGCTGCGGCGGGCATAGCGTCGTCGGCTGTATCCCGTATGGCCGGCCTCCTGCGCTCCTCGGGCGCCCGGCCGGCGAGGTGATGCGTAGGGGTGGGGAGCTGGTTTGCTGGGTTCAGGGGGACGGCCAGACCGCGGTGTTGTTGGCGTCGTCGCACTCGGCGATGTCGTTGGCCTCGTCCACGACCAGTTCCAGACCGCCCACGACAGCCGAGGTCGGGACGACGACCTCCACGGCCCGACCCGTGCCCGACGGCAGCCCAGCAGGCATGATCGCGGAGCCCAGCAGGGAGCCGTCCGACAGCGAGTAGACCGTCACACTGCAGTCCACGTCCGTCTCCAGATAGCCGTGGTTGTTCACGTAGACGACCACACCTGAGTCGTCGCCGTCCTCGCACACTTCTACGATCTCGCCGGTGAGGTCGGCGAAGTAGGCCGGATCGGGCTCGGCCGCGGGGAGTCCCTGCCAGACGTTGGTTCCGGGATCGCCCCACGGCTCTTCGGCCGGCAGAGGGATGCTGCCGTCTAGGCGGCGGTCGCCGGGGTACTTGTTGGGACCGGGCCAGGGTTCGTCCGACCCTTCGACCGCCCAGCCGCCGAACGGATTCTCGACCACGGCCACGTCCGGCCAGGCCGGGACCACGATCTCGGCCAATCCGTCGGCGTCCATGTCCACCACCGCCGGCGCGCTGACGATGTTGCTGCAGTTGGCGTCCCCTAGCAGGGTCGTCACCTCGTTGCCCCCGCCGTCCAGAATCACGAGCGTGTCCATGAACCGCACGAGCACCTCGTGCGTGCCGTTGCCGTCGAGGTCGGCCAGGGTCAGCGGGGAGTGCTCCGAGTCGTAGGGGTGCTCGGTGAGGTCGTACCGCCACATCTGCGTGAAGTCGTGGTCGAAGCCGAAGACGCCGTAGCTGTCCGAGACCACCACTTCCACAGGGGCGTCCGCGTCGAGCTGGCCCACACCGACCAGGTTGGGGGAACCCAGGTCGGCGAAGGTCTCGGCCATCAGCGACCCGTCGGAATCACAGGCGACCAGGAAACCCGTGACCGCGGCGAGGAACTCGATCTCGGGATCGTCGTCCAGGTTGGCCGCCGCAAAGCAGGCGTTGGAGGCGTCCCACTGTCCAGCCCAGCACGTCGCGATGCGCGCGCCGTCCGCGCCGTAGACGTTCACGTTCTGGGTGTTGTTGGAGGTGGCGGTCAGGATCTCCCGCTGGCCGTCCAGATCGAGGTCGACAGCCACGGGCTGCGCGACACCGCCCGGAGCTGCCAGCTCGAGGAGGAGATCCCCGCTGGTGGCGTCGTGGACCCGGCCGTAGAGGAGCAACTCCGCGATCCCGTCGCCCTCGAGATCCGTGAGCCAGGGTTTCCCCGTGAGATTCGACTCGACCAGGGTCTCCCAGAGCAACCCTTGCGGACCGTAGGCCGCGATGCTTTCGGAACCCGCCTGGTCGGAGTAGTAGTAGGAGGCGAGATACTCCATCCCCTCGCTCGAAGCGTCCACCTCCCCGATGGTCCCGTAGGCCCGGTAGGTGTCGGGAAGGATGTCGGCGTACAGGGTGCCGTCGAAACCGAGCAGGACGTCGTGATCTTCCCCACCGACCGGCCCGTCGGTGTGCAGCCACAGCTGCATGGGCTCGGACGTGCTCACCACCCCATCGCCGTCCACGTCCACGAAGTAGCCGGCGCGGATGTTCGAGCAGGATGTCTCCTGGCCCCAGGACCAGGTCTGCTGGAGCTGCCAGGTCTCTTCGGGCACCTCCGGTGTACATCCGGCGAACGGCTCGGCCGTCACATCGGGCCACGATTCGTCGCCGCAGGCGCCACCTGGTGTCCCGGTCGTGTCGTCGTCGTCGCCGGCGTCGTCATCCCCGGCGGTCGCGTCGTCGTCGTCGTCGTCGCCGAAGGTGTCGTCATTGCCGCCGCATCCGAGCAGGCCGAGGACCCACAGGACAGCCACCCACCTCGTGAGTTCATCCCTCATGGCCCACCCCACTCACACCACAGGCCGCCAGCCCGACCGGTGTAGTACATGTCCGTGACGATCACCTCTCCGAGGAAAGCCCCCGTGGCCAGGTCGAACCGTGCGAAGTGGTGGTCGTACGCCGACCGCCGCATCAACACGAGCTCGTCTTCGGCGACCGCCATGCCGTGTATCCAGTTGTCCCAACCCTCGGGGTGGAGGGTCTCGATGAAGGCCCCCGTATGCACGTCGTACACGTCGATCTCGCTCGCGGAATGCCACGCTGCGTATATCCGCTCGGCGGTGGCCGTCATGCGCGAAGCGTGGAAGTCCACGTCCACCGACGCCGATGGCATGTCGGCGACCAGATCGTCGAAGCTCTCGTAGCGACAGAATGCGTCGGTGTGGTTGCAAAAAGTGATCAGGTCCACGCCATCCGTGGCCACCGACTCCTCCTGGACCGAGCCGCCGCTGCGGACGCTGCCGTCGCTCAGGTCGATCTCCACCCACGTGGACCCCGCACCGTAGATCGGCACCACGACGGTGTCCTCGAACAGCGCGATCCCCTCGTTCTCGGCGGTGAGATAGATCCACTCCCCGTACCGTCCCACCTCGAACCACTCGCCCGTCAGGACGTCCACCTCGAGGATCGCGAGCGCACCCATGATCGGCGCGACGGTCCAGCAGGGCATGGTCTCGGCGGTGTCGTCGTCGCCTTGGGTGTCGTCGTCCTGGGCATCGTCGTCGTCCTGGACGTCGTCGTCACCCCAGGTATCGTCGTCCCCGCCCAACGGCGCCTCGGCACCGCTGCCGTCGCAGCCACCGAAACACAGCACCGTGAACAGGATGAGCCAGCGATGTGTGGTCATGCTCCCCCCAGTCTCGAAATGGTCCACTTTCCATCTTACAGCTCGGGACGGGACGGAAGAAGCTCTATCGAGGCTGGCCGAAGAAGATGAAGGTCTCGCCTTCTTCGGTGCCGATGGGGTGGTAGAAGGACGCGGCGACCAGATCGTCGTAGCCGTCGCCGTTGATGTCTCCGACGAGGGTTCGATAGCCGAGGCCCATGTCCTGGCCGACGGCGCTGCCCACGAACGTCACGTCGGCGTCGGCAGAGGTCATCTCCGCCGGCCAGCTCGTGCGCCCGCAGAACACCACCACGAGGCCCGCCGACACCACGCCGTTCCAATCCGAGTAGGGGGCGACGAGAAGCAGGTCGGTGATGCCGTCACCGTCGATGTCGCCCCGCTGTTGATGCCAGTTTTGGTAGACCCGCAGCTCATCGAGGTACTGCTGCGGGGCGATGTGTACGTCCGCGTCGTCGAGTCCCAGCCGGGCCGGCCACGGTCCCGTCGAGCCGAAGTAGATGTAGATATCCGACGCTTCCTCCGAGGCTTCGGTCTCCGGAGCCTGGATGACCAGATCATCGATGCCGTCGTCGTTGATGTCGCCGACGTTCAAGGCGACGGTCGTGTTGAACCCGGTGATCGCCACATCCGCTTCGTCGTAGACGTCGTACTCGTCGTTCCAGGACTCTCGACCGAAGTACAGGTACATCCCGGTGAGGGGATCGTTGGGATCTTCGCCGTAGAAATCGAGGGACAGGTCTCCGTACCCGTCACCGTTGATATCGCCGATGGGATTCAATCCCTCGATGGTGTCGGAGTCTCCGGGCTGGAACGACGGGGAGACGAAGCTCACGTCAGCCACGTCGTGCATCGCCTCACCGTGTGGGTGGCCCGTTTCTCGTCCGAAGAGCAAGAAAGCCCTCCTTCCGGAAGACCCCTGGGTCGCCTTGATCTCGGCGAGACCATCTCCGTTGACATCGGGGAATGAACCAAAGCTGAGGCTCTGGGTATCCCCGTAGACCCACCCCCGGGCCGATTCGGGAAGGGGCATGTCCATGGAGGTGACATCGCCTCCCGAAATCATGTGCGCCTCGCCCCGGTAGATGACCGGTCCGGAGGTGAGCCAGTCGTCGAGCCCATCGCCGTCGTAGTCACCGAGGTAGCCCGACGTCCCGATGTCCGACGACCCGTCCGCGTTGGTGTTGTAGACCGACGCGTCCACGTCCGTCGGGCAATGCAGGTTGGCCTGCCAGCCGCTGGTCTTGCCGAACATCACGTACTGTTGCCCCGGCTGACCCCCGCTGATACCCCCGGTGTCCAGGACCACGTCTGCCAGGCCATCGCCGTCCAGATCGCCGATGCTGTGCACTTGGCCGATACAATGGCTCTCGTACTCACCGATGATGGAGGGGTATGGCTCCAGGGGCTCGTGCATCTGCCAGCCCGACTCCCGGCCAAAGACGAAGTACAGCTTGCCGTTGGAGTTGCCTGTCTCGACGTAGTCCACATCGCCAACGGTCAGGTCGTCGATCCCGTCACCGTTGAGGTCCCCGGGAACCCTCAGGTACATCCCGGCGAAGGAATCGGCCTGCTCGCCAACCAGCGACGCATCCGCGTCGTCGACGGTGTTCTCCGCGTACCAGGACCAGTTCGAGGACGGTGGCGGCGTACTGTCGTCGTCGTCGTCGGTGTCGTCATCGCCGAGGTCGTCGTCCCCGGCATCGTCGTCTCCGGTCGTATCGTCGTCCCCTGGCGTGAGATCCGCGACGTTGCCGTCACAGCCGGCCAGGAGGAGCGCCATCCACAGGTAGATCCATTTCGTCATCATCTCGCCTCGCACCACAGCCCGCTGGCCCCCCCGGGATACTCGTCCAGGGGCATCGTGTGGTCCACCAGTAGCGTTCCCGTGTGACGATCGAATCCGGCGACGCGGTTCTCGCTTCCGATCAGGTAGATCCGGTCCCCGACCACGCTCATGCCATGCACCCAGCCGTCCCAGTTCTCCAGCTCGATGTCGTCCATCCAGCAGGCGTTGAACGCGTCGTGGATGTCGAGCTCCTCGGTCGAGTGCCAGGAGACATAGATCTCGGTGTCCGTTCCCGCGATCCGCTCTCCCCAGAAGCTGGCCGGGACCAGTGAGGAGGGGCTGGAGCTGTCCAGCGCGGCGAAGTCGGGGTAGCGGCACAGGGAGCCACCGCAAACGCGGATCAGCTCCCCTGCGCTCACGGAGAGAGATGCGCTGCTTGCTTCGGAGCCGACGGTGACCACCTCGGCGCCCATGTCGATCTCGATGAAGTGGTGGTCGTTCTCCAGGTGCGCCGAAAGGATCAGCGATTCGCCCAGCCGGGCGATCCCCTCGGTCCGGAGGCTGCCATCCAGCCCACTGCCGTACTCGCCCACCAGCGACCACGTTCCGGTCTGCACGTCGACCTCGATCACGGCCATCGCGCCGTTGTTCGTCGCTGCGACCGTCCAGCACCAGACATCGGCCCCAGCGTCGTCGTCGTCGGCCGCGTCATCGTCGTCATCGACCGCGTCGTCGTCGTCATCGACCGCGTCGTCGTCCGAAGCGTCATCGTCCCCAACCACGATGTCGTCGTCCCCAGGATCGTCGTCGCCGGGCTGCTGGACGCTGCCTTCACAGCCCCACGCTGCAAGCGCGATCCACACGATCAGCAGTTGGAATCGAGTCATCTCCCCTCCTCTCGTGTACCGAGGCAGCGGTGGTCTGGCGATACGCTGCTTCTCGACCATCCATCCCTCAAACGAATTCTCGGCTCGTGTCGGGACAAGGAACTCATCGACCGATCTCCCCCATCACTCCGACAGCTATCCGTGGCTGCACCTGCCCTCGTCGCAGCAGGACCTGGTCTTCGTAGACGACCTGGTCCACCGCGAAGAACAGGTCGACTCCAGCCTCGGCGTAGACCGCGAACCAGGGGGCGAAGCGCACGCGGGAACGGAATGCGATGGCGATTCCGAGGTTTCGTTTGGCCTCGAGGGCTTCGGGATCGACCGGCTCGTAGTCGAGCTTGTTCACGCGCCAGATCTCGGCGAGGCCGGAGAAGGTCGGGCCGAGATCGAGGGGGCCGGCGGGCAGGACGAGGGCTGCACACAACCGGATGGGCCAGCGCTGGATCTCGGCCGGGGAGCCGGGGAGGGCAATCTCGGCGGGCTGGAGGAGGTCGAGACCGGCTGTGATGTGGAGGTGGGGGCCGAGGCCGACTCCGAGGCCGAGGCCGAGGCCACTGAGGTAGCCGTGGTCGGGGAGCAGGGGGACGGCGAGATAGGCGCCGGAGATCAAGAAACGCACTGCGAGTCGGGGCTGGGTGGGCGGTTCCTCGACGATGTCTGGCGCTTCGACGATCTCCGGTTCGGCGACAACGGGTGGAGAGATGGGAGGCGGTTGTCCGAACACGTCCACGAGCACGGGCATCAACTCGGACAGGAGGATGGCGGACATGATCTCGAACCGGGCGGTGGCGCTCGCCGCGGAGACCGGCCTGGAGATGGCGCCCGCGCCGAGGGCGGGCACGAGGAAGGTCAGCTCGCCGTGGTCCACGGCAGTCCAGACGACGGCGAGCACGTCGGTCTGCGCGGCGATCTCCTCGGCGTCGCCGGGGCTGTTCGGTACGGGTGCGTATTCGACGCGCACGGGGAAGGGGCTGAGAGCCGCCTCGATGTAGAGCTGCAGCTCGTCCAGCCCGGGTTCCGTGACGCCGGGATCACCTGTCTCGAGCAGGACGATGCGGTCCGGCAGCGGCTGCGCAGTCGCCACCTGGGCCAGCCAGAGGACGGCCCAGCCCAACCAGGGGAGGACGAGCGATCCGGGTATCGACCTTGGTCTGCGGATGTCCCCTCCCCACCTCACCGGATCATTCCGCGGGAGGCTGATCGGTTGCCAGCTCATCGATCCTCGCACGAGCCCAGGCCCCGTGCCTCGTGTCCGGCCAGCCGACCTCGAGTTCACGGTACACGTCGAGGGCCAGCTCCCCTCGGCCGAGGGCCAGCAGGGCGTCTGCGCGGTAGTGCATGACCTCGGCGCTGGCGCTACCCCGAGGATGCCACCTGAGGTACTGCACGCAGGCGTCATCGACCTCGCCGTGGCGACTCAGCGCGGCCAGGGCCCGGATCTCTCCGACACGAGCGTCCTCGGCGAGGTCTCCGTCGGGGGAGGATGCGAGGTATTCGCGGAAGTGGTCCACGGCTTGTTCGGGTCGGCCCATGGCGCTGAGCTTCATCTGGCCCAGGACGATGGGACTGGCGACGGCTTCGGGGGTGTCCGGGTAGAGGTCGCGAAGCTGCTGGTAGTCGTCGCAGGCGAGGGCGAACTCGCGGGCTCTGCGGTGCTCGCGGGCGGAGCGGGACAGCTCGTCGATGGAGGGGGGTGACGGCTCGGTCACGAAAGCCAAGGCCGTGTCGAGGTCCTCCTCGGCGGCCGGCGTGACGTCGGCCGGCCGAACAGGCGCGGGCCGGGCAGGCCGCTCGATCGGCACCTCGGCCGCGGGTTCCTCGGCCGGTGTGACGACCTCGGGAGCCGACTCCACCGGCGGGGCCACCACGGGAGTGACGACCGGGTCCTCGGCGGGCGGCTTCTCCCGGGCTCGCCAGTGGGACAGCGACAGGGCGGCCACGGGCGCGAGGATGAACAGCGCCGCCACCGCGGCGGCCGCGACGAGCCAGCGACGGCTCCGCGGACGCGGACTCGCGCCTACCCGCAGCCCCTTGCCCGACAGCAGCCGCCGCTCGAGCACGTCATCCAGCGGTCGCAACTCGGTGTTCCGGCCGAGGTCACCGAGCCAGTCCCACTGCTCGGACCGCGCGCGACACTCGTCGCATACGGCCAGGTGGACCCTCAGCGCCTCCTTGTCGGCGACCGCGATGACGCCGCCGTGCAGATCGTCCAGGCAGCGCAGCGCCTCCTTGCAGGTGAACCGCGTCATTTCCGCCCCCTTTTCGGAGGCGTCCAGTCGTGGGTGTCGCGCCGGAGGCGTTCCATCAGCTGCGCGCGCCCGCGGTACAGCCGCTTCTTGGCGGCCTCGTAGCTCAGCTCCATCACGGCGGAGATCTCGGGGACGGAGTAGCCGTACAACAGCGAGAGGGTGACTGGAACGCGGTATTTCGGCTTGAGCGCAGCCACGTGCCCGGCGAGTAGCTCCATGCGCTCGCGCCGCTCCAGCTGGCGGTCCGGCCGGTCGTGGACGGGCGCCGCATCCGCCACACCGCCCTCGACCAGCTGCACCAGCCGCACCCGGCCCTCGCGCCGGAAGTGGTCGCGGGCGAGGTTCAACGTCACGCGGTCCACCCAGACGAGAAATCCCGGGCCGCCCTCGAAGCGGTCCAGCCGCTCGAAAACGCGGGCCATGGCCATCTGGACCAGGTCGTCGTGTCCGGGGTCGGGGCCGCAGGTGAACAGGATCGTCCTGCGCACCCGTTCGAGGCATTCACGGGCCAGCTCCTGGCGTGCGAGTGCGTCCCCCCTCGCGCTGGCTGCCACGAGCCGGCGCAAGCGCTCCCCCTGTTCACGGCGGTCGGATCGCATCGGGTCACCCGCCACGGGTCCTCCCCCACTCAAACGAAATCGGCCAGACGATCGGGACGAAAAACCAGCCTACATACAGGCTACCCCCTACGCCGTGCGAAGCTGAATCCGCAGATCCCGAATTGTGGCCCGAATGGCTGTCATCTCAGCGACAACTTGGGACCGATCCCAAGTTACGGGCCCGATGGCGGGCATCTCGGCGACAACTTGGGATTGAGCCCAAGTTAGGGGCCCGATGGTGGGCATCTCGGCGACAACTTGGGATTGAGCCCAAGTTACGGGTCCGATGGCGGGCATCTCGGCGACAACTTGGGATTGAGCCCAAGTTACGGGCCCGATGGCCCCGTCATCCCGGGACTGCCGGTGTTCGACTTGGGCGTCCAACGCGCGTGCCGCGCTGTTCGGGAGCGAAGGGCGCGGTCAGTCTACCCCTCGTACCCCTTCCCCACCGCGGCCGGCGGCTTCGACCGCCCCATGAACCCCACCACCGCGACGATGGTCAGCACGTAGGGCAGCATCTGCAGGAACTGCGAGGGGATGCCGGAGCCCTGTCCGGCCAGCGTGATCTGGACGGCCTCGGCGGCGCCGAAGAGGAGGCAGGCGACGGCGGCGAGGGCGGGGTTCCACTTGCCGACGATCATGGCGGCGAGGGCGATGTAGCCGCGGCCGTTGGTCATGTTATCGGTGAACTGGTGCTGGTCGGCGGCGAGCCAGACGCCGGCGAGGCCGGCGAGGGCGCCGGAGAGGAGCACGCCGTACCAGCGCATGCGGCGGACGGGGACGCCCAGCGAGGCGGCGGCCTCGGGGTGTTCGCCGCAGGCGCGGAGGCGCAGGCCGAAGCGGGTGCGGAAGAGCAGGAACCAGCTGGCCAGCACGAGCAAGGCGGCGGCGAGGACGAGGGGGTGGGAGATCAGGCCGAGCAGGGGGCCGAGGCCGGTCTCGCCGCCGGCGAGGGCCTCGACGGACTCGACGCGGCTGGAGTTGGACGAGGAGTCCCACACGAGCTTGAGCACGAAGCGGGTGCAGCCCACGGCGAGCAGGTTGATGGCGATGCCGCAGACGATCTGGTCGGCGAGGAAGCGGATGGTGGCCAGGGCGAACAGGGCGGACAGGCCCACGCCGCCTGCGATGCCGATGACGACACCGGCGATGGGCGAGCCGGTGAGGTGGACGCCCAGCACGAAGCAGAAAGCGCCGGTGAGCATGATGCCCTCGAGGCCGATGTTCACCGTGCCGCCGCGCTCGGAGAACGTGCCGCCCATGGAGGCGAGCACGTAGGGCACGGAGATGCGCACGATCTGCACGACGAAGGCCACGGAGAGGAAGGCTTCCATCAGCTCCCCTCCCCTTCCCGCAGCAGCACGCGGCGGACTTCCTTGGACGCCATGACCACCGCGAGGATGATCACGGCCTGGAGGATCTCGACGATCTCCTTGGGTACGAGCGCGTTGATGGCCAGGCCCCCCTGGGACAGGGTGCCGAACAGCAATGCTGCGAGGACCACGCCGAGCGGGTGATTTCGGCCCAGCAGGGCCACGGCGATGCCCATGAAGCCCACGCCGCCGGAGAAGCCGTCCTCGTAGTAGTACTTGTAACCCTGGACGAAGTTCACGCCCACGAGGCCGGCGCAACCGCCGGCGATGGCCATGGCCAGGGTCGAGATGCGCAGCAGGGAGATGCCGCCGAGTTCGGCGGCCCTGGCGTTGAGGCCCAGCGCGCGGATCTGGTAGCCCACCGACGTCCGGAACAGCACCCACCAGGCCACGACCGCGGCGGCCAGCGCCCAGAAGAACGCGGTGTTGGACGCCGAACCGTGCAGCGGCTCGAGGAACGCGCCGAGGCGGCTCAGCCGCGCGCCCTCGACGATGGGCGCCGTGTGCAGGGTCTCGGGCTCGTGGAAGTGGGCCGCGACCAGGTAGTTGGCCAGGGCCAGGGCCACGAAGTTGAGCATGATCGTGGTGATCACCTCGTGGGCCCCGAAGCGCGCCTTGAGGGCGCCGGGGACGCTGCCCCAGGCCGCGCCGGCAGAGGCCGCGGCGACCGCCACCAGCGGAATCGCGAGGATCCACGGTGTGCCCGCGGGCAGCCAGGCACCGATGATCCCGGCCATGAGCGCGCCCAGCACGAGCTGCCCCTCGGCGCCGATGTTGAACAGCCCCGCGCGGAACGGGATGGCCACGGCCAGGCCGGTGAAGATCAGCGGCGTGGCCTTGAACAGCACCTGGCCGATGCCGTAGGCGTTGCCCCAGGTGCCCTCGAGCAACACGCCGAACACCCGCGCCGGCGACTCGCCGTAGATCAGGATCAGCAGGTTGCCCGCGGCCATGGCGATGAGCAGGGCCATGGCCGGCGCGAGCACCGACGTGCGCAACTCGGCCAGAGCCGTGCGGCGGGCGGCAGCCTGCTGGTCGGTGGCGCCGCTCACTCGTCCGCTCCCGTCATCAGCTCACCCAGCCGCCCCACCGAGGCGTCGGCCACGTCCATCTCGGCCACGAGCCGGCCCTCGTACATCACCGCCACGCGGTCGGACAGGGCCAGCAGCTCGGCCAGGTCGGCGGATACCAGCAGCACGCCCAGGCCCATGTCCCGGGCCTCGCGGATGCGGCCGTGGATCTGCTCGATGGCGCCCACGTCCACGCCGCGTGTGGGCTGCCCGGCCAGCAGCACCGCCGGCCCGTCGGTCATCTCGCGGGCCACGACCACCTTTTGCTGGTTGCCCCCCGACAGGGTCCAGGCGAACGCCTCGCGCAGCGGCGGGCGCACGTCGAAGCGCTCGATGAGCTGCTCGGCACGCTCGCGGATGGCCTTGCGGTCCAGGCCGAACGTGCGGCTGAACTTGCGGTGGCGGCCGAGGATCAGGTTCTCCTCCAGGGAGAAGTCGAGCACCAGGCCGCGGGCGTGGCGGTCCTCGGGGATGTGGGCGAGGCCGGACTCCAGCCGCTGGCGGGGCGTCAGGGCCGTGACGTCCACGCCCATCAGGTTCACCGAACCGCTCCGGGCGCGCTGCAGCCCGGCGATGCACTCGAGCAGCTCGGCCTGGCCGTTGCCCTGGACCCCGGCGATCCCCACCACCTCGAAGGGCCAGACGTCCAGCGACACGCGGTCCACCGCATCGCGGCCGCGGCCCGCCACGCACAGATCGGTCAGCCGCAGCGCCGGCGTGCCCTCGCCCCGGTGCACCTCGTCCTCGCGCTCGTCCGCGCCGGGCAGCAGCACGTCGCGCCCCACCATCAGGTGCGCCAGCTCCTGGGGTGTGGTGTCTGCCGTCTCCACCTCGGCCACGGACTCGCCGCGGCGGATCACGGTGACCCGCTGGGAGATGTCCATCACCTCGTCGAGCTTGTGGGTGATCAGGATCACGGTGCGGCCCTGCTCCACGAAGCGCCGCAGCATGCCGAAGAACGCGTCCACCTCCGACGGCGTGAGTACGGCCGTGGGCTCGTCCAGCACCAGGACCTCGGCGCCGCGGAACAGCACCTTGAGGATCTCGACGCGCTGGCGCTCGCCCACGGACAGGTCCTCGACCTTCGCGTGGGGGTCCACGGGCAGGCCGTACTGTTCGCCCAGGTCCTTGACCGCCTTCGCCGCCGCGTCGAGGTCCAGCAGCCCATTGCGCGTGGACTCGCGCCCCAGCACCAGGTTCTCGGCCACGGTCAGTGGCTCGACGAGCATGAAGTGCTGGTGGACCATGCCCAGGCCCAGGCGAGTCGCCTCGTTGGGGTCGGCTTTGGCCAGCCGCTGCCCGCCGATCCACACCTCGCCCGTGTCTGCCCGGTGCACCCCGGCCAGCACCTTCATCAGCGTGGACTTGCCCGCCCCGTTCTCGCCGACGATGGCGTGCACCGTGTTGGCGCGCACCTCCAGATCCACGTCCCGGTTGGCCACCACCGGGCCGAACCGCTTGGATACGTTGACCAGCCGCACCGCCAGGGGCGACTCGTCCGTGGCCGCGGCCGCCGCCTCAGGGCTGCTGGGGCACATGGATCTCTCCGGCGATGATCTGCTCGCGGATGGACAGCACGCGGCCGCGCACCTCCCCCGGGATCAGCTCGCGGTTGTTCGCGTCGTCCACGAAGCCGACGCCGTCCTCGGCCAGGCCGAAGCTGTGCACGCCGCCACGGAACTCGTCCCGCGTCACCTCCTCGATCACGGTGAACAGCACGTTGTCCACCCGCTTGACCATGCTGCTGAGGATGTACCCCGGCGCCTCGTGGTACTGGTCCGAGTCCACCCCGATGGCCAGGTTCTCGGTCAGCCGCGCCGCCTCGAACACCCCCAGCCCGGTGGACCCCGACGCGTGGTAGACGATGTCCGCCCCACCCCGGTACTGCGCCAGCGCCAGCTCCTTGCCCTTGCCCGGGTCCTTGAACGCCCCGTGGGTGACCCCTGCGTAGTTCACCGACACCTCGCACCCGGGGCAGACGTGCGCCACACCCGCGGCGTACCCCGCCTCGAACCGCTGGATCAGCGGCACCGGCATCCCGCCGATGAACCCCACCTTCCCCGACTCGCTCAGCAGCCCCGACAGCGCTCCCACCAGAAAAGACCCCTCCTCCTCGCGGAACTTCAGCGCCGCCACGTTCGGCGGCGGCGGCACGGGGTTGCCCTGGTCATCCGTCTTCAGCGCGTAGTCCACGCACGCGAACCGCAGGTCCGGATACTCCTGCGCCAGCAGCGTCACGTCATCGGTGAAGATGAACCCCGTCCCCACGATCAGGTCGAACCCCCGCGACGCGAAGATCCGCATCGCGCTCTCCCGGTCCGCCCCGTCCGCCGGCTCGATGTACTCCGCCGCGATCCCCAGTTCGTCCCGCGCCCGCATCAGCCCCGCGAACGCCGAGTCGTTGAAGCTCTTGTCCCCGCGGCCGCCCACGTCGAACACCAGCCCCACGCGCACGGCATCCTCGTCCACCACGTCGGCGTCGCCGCCGCCGAGGAACAGCATCGCCACGTCGAGCACGGCGAGGACGGCCAGGACGATGAGGACGCGCTTCAACAGGGGCTCCGGGGTTGATAACGATTTCTATCGCAGGTGGGGCCGAGGGTCGAGGAGGACCCACCGACCGATTTTCGGACGGGGTGACCGATTTTCGGACGCCTCTCGACGGACGTCGGCGAGTGTCGTCCAGCGTCCGAGGCCGATTTCTCCCGTAATTCCTGCAGGTTCCCGCTTTCTACGCCTTCGATTTCCACGCTGGCACGCACCTTGAAAATCCAGTTGGCAAGTCTTCACGGGAGCATCACACACTTGGAGGGTTTGACCATGTTCCGGATCACCAACATCTCCTTCACCGCTTCGATCGTCACCATCTTCCTCACCGCCTCGCAGGCGCTGGCGCTTCCTTTCCAGCAGGAGATCCCGCGCGGCGAGGACGAAGCCAGCCCCTGGGTGGATGCCGGGCATCTCGAGAACATCTCGGAGCACCGCACCTTCGAATACGGATCTCGGTGGGAGGGTTTCGGGGTTCTCGACATCTCCGTGGACATGTCCGGGGACGAGTTCGAGGTGGAGATCGTGGACTCGCCGCCCATGGGCGCGGGCTGCTCGATCTACTCGTCACACCTCGACGGGGATGTTCTCCTCGAGATCTCGCCTGATTGCGACATGGAAGCGTTGTTGATCCATCTCGATGCCGTGGCCCCCGACGTCGCGATGAACGGGCGGCTCGGAGACTGGTGGAGCGACTCCGCGGCTGACCACGCGCCCGGCGGGGGGGAGGACCACTCCATGCCCGGTGGTCCCTACACGGAGCGGGAGGATGGTACGAGTGGCGAGTGCACGGCAGCCAAGGGGCACTGCCTCATGTACGTGGCCGCCGCCGCGGCTACGGGAGTCGGCACGGCCGCAGTGGCCACGCCCATGGCCGGAGCGGTGATCGGGTCGCTCGCGCTGACCGGAGCTGCGCTCGTCTGCGTGGGAACGATTCAGGACGCTTGCGGCAACAACATCGAGGGCATCCTCGACGACCTCTTCACCGGGTGGCCGCTGGATCTCATCGATCCCCAGCAGTTCCTCTCGTACCTCGACTTCCTGCAGTATCTCGAGTCGCTCGTGGACGTCTCATCCATCGGTCACGTGATCGCCGCGACCCCGGCCGAGACGCTGCACCCGGCCGAGGAGTTCCGGTGCTCGGCCCTTCTGGCCGATCTGGTGCCCTCGCTCCAGACGGTCGTCGGGGAACAGGTCGTGGACATGGTCGGTTGCATCGAAGCAGGCCTGGAGCAGTAGGCTCTTCCACGGGAGGACAAGACGATGGTCGCACGAAACTGGACGTTCGATGTGGACAAGCCCCACCGGGTAGCCCTGGATTATGGATTCTGGTCGGGCACGGCGAGGGTCGCGCTGGACGGGGAGGAGGTCTTCAGCCGGGGTTGGGCACCCTTCAAGTCCGGGGTGGAGGCCCGGTTCAACATCGACGAGCTTCCCTGCCTGCTCCGCGTCCGCTGGCGTTTCTTCCGGTACGAGACGGAGCTGTGGCTGGACGGCAAGCTTCTCTGACAGCCTTCACGACCCCTGACTCGACCGCCTCTCCTACCCCCCACCCTCGAACACCACCGGCTGCACCGCCACCGCCTCGTCCTCCATCTCCCAGCCGTACTGTGCGGCGACCGACGCGCGCAGCCGCCGGTACACCAGCGTCGCCGTGACGGTGAGATCGCCGGACTCGGGCACGGGGAAGTGGTGCGTCGTGATGGACGCTTCGCCGGCCGCGATGCGGTTGTCGGCGGCCAGATCGACGGCACGGTAGTGGGGCACGCCACGGACGCCGTCGGCGTCGAGGAAGCTCTTGGCGTAGAGCCATCCTGGGGCGCCGGCGAGGTCGTCGGGGCCGCAGAGGTAGACGAGGTCGCCGGCCCGGAGGTCGGGGACGGCGTGGTCGATCTCGACGGTGTCGTCGGTGACGGAGGTGACGACACGCTCGGCGAGGACGTGGTGGACGGGCAGGCCCTTGTCCTCGGGGGCGAGGCCGTCGAAGGAGCCGGTGCCGGGGCCGGCGTAGTCGTCCCAGGTGCCGGTGGGGCGGACGAAGCGGGCGATCTCGATGTCCCGGAGTTCGGACTCGTCGAACATCAGCAGCGGACCGGCGACGGCCACGTCGTCGCCCACCACGCCGCGGTGCCGCCAGCCGCCGTCCTCGGGGAGGGCCCGGCCGCCGGTGGCCGGGACGTCGTGCCCGCCCGCGTCGGTGGCGGAGACGAGGACGACGAACTGGCGCATGGGGGCGCCGGTGGGCAGGGCGTGGCCGGCGTGGTTGTTGCGGACGGTGACCGTGGCGACGACCTCGCCGGCTTCCTCGTCCACGGAGAGCGTCAGGCCGTAGCCCTCGGTCTCGACGCGGGCGAAGTCGTGGTGACGGACCTCGCCGAGTTCGCGGAGCCAGCCCTGGTCCACCGAGGGCACGAGGCCCTGGGTGGTGATGTCGTAGGTGGAGCTCTCCTCGTCGAGCTCGAGCATGTGGCAGCTCTGGCAGGTGTCGGGCGTGGCCGCGTAAGAGCTGGCGAGGTACTCGGCGTAGGTCTCGAGGATGGGCAGGCCGTCGGGCCAGCGCGCCGGGTCCACCTGCTGGTCGGGGTGCAGGGCTGGGCGCGCGTACTGGTGGCACCCCCCGCACCAGTCGTCCTCGCGGAACTGTGCCGCGTAGGCCCCCTTCATGATGCCGATCGGCACGTCCGGGTAGGGCCCGAAGGTGATGGGGTCGAACTCCTGGCCGAAGATGTTCGTGGGCTCGCTGGGCCGTTGCAGGGCGATGCCGCCGTCGCGACCGGGGGACGAATCCGCGGTGACGCCGCGGATCTTGTGGCACAGGTCGCAGGTGACGCCCTCGTCGTGGGCCACGCCCGCGGAGCGGGCGAAGTCGATGGCGCCGGGTTGCACCCCCTCGAACGCGGGGACGTGGCAGTCGCCACAGCTGCCGAAGGCCTCCAGATCGGCGGCGTGATCGGGGTGGTCGCAGCCGTCCTCCCCCTCGACGCCGCAATCCCCATGCAGGAACTCCAGGACCCCCTGGCCCACGTAACACCGGGTGACGGTACCGCCGGCGACGCCGGGCTCCTGGCCCTCGGCCATCCAGCCGCCCACCGCAGCGCACGCCTCGGCATCCCGGCCGCTCCCGCCCACGTACACGTCCCATACGAGGGGATTGGTGGCCGAGTCGCGGTGGCTCGAGGTGGCCCAGTCGTCGGCGATGGTCCGGTGGCAGTGGCCGCACTCCGAGGTGTCCGGGCTCTCGCTGTTGCCGCCGAGCTGAAACGCGTAGGCGACGTTGTCGTCCGCGGCCGCGGGCAGGGGGTAGATCACGATCTCCGAGACACCCGTGGGTCCCAGCTCGTCGTCGAGATCGACCCCTCCGGCGGTGTACCCCTCCTTGTCGGCCGTCAGCCAGCGGTTGGTGATGCCGTCGTCGTCCACGTGAACCGTGGCGAGGCCGTCCTCGTCTGTGACCTCCCAGTCCTCCTCCAGGGCGCCGCCGACCAGGGCGAAGGCCCCCTCCACGGGCGTGCCGTCGGGGTCGACCACCCGCACCTGCGCCGAGCCGCTCCAGCGGCCGGACGCGTCGTCGTCGTCGCCGAAGTCGTCGTCGCGATCCGAGGGGAGCGGCCGGCCGGTTCCGTCACCGCAGCCAGCGAGGGCGAGGGCGAGGCCCGTCGCCAGAAGGCTCGCCGAGAGTCCGGGTTTGTCTACCATCTTCATGGATCTTCCGGAGGCCAGGATAACCGCTCGGCAAAGGTCCGGCACCCGCGAAACCGCCGAGGCGCTCAGTCCGCGTACCGCTCGGAGATCTCCTCCACCCGCGGCAGCACCTCGACGAAGGCATCGACCATGCGCGGATCGAAGTGCTCACCGCGCTCCTCGCGGATCAGCGAGACGGCCCGTTCGACGGGCCACGGCTCCTTGTAGGGGCGTCTGGAGGTCAACGCGTCGTAGACGTCGGCCACGGCCACGACGCGGCCGAAGACGGGGATGTCCTCGCCGGCGAGGCCCCGGGGATAGCCCTTTCCGTTCCACTTCTCGTGGTGCGACAGCGCGACGATCCGCGACCAGCGCAACAGCTCGTGGCTGCTCTCGCCGATGATCTCCGCGCCCATGGTGGTGTGGGTCATCATCGTGGTCCACTCGTCGCGGTCGAGCTTGCCGGGCTTGAGCAGGATGGCGTCGGGGATGCCGATCTTGCCGATGTCGTGCATGGGCGCGGTGTGCAGCACGAGCTCGGCCTCGTGCTCGGTCAGCCCCGCGGCCAGGGCGATCTGCTCGGACATGTGGCTCATACGCAGCACGTGCATGCCCGTCTCGTTGTCCTTGAACTCGCCAGCGACCCCGAGGCGGTGGATGATCTCCAGCCGTGTCTCGTGCAGCTCGGCGGTGCGCGTGCGGACCTTGTCCTCCAGGGCGCGGTTCTGGTCGAACAGGGCCAGGTGGGTGGCCACCCGGGCGCGGACGATATCGTGCTGCACGGGCTTGGTGACGTAGTCCGCAGCGCCCACGGCGAACCCCTTCTTCTCGTCCTCCACGGCCCCGGCCGCGGTCACGAAGATCACGGGCACGCGCCGCGTGGCAGGGTCGGCCTTGAGCCGGCGGCACACCTCATACCCATCCATCTCGGGCATCATCACGTCGAGCAGGACCAGGTCCGGCGGCGACTTCCCCGCGATGCGCAGCGCCAGCGCGCCGCTCGTGGCCGCCTGGATGCGGTACCGCTTGCCCAGGATGCCGACGAGCACGTCGATGTTCTCGTGGCGATCGTCCACGACCAGCAAGGTCTGCTTGTGCTCTCCCATCACACCTTCCCTCCATCCGCGTCCGGATCCATCTCCGCGCCCATCCGCCGGGCCATCTTCTGCAGCAGATCCGTCGCCCCATCGAAGTCGTACCGCGCCACCCGTTTCCGCAGCCGCTCCAGGTCGTCCCGGTGGACCTCGTCGTCCGAGCACGCGAGCAGCTCGTCGAGGTGGTCCAGGGCCGAGGCGTCGTAGTCCGCGAAGAGGCCGGCCAGCACGACCAGCGTGTCCAGGCAGCTCGCCCCGCTCGAGGGCGAGTGCGGCCGAACACTGTCGATGGTCGTGTTCTCGATCGCATCGATGGAGCCCATCACACGGGCATGTTCTGCCGCGAGATCGTCCATGCCCCGCCGGGCCGCGGTCGCGTCCCCGTCGCGGGCCGCCGTCTCGACGGCCTCTGCCAGCTCCGCCAGGTCCGACGCCCCGATGTTGGCCGCGACTCCGCGCAGCGCATGCGCCGCTGCACGCACGGCGACCAGATCACCGGCTGCCACGGCGGCGTCGATATTCGAGACCGCGTCGCGATGCCCCTGTGCGAACTTGTCCAGCAGGCGACGGTAGAGCGCCTCGTCCCCACCGATACGGTCCAGGGCTTCCTCCACCTCGATGCCGTCGAGGGACAAGGGGTCGGGAGCGCCGGACCGCCGTGCTGGCTCGTGCGAACCGGTGCGCACCAGGATGGTGCTGTTCGGCCGGATCCGTTGCGCCAGCGCGCCGAGCAGCTCCTGCGGATCGATGGGCTTGGTCACGTGGTCGTTCATGCCCGCGGCCAGGCTTCGCTCCCGGTCCCCGGTCATGGCGTGCGCGGTCATGGCGATGATGGGGAGATCCGCGAACCGGCCGTCCGCGCGGATCCTCAGCACCGCCTCGAATCCGTCCATCACCGGCATCTGGATGTCCATCAACACCGCGGCGTACTGGCCGGTGGTGGCGGCCTCCACGGCCTTCTCGCCGTTGTCGACCACGGTCACCTCGAGGCCGGCCGCCGTGAGGATCTCCGTGGCGACGAGCTGGTTGACCTCGTTGTCCTCGGCCAGCAGCACATGCAGGCCGTCCAGGGTCTCCATGTCGTCGGCCGAGACCGGATCGAGATCCCCGACCGTCCGGAAGATGGACTCCTCCTCCTGCAGGGCCAGGGCCATGGAATCCAGCAGCGTCGAGCTGTTCACCGGCTTGTGGATCACCCCGTCGGCCAGCTGCTCCATCTCCGACAGGGAGTCCTCGTCGCGACCCACGACCGTCGCGAGGACAAAGGCGGGCCTGCTCGCGATGGTGGTGCTCCGCCGGACCTGACGCGCGAGCTCCAGGCCGTCCATGCCGCCCATGTGGGCGTCGGCGAGCACGACGTCCGGCGCGGGATCCGCCCGCTGGAGCAGCTCCATGGCCTGCTCTCCGCTGGCCGCGGACAAAACGTCGAATCGCATCGACTCGAGCATGGTGATCAGCGCCGAGCGCGCGATCTCGCTGTCGTCGGCCACGAGGACGCAGCGTCCGAGCAGGCCGGGACCGGGCTGCAGGCGCTGGGGACGGCTGGCGGGCGACACCCCGAAGTCGGCCTCGAAGCGGAACACGCTGCCGACCCCGGGCTCGCTGTCCACCTGGATCTCGCCGCCCATCAGCTGCACGAGCTGCTGGCTGATGCTCAGGCCCAGGCCGGTACCGCCAAAGCGGCGCGTGGTGGACCCGTCGGCCTGGGCGAAGGGCTGAAAGAGCCGCCGCCGCTGCTCGTCGGTCATGCCGATGCCGGTGTCCTGTACGGCAAAGGACACCCTGACCTGATCGTCCTCGTCGACGGGCTCGGCATCGACGAGGACGGCCGTGGCGCCCCTCTCCGTGAACTTGACCGCGTTGGAGGCCAGGTTGAGCAGGACCTGCCCCAGCCGCAACGGGTCGCCGACCAGCCGCGTGGGCACGTGCGACGGCAGCAGCAGCGTCAGCTCGAGCCCCCGCTCCTGCGCCTTGAGCGCCACCTGGTCGGTGACATTGCGCAGCACGTCCTCGAGGTCGAACTCCACCGCCTCGAGCTCGATCTTGTCCGCCTCGATCTTGGAGAAGTCGAGGATGTCGTTGATGATGCCCAGCAGGGACCGCGCCGATCCCTCGAGCTTGCCCAGGTAGTCCCGCTGTCGCACGGACAGGTCGGTCTGACCGAGGATGTGGGACAGTCCCAGGACGGCGTTCATGGGCGTGCGGATCTCGTGGCTCATGTTGGCCAGGAAGCGGGACTTGGCGAGGTTGGCCTGCTCGGCCGCGTCGCGGGCCTGCTCGAGCCGCTCGGCGATGCGCTTCTCCTCGGTGATGTCCTGCTTGACCGCCACGAAGTGGGTGAGCTCACCCTCGTCGTCGCGGATACCGGAGATCGAGGCGCGCTCCCAGAAGACCTCGCCGGCCTTGGTCTTGTTGCACATCTCGCCGAGCCACTCGTTGCCAGCGAGGATGGTCTCCCACAGCCCCTGGTAGTACTCCTTGGGCGCGTCGCCGGCCTGCAGGATGCGGGGGTTCTGGCCGATCGCCTCGTCGAAGCTGTACCCGGTGATCTCCGTGAACTTCGGGTTGACGTACTCGATGGCACCTTCCCGGTCGGTGATCACCACCGAGGCCGGACTGGCCGTCACCGCGCGCTCGAGGTTGCGCAACCGCTCCGTGCGCTCGGCGACCCGATCCTCGAGTTGCTCGCGGTGCAACACCAGCTCGTCCTCGATCTCCTTGCGATCGGTGACGTCCTGGAGGACCCCGGTGGACACCACCGGCCGCCCGTCGGAGTCGCGCTCCGTACGGCACATCGAGTGGACCCAGCGTACCTGCCCTCCGGAGCGGACGAGGCGGTAGGTCTGGTCATAGGGGACACCCTCGCTCAGGTGCCGATCGAACGCCGCGGAGACGGCGTCGCGGTCCTGGGCGTGCACGGACATGAGGAAGTTGCCGATGGTCCCCTGGCGGATGGTCGGATCGATTCCGAAGATCTTCGAGACCTGTTCGGACCACGTGAACAGGTCGCCGCTGTGATCCAGGTCCCAGTACCCGACCTGCGCCAGATCCTGCGCCTGCTTGAATCGCTCCTCCGATCGCTCGAACTCCCGCCGCTCAGTGACGTCCAGGTTCACCGACAGCACGTAGTCCTCGCCGTCGATGCGCACGGCGCTCGAGACGCCCTCGATGGCCATCCGTGGGGCCCCGGGCCGGTTGAGGTTGGCCTCGTAGAATTCGTCGCCGCGGCGCAGGATGTTCTGGAATATCCGCGGCCAGATCTCGGGCGTGAGATAGGTCGATACGTCGAAGATCGTCGCCTTCCCGAGTTCGGGAATTCCCTGACCGCCCCGCTCCCAGAAGGTGCGATTGGCCCAGCGAATCACGCCGTCCTCGTCCATACAAGGAGACGGCTGCCCCGACGTTCTGAAGCGCATCTGCCAGCCAGAGCCCATCCTCCAGGGGCCTGCCCTGGCCGCGTCCCTCAGGATCGTTCATCGAGCCTCCTGACCCACCTTGTCCCCACTGTAGCCCCATCCCGGACGGCAAGCCACCGGCCCACCGAGCCCGTCGAGGCTCGACGCTCCCCGCCCAACTACCTAAAATCCCTCCTGAGGAGGCTCCCCCACCCTTGATGGAATCCCTGGCCCGCGCATTGATCCGCCGCAACGTCTCCATCGCCGTGGTGGTGGTGTCGCTGTTGCTGGCGGCCGTGGCGGGCATCCTGGCGATGAACGTGGAGCAGGACGACGACATCCTGGCGTTCCTGCCGCCGGGCAACCCGGACGTGGCGCTGTTCTACGGGATCAACGAGGAGTTCGGCGGGCTGGATGTGGCCATCGTGGGGATCGAGGCCGAGGACCTGTTCACCGAGGCGTTCCTCACCCAGCTGCAGAGCACGACGCGGGCGATCAACGACATCGAGGAGGTGTCGTTCGCGCTGAGCATCACGTCGGTGGAGGACTTCAAGCCCGACCCGGTGGCCGGGGGGATCGAGCAGGCGCCGCTGGTGTACCCGATCCCCAGCGGACCGCTGGAGGAGGCGGCCACCCGCGAGCGGATCATGTCGCGCGACCACGTGGTCGGGAACCTGATCTCACCGACGGCCGACGCGGTGAACATCTACTGCTTCCTGGGCATGGACGTGGACCCGCGGGCGACGGCCGCGGCGATCCAGAAGGTGGTCGAGGTCCACCTGCCGAACCGGGAGCTGTACTGGGGCGGGTCGCCGTTCATCTCGTCGTGGATCTACGACACCACCAGCCGGGACCTGGACAAGCTCACGCCGTACGCGGTGCTGACGATCCTCGTGATCCTGATGCTGACGTTCGGAGACCTGCGCGGCACGCTGCTGGCGCTGCTGTCCACCTGCATGGGCATCGCCGCGGCCAACGGGCTGATGGCGGCGCTGGGGGTCCGCTACAACATCGTGCTCAGCTCCATGCCCATCATCCTGTTCGCGGTGGGCTCGGCGTACTCGATCCACATCCTGTCGCACTACTACTCCGCCGAGCCCAAGGTGGGCCGCGACGAGGCGCTGCGCAAGACCCTGGTGGGCATCGGTCCGACCGTGGCGGCGGCCGGGCTGACCACGGTGGCGGGGCTGCTGTCGTTCCTGTCCATGGACATCGAGCCCATGCGCACGTTCGGGCTGTTCACGGCGGTGGGGATCTTCACCACGCTGGTGCTGTCGCTGACGTTCGTGCCCGCGGTGATCCGGCTGAGCAACCCGCACCGCAAGCCGCCGCGCTGGACCATCTCCAACCCCATGGCGTGGGTCGTGCGCACGTGCAGGCGCCACCGCGTGATCATGGGCGTGCTGATCGTCATCGGCGCGTCCACCAACGCCACCTTCGTCACGCAGGTCGAGACGCAGATGGACAACGCCTCGTTCTTCAACGAGGGCAGCCCCCCGGACCGCGCCGAGCGCTTCCTCGACCAGCACTTCGGCGGCTCGCAGTACATCCAGATCCTGGTGGAGGGGGACTTCAAGGACCCCGCCGTGCAGCGCGAGCTGCAGTACCTCGCCGACTCCCTCGAGGCGCTGGAGTTCGTGTCGGACACGGTCCACGCCGCCGAGACGGTGGCCCTGGCCAACGAGGCCATGGAGGGCTTCCGCCGCGTCCCGGACACCCCCGAGAAGGTGGCGCTGCTGCTGGGCTTCATGACCGGCAACCGCACGGTGGATCAGCTGATCACCGGCGATCGCACCAAGGCGCTGCTGCAGCTCAAGGTCAGCGCCAACCGCGCCGACGACGTGGAGGCGGTGCTGGCCGAGGTGGAGGCATTCGTGGCCGCCCACGAACCCCTGGAGGGGCCCGATCGCCCGCGGCTTCTGACCCTGGCCAACGTCACGTCACTGTGCCGTCACTTCGACGTGGCGTTCGACGCGCAGACCGGCGGCGAGCACCTCGACGACCTGCCCTGGACCAGCACGCCGGACGAGCTCGTCGAGGAGATCCTGCCGTTCATGGCCACCGACGAGTTCCTCGCCGAGCTCCCGGACGAGCCCGAGGACGTCGGTCGACAGATCGCCGTCGCGGCCGCCAACCTGCCACCGGACGCCGACAGCTTCGCCCTGGCCGCGGCCGTGGCCGAGGTGCTCGCTCTGCCCGACGACGACCTGCTGGTGGACGACGTGGTGTTCTCCCTGGACACGCCGCTGCAGGAGATGCGCACGCGTGTGGCCGCCGAGGGTGCGGCGCAGGCCCTGGTCGACCGCGCCGGGCTCGAGCTACCCGAGGGGGACGCCGGGCGCCGCTTCTCGTTGTCCCTGGCCTCGGCGCTGGTGGACCTGGAGCTGCTGCCCGAGGACCCGGGCGCCGCCCGCGACATCACCCTGGCCGTGTCGGGCCTGCCCGTGCTGCACCGCGGCCTGTCCCACAGCGTGACCCGGAACCAGTGGCGCAGCCTGGCCATGGCCCTGGCGCTGGTGCTGGTGATCATGATCGTCCTGTTCCGGTCCGTGAGCAGCGGCCTGCTGGCCACCCTGCCGACCTTCCTGACCCTGCTGTTCGTCTACGGCACCATGGGCATGGCCAAGGTGCACCTGGACATCGGCACGTCCATGCTGGCGTGCCTGATCATCGGCGCGGGCGTGGACTACGCCGTACACATGCTCGCGGCCTGGCGCACGCCGCTGGGCGAGCCGGTGTCCGCCGGCGCCGAGGTGGCCGCCCGCACCACCGCCCCGGCCATCTGGACCAACGCGGCCATGGTCGCCGCGGGCTTTTTCGTGTTGACCCTGGGCGAGGCCAAGCCCCTGCAGAACGTGGGCATGCTCACCGCCTCGGCCATGATCATCGCCGCGCTCACCACCTTCGTGGCCATCCCCGTGCTGGCGCGCCGCGGCGCGTACAGCCAGCAGTCGGTGCTGGCCGCCCTCGAAGATGTCGGAGGAAAACAAGGATGAGGACCTTCATCACCCCGGTCGCAGGGGCCCTGCTCGCGACGCTGCTGTCCACCCCTGCCCTGGCCCTGACCGGCGACGAGATCATCGCCCGCTTGGACGCTGCGGTGACCCGCGCCCAGGACCAGTACTTCGAGTACGACGTGATCAACAACGAGCCCGGGCGCGAGTCCAAGCTCATGCAGATCAAGGCCTGGGTCATGGGCACCAAGCGCATGACCGAGTTCGTGGCGCCGGGGGACATGAAGGGCACCAAGGCCCTCGTGCTGTCGCGCACCAAGATGTACATCTACCTGCCCGCCTACTCCAAGGTCCGGCGGGTGGCCTCCCACGCCACGTCCGGGGCGTTCATGGGCACCACGTTCTCCAACGACGACATCTCCACGGTGACCTATGGCGAGACCTACAGCGGCAAGCTGCTGTCCGAGGCCGACGACGCGTGGGTGATCGAGGCGGCCCCCAAGGAGGGGGCCAACACGGCCTACGCCCGTCTCGAGATCACCATGAGCAAGCAGTACGACCAGCCCACGGAGATCCGCTACTTCAACGCCGACGGCCAGAACACCAAGACCGAGACGCGCACGGGCTACTCGTGCCAGGGCGAGATCTGCAACGCCGAGTCCATGGTCATGGTCGATCACACCCGCAACGACGCGTCCACCGAACTGCTGCGCACCGCCTGGCAGTCCAACACCGGCCTCGACGCGGGCTTCTTCAGCGTCCGCAGCCTGCAGGAGTGACCATGCGGTTCGCCCCCTCGCTGCTGCTGTGCCTGGCCCTCGCCCCCGCGGCCCTCGCCCAGGAGGCGACCGAAGCCGAAGCCGAGGTCGCCCCCGCTGCTCCCCAGATCCGCCGCAACGTACCGCGCCTGGAGATCGACTTCGGCGGCCGCATCCAGTCCGACCTGCGCTTCCGCGTGCAGGAGAAGTGCATGGGCGACTGGTACGACTGTCACAAGCTGCCCCTGGGCCTCTCGCGCAACGAGAACATCGCCAAGCTCAAGGTCAACGCCTCGGTCAGCCGCTTCAAGGGCGTGCTGGACGTGGACCTGGTGTTCACGGGCGTGCCCGACGAGCCGGAGTGTTACACGTCGCTGACCGACAAGGAGTCGGTGGACCCGTTCCGCATCGAGGCCCACGCCGCGTACATCCACGCGCGCGACCTGCTGTTCCGCGGCCTCGACCTGCGCGTGGGCCAGCAGAAGGTGCTGTGGGGGGTGGGCGATCAGTTCAACCCCACCAACAACCTCAACGCCGACGACCTCGAGGACCCGCTGCTGTTCGGTGAGCAGCAGGCCAACCTCATGGTCAAGCTCGACTACAGCCCCCACCCCCTGTGGACGTTCTCCGGGGTGCTCGTACCTGTGTTCAAGCCCGCGCTGCTGCCCGCGTCGGGCGAGCTGGCCCTGGCCGCCACCGGGCGCCTGCCGTTCAACGACCCGGACTTCCGCCACCAGATCCACTCCCAGAACGCCCTGTCCTACGAGCTGCTGGGCTACCCCACGCGGGTGATCAACCTGTACCCGGAGTACCCGGACATCAGCGCCCGCAACATGCAGTTCGCCTTCCGCATCGCCGGCTCCATCGGCCTGCAGGACATCGCGGTGAGCTACTACCGCGGCTACGAGGACTTCCCCGTCCCCTACCTCAACGTGAGCACGCTCAACACCGAGGACGTGTGCGAGTACGACGACGCGTTCCCCTTCGGTCGCGACGAGCCCTACGAGGACGAGGAGTGCGTGTCGGGCTACATCGACACCGAGACCTACCTGCGCTACCCGCGCATCCAGGTGCTGGGCTTCAACTGGGCCGGCGAGATCCCGGTCATCGGCCTGGGCTACCGCCTCGAGCTCGGCGTGTACTTCCCCCAGCACATGTCCATGGGCATCTACAACCCCGAGATCCCCCTGTTCATGGCGGAAGGCGAGTACGACTACGACAACGACGGCACCCCCGGCGGCACCCAGCCCGAGGTCCTGTCCGACCGCAACTTCGCCAAGTGGACCCTGGGCCTGGATTACTCCATCGGCCCCCACGTGATGCTCAACGCCCAGTGGGTGCACGGCATGGTCGACGAGTTCGGCGCCGGCGACTGGATGTACGACGAGGGCATGGCCGTACGCGACGGATCGGTCATCGGCTCGCTGCCCGGCGACGACGACGGCCTGCCCGACCTGCTCGCCTGCGGCACCGAGGGCCGCGGCGGGGAGTGCGCCCGCGAGGTGCTGCGGCCCAAGCTCGCCGACTACCTCGTGTTCGGCATCGACATCAACTTCGCGCGCGACGCCGCGTTGCTGCGCCTGTTCACCCTGTGGGACCTCAGCGGCTACACGGTGGAGTACTGGGACATGGACGCCGGTGAGCGCGTCTCCGAGCACTTCCACCCCTTCACCGGGGAGGGCTTCTCCGCGGTGATCTACCCCGAGTTCCAGTACAACTTCGGCCACGGCTTCGAGCTGCACGTCGGCGCACTGCTGCAGCTGGGCAAGACCTACACCAAGTTCGGTGATCCCGCGGGCGGCGGCAGCCAGGTCTACGTGCGGGGCCGATACAGCTTCTGACGAGAGGAAACGACATGGACATCCGGACCATCACCGCGCTGATCGCGCTCCTGGGACTCGTGCTGACGGGTTGCCCCGCCGAAGAACCCGGCGGCGGGGACGACGACGACGACGACTCCGCCAACCCCGGCGACGACGACGACGACGACGACGTGATCGGCGACGACGACGACTTCTGGGGGGGCGATACCGAGGGGACCGTCTCGCTGATGTACGCCAACGCCAGCGGTATGGACTTCGGCGTGACCTTCACCGCCACGTTCAACACCATCGTCACCCCGGCCACCCCCGGCTACCTGACCAACGTCCCCGTGGGCATGGATGACTGCGCCCTGACCCACTTCACCCAGGACGAGCTCCTCGGCGGTGATCCCGGCGAGTACGTGTCCGAGTCCGCCGGCACCATCAACCT
Source organism: uncultured Rickettsiales bacterium (assembly GCA_964558555.1). Lineage (GTDB taxonomy): Bacteria > Myxococcota_A > UBA796 > UBA9615 > CAYRNR01 > CAYRNR01. Next base: position 546 of record CAZLEO010000004.1, on the reverse strand, counting down.
CTCCGGCGGCGGCATCTCCCTGGACGTCGAGCCCCAGTCCCAGCAGGGCACGATCGGCTACAACGAGACGCTCCCCACCGGCCAGTTCCAGTTCAGCACCGACTACGCCGTCACGGCCGCCGGCGACGAGTTCCCCGGCTTCTCCGGCACCCTGCCCATGACCTCCATGCCCACTCTGGTCACCCCCGAACCCGAGGGGTTCTTCCAGATCGCCGGCGGCGACTTCCCCATCGAGTGGACCGGCTACGACGGGTCCGACGCCGCCATCATCATGACCTTCGTCGACGAGTTCCAGGACGGCGCCGTGATCATCTGCATCGTCAACAACGACGGCTCCTTCACCGTCCCGGGCAACCTCATCGACCAGTTCCCCACCGGCTCCGGATCCCTCATGGTCGAGCAGTACACCTGGGAGACCATCTCCGCGGGCGGACGCAACGTGGCGCTGCTCGCCGGCGCCGGCGTCATGGCCACCGGCATGACACCCTAGCCTCAGGGGTCAAGTCTGGTCTTGCATCATTTCCCGGCGCAAAGCGCCGCAAAATG
>CAZLEO010000003.1:0-81690 GCA_964558555.1 uncultured Rickettsiales bacterium | reverse complement strand
GTGACGGCACGATCACGGCCGAAGACTGCGACGACTCCGATCCGGCCTCGCACGTCGTGGCGGAAGACGGAGATTGTGACGGCGTGTTGACCGCCGACGACTGCGACGACTCCGATCCGACCTCCAACGTCGTGGCCGAGGACGGCGACTGCGACGGCCTCCTCACGGCCGAGGACTGCGACGACACCGACCCGACGTCGACCGCCGTGGCTGACGACGCGGACTGCGACGGCGCGATCACCGCAGCCGACTGCGACGACAGCGATCCCACGTCCACGTACCTGGCCATCGACGGCGACTGCGATGGGGTGCTGACGGCGGACGACTGCGACGACAACAACCCCACCTCGCTGACCGTGGCCGAGGACGGCGACTGCGACGGCTGGATCACGGCGGCGGACTGCGACGACGCCGACCCCGCCCTCGGCGGACCCCAGGACGACGACGACGGCGACGGCGTTTGCGATCCATACGACCAGTGCGAGGGCGACGACGCCTCCGGCGACGCGGACGCTGACGGCATCTGCGACGACATCGACCTGTGCTACGGCGACAACACGTGGGGCGACCTCGACGGTGACGGGTGGTGCGCCTACACGGACAACTGCGACGACCGCTACAACCCGGGCCAGGAGGACATCTGCGACGTGTGGTTCGTCGATGGGAGCGCCAACGGCGCGGGCGACGGAACGACGTGGGAGGACGCGTTCACCACCATCCAGGCCGCCATAGACGTGGCCGACGGTGGGGATCGCCTGTTCATCGCGGCGGGTGAGTACGCCCCCGAGGCGGCCAACGGCTCCGTCGCGAACTTCTCCAACATCGCCCTGTACGGCGGATTCCAGGGCGACGAGCTGATCCTCGAAGCCCGTGCAGGGCTCACCGACGAGACCGTGCTGACGGGCGACTTCCTCGGCAACGACGACGGCACACCTGGCTCGAAGGACGACAACTCCGAGTTCGTGGTCGGGATGGCGGGATCGGCCACGCTGGACGGCCTCACGGTCGCGGACGGGTACGGTGGGTACAGGGGGCCGGGGATCTATGCGCTGGGCTGCACAGGCGGGCTGATCGAGGGCGTGATCGTCCGTGACAACGAGACCACGGACTCCGGCGGTGGACTCTACGTGCAAGAGGGTGACGTGACGATCGTCGACTCCCTGTTCATGGACAACATCGCTGGGGACCGGGGTGGGGCCGTGTACACCGCCGAGGCGGTGACGATCTCCAACTCGACGTTCCTGGACAACGTCGCGGGGTCGTATGGCGGGGCGCTGGCGACGATCGGTACCTTTCCGTCCTACGACATCACCTATTGCTCGTTCTACGGCAACCAGGGCACGACGGTGCTGTTCTTCGACTCGGCGAGCACTTTCTCCGTGCGGAACTCGGCGATCTACGGTGGCGTGGACGCGCTGTGGGTGGGTGGCGGGGGCCCGGTGGTCGCCATCGAACACACCTGCGCGGACACCGATCTTTGGGCCTACGGCGGGGACAACGTCTACCTCAACGACGTCAACGACGCCCGATCCGATCCCTTCGACGTCGTCGGCTACCGGACGTATCTGAAACACGTCGCGACCGGCGCGACGGCCAACAGTGTCTGCATCGACGCCGGCGATCTCGCGGAGGTGGGCTCGGAGCTGCCGGACTGGGACGCGATGTTCACGCGCTCGGACGAGCTGACCGACGCGGGGGATCCCGACGCGAGCCGCCACTACGTGGCGGATACCTCCCTGTGCATCGGAGATGACAATACCGGCGATCACGACGGGGACGGCGTCTGCAACGACCTCGATCCCTGAGTCAGCGCCTCCGCAGCCCGACCCCGGCCGCCACCAGATACCCCGCGAAGTAGCCCATCTCGCCGAACACGAACGGCCCCGACGCGCCCGACACGTCGCGGTACAGCAACATGTCCGTGGCCAGCAGGACCAGCACGCCGAGCACGGCCAGGGACGCGCGGTGCATCCCGATCCCACCCCGCTGGAAGGCGGCGGCCGCCAGGATGAACGCGGCGAGATCGGCGACGACCATGGGGACGGGGAACGGGCCCGTCTCTTCGCCGGCGACCTCGACCAGGGGCAGCAGCGTCCAGAGCACACCGGCGAGCACGACCAGCGCAGCGCTCGCCCATACGGCCGCCGCACGACCGGCCGCAGGGCGCGGGTCGCCCCGCACCAGCAGCAGCGTCGCCAGGAACAGCCCCCGGGCGATCAGCCAGACCAGGTCGTAGACATCCAGGGGCCAGTCCAGGTCGGCGAGCAACCAGTCCTGGGTCAGGCACAGCACCTCGCCCAGTCCCAGCAGGCCGAGCACGGCGGCGGCGAGCCAGCCGGCGGTCGTGCGGCCGCGGCGGGCGGCGGCCAGGGCCATCCACGCCGCCAGCGCCGACAGGCCGACCAGGTTCGCGTTGACGAAACCCTTGTAGGGGACCTCGTCGAGGAGCTGGGCGTGGTGTGCGCACAGGACGACCGCGCTCACCGCGAGGTCGGCGATCAGCAGGATGACGAACGCGCGGCGGCTCACCGCGGACACCGGCGCTTGCGCGCGGGGGCGGGGTCGCCGTAGGGGTCCACCGGCGTCATGTTCGCGCCGGGGTGCCCGGGGTGGCCGGCTGCGGTGAGGTCGTCGCCGCCGAACAGGGCGCGCGGGTTGAACAGGCGGTTGCCCCGCAGGATCACGCGCACGGCGTCGTAGACCCGCCCCTCGGCAGCGTCGGCCTCGAACAGGACGGTGAAGACGATGGTGTCGCCGTACACGTCCTCGCCGTTGGCGTAGTCCACCGTGTCGATGAAGGGGTACTGCATGGCCGCCCGCCGCGGGTCGAAGCGCAGCTCGTGGCAGGTCCCCGACAGGTCCAGGGCCCCCTCGTCCAGCACCGTCCCCGGCATCATCACCGACCAGGTGAGGCGGGGGTTCTCCAGGTGATCGGGCCACAGCAGGGGCACGACGATCTCCTCGCCGAACTCCACCGCGGACATGGCAGGCACGTCCACCTCGAGGAACGGCTCGCCGTCTTCGGGGATGGCGAAGTGGAAGAACTCGCCGTCGCCGCTGCCGGCGATATCGCCGTGCTTCCCGGCCCGCTGGACGTCCACGGCCACGCGGTACACCCCGGGCTCGTCCACGGCCACGGCCTCCGGGGCGCCGAAGCCGCCCAGGCGGTTGGCGCGGCCGGCCAGCACCTGCTGCTCCCCGTCGGGTCTGGTCACGGTGATGGAGATGTCCGCGGACACCGGCGGCATGACCGTGCCGCCGAGGCGCATGTCGTCGCCGACCATGAACACGTCCGAGGTGTCCATGCCCAGGGAGTAGGGGAACTCGCGGTCGTTGAGGACCATCAGCGGCCGCTCACCCGGCGCGGACACGGACGTGGCGTAGGACCCCGGCGGCAGCGTGGAGATGGCCGCGGAGTAGGCGTCGTAGTGGTTCTCGCCCGTCTCCAGGTCCTTGACGACCAGCCCCGCCATGATGCGGTAGATGTCGCCGGGCAGGTCCCCGTTGGGGCTGGTGTTGATCTGCCCGCCGTAGGGGTTGGGGGAGACGATCCAGCACGGCCCCATGAACGACCCGGAGTAGGCCAGGCTCATCACCGTGAAGCCGGGCCGGATCACCGACAGGTAGGTGTAGGCCTCGAAGCGGTTGTCGTCGGTGAACAGCAGCGGGTTGAGGCCCTCGGCGTTGGCCCCCAGGATGGGCAGGTGGTCCGGGTGCTCGGCGGAGATGCGGTAGTAGCCGAAGTTGTCCTCGCCGAACTTGTAGCCGTCGGGCAGGAACGTGGGCTCGCGCCAGCGCGGGGTGGTCACGTAGTTGAGGGGCTCGCCGCTCGGGTTGTACGCCTCCACGAGCCGTCGGGCGAGGTTGCGGTTGCGCGCCTCCATGGAAAGCACGATGCCCACCACCGACTCGAAGGGGTAGGTGGTGGCCACGAACAGGGTGTCGCCGCTGTAGTAGGGGAACACGTGGTCGAACTGGCTGAGAAGCTCCTCGTCCAGGTACGACGATCCCCCCTCGAAGTCGAGCTGGTAGCGGTCCCACCCGCCGTAGTGCTCGCGGTCCGGAGCGGGTGGGGATATGTAGGTCCGGCCGCCGTGCAGCACCAGCTCGGGGGTGTGCTCGGCGACCACCCCCGCCGAGGCCTGGCACGCCTTCCACAGCATGCCGCGGGCGTCCACGTAGCGGGCGGTGACCAGGGAACGGTATTCGCCGGGCTCGGGCATCTCCAGGGGCGGGCCCTCGGGCGTGAAGTGGCCGAAGCGGTTGGCCGTACCCTCGAACACGCGGGTCACCGCCCGCTCCTCGTCCGAGTTGGGCAGGTAGGTCACCTCGATGGACACGTCCGCCGGGATCGGCGGATTCACGTGGGCGGCCGCCGGGTAGCGGGCGCCAGCGAGGAAGTTGGTGCCCGGCTTCACCGGCGTGGAGAACGACAGGGGCAGCGCCACGGTGAAGCGGTAGGTGCCCCCGGCGCGATACCCGCGGCCCGACAGGTCCTTCATGCGGCCGACGAGCTCCAGGGCGTACTCGCCCGTCTGCTCGAGGGCCACCTCGAAGCCCCCGTCCTCGAGGACCGGGCCCGCCATGCTGGCGCCAGTGAACTTGAGCTCGCCCAGGTCGGTGCGCGTGCCGTCGGGCGACACCAGGGACGCCCTCGCCCAGCCCGCCTCGAAGTCCATGTGGTTGGCAATGGCCGGGACCACCGTTTCCTCGCCGATGAACAGGCCGGCCAGGCCGGCCTCCGGGAACAGGGTGGGGATGCCCGGGTTGATCCTGTAGGTCCCGGGATACATCACCAGCGGGGTCGGGTACCGCACCCGGTTTAGCAGCCCCAGGTGCTCGGCGTCCTGCTCCGACAGCAGACCGGACTGCCCGTACCCCTCCACGTCCTGGAACACGGTCCAGGCGATGCGCGGCGTGGCCGGTTCGCCCACCACCACGTCCGGCAGGACCTGCGGATCGTGCATGAACTCGATGGGCTCCCCCGGCCAGTATCCCAGGGTCGCCGCGGACCAGCCCGACGGGCCGGCGAGGTCGAGGTTGTCCTCGAGCCACTGGCCCAACTGGTAGGGCAGGTGGCCCAGGTCCACGGGCGTGTTGGAGCCCTTGATGTGGGCGAAGATCGACACGTGGGGGCGGTAGAACCCGGCCGGGATGTCGTCGGGGAGCTGCACCTGCCAGCGCCCCGCGAAGCGCGCCTGACGCCCCTCGGACCAGCCGTCGTCCTCGAACTCCACGACCGCCTCGAACGGGCTGCCGCCGCGGTCACCGAGGGCCCGCACGGGCAACGTGCCCTGGTAGTACGACAGGGGGATCCCGGCGGACGTGAACGCCGACGACAGGGTGATGGCGGTGAGCCCGCACGTGTGGCCCTCGGCGTCGAAGACCGGTTCGCCCACCAGCACCACGGAGATCTTCTCGACCAGCCCGGCGAACTCCTCGAGGCGGCGCAGGTCCACCTTGAAGTCGAACTTGGCGTTCCACACGTCCCCTGGGCCGGCCGACAGCGGATCCGGGATCACGTAGCCGTACCAGGGGTAGTACGCCTCCCATTGCCCCAGCTTGATGAGCATGACGTCGTCGATCTGGACGTCGACGGTGTCCTCCTCCTCGAAGACGAGGATCTCCGGGGACTCACCCTTGGGGAACAGCAGGAGGTTCTGGGGTTCCTCCCCTTCGCCCTCGGGAGGAGGCGGCAACGGGAAGGGTTCGAGCACCGGGATCTTGGGGATCGGCGGCAGGAGATCCGGGGTACCGGGCTGCTCGTCCACCATGGGGTAGGGCGGCTCCGGCGTGGGAGGATCGTAGCCCCATGGCTCCTGAATCACCTCGCCGCAACCCAGCAACAGGGTGAGCGCCAGCCACGGATATGGGGTGCGGCGGGCTACCACTCCACCTCCATCGGCTGGTCGTGCGGGAACTGCGTGGACCACGCCTCCTCGTCGTCGGGCAGGCCTGCGAGGAAGGCCTCGATGGCCTCGATCTCGGCTCCGCTGATGGAGCCCGGTACCTTGCCCGCCATCCGGTCGAGGGTGCCCCGCGACGTCTGCGCCGTGGTCAGGCTCAACTCGTGGCACCGGCCGCAGCGGGACTCGAACAGGACCTTGGTCGGATCCGCGGAGGTCTCGTCCGCCAGCGTGTCTGCCGTGTGCTGGACCAGCTGCGCCTTCCAGTCGGGGCGGAACGCATAGGGCGACGTGAGCGCCGCGCGGTCGATGATCCGCTCCCACTCCTCCTGGGAACGGGGTGTGGCCTCCAGCTGGGACCGGTCGTGGCACCGCAGGCACCTGGCCCGGAACATCCACGCGTCGGTGTACGACAGGCGCGACGACAGGTACCCGGCGATGCGCTCACCCTGCGCCTCGTCCACGGGCGCGCCCTCGAGTTCGCGCATCCGGTTCACCGTGGTCTGCCACTGTTCGGGCGGCCGGAAGAAGTGGAACGGCCTGTAGGGGCTGTGGCAGTGGGAGCACGAGTCCCGCTGCAGACGCTTGCCGCCGGTGGTGTAGTACCCGGGGCCGAAGGCCATCGCCGGGATGATCAGCACCGCTGCCAGCGCCGCCAGGCTGGGCAGCAGCGCCACCCCTCCCAGCGCATATCCGACCCGCGCGGGCCGACCCCGCTTACCCGTGAGGCGCCACCGTTTCACCAGGCGACGGAGCAGGGTCCGTGTGACCAGGAACAGCGCCGCGAACAGCACAGGCATGGGCAACCACACCGCCCAGACCTGCGTGGACACCGCGATCTCCCAGTACTCCTCATGCCAGGTGAACCAGGGGAAGATGGCCCTGCACACCGCCACGGCCACCACGTACACCGACGGCACCAGCACCGCGCGCACCACCACCAGCGCCACCCCCGCCGCGATCAGGTTCGGCAGGGCGTGGGGCGAAGAGGCGAAGCGTCGGAGGGCTGAACGAAGCACGTGGAACAGTATAGGTAGGATTTCAGATTTCGCGATCCTAGTGGTGGTCGTCCGGCACGTCCGGCATGGGCCAGCCCAGGGCCTTGGCACACTGGATCGACGGGATGAGCCGGTGGCCCACCGGGGTGGGGATGACGATCTCCTTGCCGTCCTCGACGCAGCGCCAGGTGTCGATGGGGCGGCCCATGTCCCAGTTGCCCTGGGCGATCATGGCACCGTGCTCGTCCCACTCGGTGAACAGGCCCACCTCGGCGCCCTTGTCGAACTCCATGGCCTCGGTCATCTGGCCGCTGGCGTGCCAGATCCACCACGGGCCGTCCGGCTCGCCGTGGTAGTAGGCGCCCATCTCCGAGACGTCGCCCTCGTCGTCCCACATCAGCCAGGGGCCGTGCAGGTATCCCTCGGAGTCGTAGGCGTACTTCTGCCACAGGTTGCCGCTGGGGTGGTACTCGTGGAAGACCCCCTGGGGCGCGTCGGCCAGGTACTGTCCCTGTCCGCGGCGCGCGCCGTTGGGGTACCAGGCCCGCCACAGCCCGTGCTGGTCGCCGGCGATGTACTGACCGAAGCGTCGCAGGGTGCCCGCCTCGTCGTACTCGCGCCACGTCCCATCGGGCTTGCCCCCCTTCAGGGTGCCGGTGATCCGCACCGTGCCGGCCTCGTCCTTCTCCTCGTACGGCCCGTCCGGGGCCGCCGGGTCCGGCTTGAACGGCCAGTCCCACGGTTCGCCGTGGTGGGCAGGGTCGCCGTCCACGTCCTTGATCTCCCACAGGGCGGTGATGTCGAACCCCAGATCGGGATCGATCAGCGTCTGCCGGAGGTGCTGGGGTAGCGGGGCGTCCGGGTCGTGCTGTGCGGCGCAGTCGTCGTCGCCCGCGGCCGCATGCCCGTCGTCGGGGGTTGCCTCGACGTCCGGGGGCGGCGGACCGTTGGAGAGGGCGGTCGTGAGCGCCCACACGGCAGCGAGCACCGCGGCGGCCGCGATGGGGAGGACCAGCGCCGTGCGGCGGTTCACCCCACCGCCGTGACCTCGAGCTCGAACAGCAGGTCGTCGCGGCACACGTCGGCGAACACGGCGATGGCCGGGAAGTCGGGCACCTCGCCCCGGTCGCGCAGCGCGCGCCACGCGTCGAGGTCGCGCCGCTGCTTGAAGAACAGCACCCCGGTGACCACGTCGACGAACGAGGCCTCCTGATGGCGCAGCAGCGTGTCCACGGCCGCGAATGTCTCGCGGTTCTGCGCCTCGGCGTCCCCCACGTGGACGGTGCGCCCCTGCTCGTCGATGCTCGCCGTGCCCGAGGCGTACAGCAGCCGGTCCGCTCCGAACCGCACGGTCATGCCGCGGGAGAACGCCGAGCCGTAGTCGTAGGCCTCGCACTGGTGTGACGTGCGCATCGGGGAGAAGTCGAGCCGATCGTCGCCGGAGAGGGCGACGACGTCCATGTGGCACGCCGCGCCGAGGGGATGGCCGCCCTGGATTCCGGTGCTGGCCGGCGGCGGTTGCCTCTCGGGGCTGCGGCGTCCCACGCCGTGGAAGAACTCGTCGCGCGACCGGTTCAGGTCTTCGTAGTACCTCAGCAGCGGCTCCACGTAGATCCACGTGCGGGCCACCTGGTGGAATTCGAACCCGCCGGCCTCCACTCGAGCACCGGCCAGGGCGAACATGGCGTCCATCTGATCGGGGACCGCCGCGTCCGGCGGACCGTGTACGCCGGCGAGGGCGAGGACGCGCAGGCCGTCGCCCTCCCACAGACGCCCCACCGCCGCGCCGCCGTCGTGGACGGTGTCGCAACGGCCCTCGCCCGTCAGGGCCAGGAGCTGGACGCCGGCGATGAAACCGCCCAAGCACGGCTCGGCCACCACCACCGTGGGCGGTACGTCCGAGCCCGCAGCGTCCCGGGCGCGCTCGATGGCGTCGATGCCGGTGCGCGACGCGAAGACCTTCTCCTGGAGCACCTGACCGCCCGCATTGGCCACTGCGTCCGCGAGGCTGCGGAACAGCGCCGCGATCTCGGCCTCGTCCTCGACCGGACGGCGGGCGACCGCGGTGAGGTGGAGCAGGCCAAGATCGGTGCCTGTTCGGCGTTCGATCAGTTGGAAGGGGGGCACATCGTTGGACACGTACCCAAGTTAACGTCGTCGTCGTCAGCTGTCATCCTCCCGGGGAGGAATCCCCCGGCCGTGGGTGCTAGGGTGGTCGGGTGGACCCCCGCCTCAGCCCCGTAGCCCGGGCCGTCGTCGTCGCCCTGGCGGTGACCACCGCCTTCGTCGTCCTGCGCACGGCCACCTTGTCGCGATCCGTCGAGCCGGCCATCGGCGAGGTGTGCGAGTTCGGCCTGCTCGCCGATCACGCCGTCACGGGGAGGGTCGCGCCCCTGCCCGACTACGTCCCCCTGCCGCGCGAGGTGGGGGCGATCCCCCAGGGGTTGTTCTGCGCCCCGCTGTTCGCGGCGCTGGGGCCGTCCTCGTTCGCCCTGCGATTGGGCAGCGTGCTGTGGCACGGCCTCACCGTGGCCCTGTTCGCCCTCCTCGCGGGCTGGCTCGTGGGGTGGCGCGGGGCGCTGCTGTTCGGCGGCCTGTGGTGCCTGGCGCCGCCGTTGCTGAGCGAACTGCAGCAGTACGGGTGGCCCAGCCACCTGGAGATGTGTACGCTGGTCGCCGCAGGATTCCTCGGCGTGGCCGCGGCCTCGCGGCGGCCATCGTGGCGGATACCCGGCGCCCTGTGCGGGGGGCTGTGCGCCGGTCTCGCGATCACCCACGCCTACAGCGCACTCCCCATGGCCCTGTGCCTCGCCGTCGGGGTCGAGGTGGCGCACCGCCGCGGGCTGCTGCCGGCGAGGTGGCCGTTCCTGGCGGGACTCGCCGCCGGAGTGCTGCCGGCGGTGGTCTACCGGATCGGCTGGACCGACTCGGGGGCGCTGTGGTCGCAGGCCGGCGGCCGGCCGCTGCAGTTCATCCTCGTGTGGACCGGCGAGTACTGGCAGCCGGCCGCGGGCGGGCTGCGCAGCCGCCTCGCCGACCTGTTGACCCACGGGATCGCGGACTGGTGGGGATTCAGCGATGGCGACTCCTCCGGCGCCGAGGGGTGGGTCTACACGGCGGGGCTGACCGCCATGGCGTGCGTGGGCGTGGCGCGGTGGTGGCCCTCGGCGACGCCGCTGCGGCGGGTGCTGCTCGTCGCGGGCCTGTCGTGCGTGGGGACCTATCTGATCACCTGCGCCGTCTCCGGGATCGAGATCCAGTCGCGGTATCTCTCCCCGGTGGCGCCGTTTACGTTCCTCGCGGCGAGCTGCTGCGCGGTGCTCCCGGCGAGGGGGATGCGGCGGCCCTCGGTGGACGCCGTGATCGCTCTGATCGCGGCCGCCGTGGTGCTGGTACTGGGGGCCCGCGTCCAGTTCTGGGACCTGGCCGACTCGCCCGACATCCACCTCGATCGACACGTGCGCGGATTTCGCTACGCGGACGCGGTGCGGTCTCGCATCGGTGCCCAGGGGGCTCCGGCGGTACTCGACGCGGCGCAGGCTCACCCCACCCAGCGGGTGGATCTCCTGCGCGTCCCGGGCTGGGTCCTCGGTGATCCGCGGGATGCGGGCTCGTGGTGGGCCGCGGCGCGCTCCGGTGCGGCCGCCCTACCCACGGGCGCCCGGGCGCTCTACTGGGAGGGCGCGGGCGAGGCCCTGTTCCCGCAGCACCCCGGCGGGGCGCCGCAGAGCGCCGCGCTGTCGGCGGTCCTGGCGCAGGTCGGTCTCGAGCTCGACGGCTGCGACGCGGCGCGCCTCGCATTCGGGATCGGATTCGGCGCGCCCCACAGGGGCCTCGACACCTGTGCGTGGAGTTCGGTGATGTCGGAGCTCCCGCGCAGCGCCCGCCCGGCGATGTGCGCCGGTCGCGGCGCCCTGGAGATGGACCGGCGGCACGACCTGTTCGGGACCGATCTGGAGACCCTCGCCCAGGGGGTGCCCGGCTGCGATCCCGCTGCCCTCGCCGTGGGCCTGGGGCTGCAGCTGGCCCGCGAGACCCTGCCCGATCGCCCCTGGCCCGGCGGTGCTCCCGACCTCGACGACTGGCTCGCCGAGCCGCTGGAGCCGGAACAGCGGGCCGCGGGGGAGTGCGCCTATCGGACCGAGTCCGAGTTCCTCGGTGGGCTCGCCGGCGGCGACTGGCGCGAGCTGGACGGGAGCTCGACGCTGGAGCGCTGCCTGTGAAGGCCTGGAAGGCGCGGGTGCTCCTCGTCGCGCTGGGGCTCGCACCCTTCGTCTTCCTCGAGGTGGGCCTGCGCCTGAGCGAAGCGCGATCCTCCGAGCCGCTGGACCTGGTCACCGAGGGTGAGATCTTCGTGGAGCGGGACGGCGAGGTCCACATCCATCCCCGGTACGAGCGCCAGTTCCGACCGACCCGCTTCGCGCCGCACAAGACCGAAGGCACCTCCCGGATCGCCGTCGTGGGGGACTCGGTGACCTTCGGCTCGTTCCTCGAGCCGGCCCGGGGCGAACGGCCGTATCCGGAGCAGCTGGCGCAGCTGCTGGCGGATCGACTCTCCGGCCGGGACGTGGAGGTGCTCAACTGCGGCGCCGTGTGCCACGGCACGCAGCAGTCCGCGGCGGTGCTGGCCCAGATCCTCCCCTTCGAGCCGGACCTGGTCGTCCTCACCACGGGCAGCAGCGAGGTCCTGGAGAGTCGCTACCTCGAGGTGTGGGACCGCTGGGGCCCGGCCGCGGCGTTGCTCCGCTGGCGAACCCTCGGCCTGGCCCGGCAGGTCCTGCGCCGGAGCGCCGCGGGGGGAGGCCCTCCCATGGACATGGCGCCGCCGCAGGGGGCGCTGCCGCTGGTGCCCAGCGACGCGCCGTTCGGTCCGGCAGAGGCCGAGGTCCTGCTGGAGGGCTCGCGCGCCCGGCTGGCCTCCATGGCGCTCGCGTGTCGCGACGCCGGCGTCCCGCTGCTGCTGGTCGTCCAGCCGGTCAACCTGCGCATGCCCCCGAACAGCTGGTACGAGGTCTACCTGGACCGGGTGCGCGGGGCGCGCCCCGATTTCCTGGACGCTGCCCAGGCCGCGCAGGAGGCCCGGGAGGGCGGTGACGCGGCCGAGGCGCTGCGGATCGTCGAACCCGTCCTGACCGTCGGCGAGGAAGAGCTCCGCGAGGGAGACCACTGGATGTTGTCCCTGCTGCACCATCAACGGGGCCTGGCGCGCCTCGCCCGCGGCGACCGCGAAGGGGGGACGGTGGATCTGATCGCGGCGCGGGATCTCGACGCGCTGCCGACCCGCTCGATCACGCTCTTCGAGGATCTGATGAGCGAGACAGCGGACTCCCGCGGCGTCTGGCTGGTCGATCCGACGCCCGCCTTTGCCGCCGCCGCCGTGGACGGGGTGCCCGGCGAGGACCTGTTCTTCGACGACTGCCACCCCCGCCCCGCGGGCCACGCGCTGTACGCGCAGGTCATCGCCGACGCGGTGGTGCGCGAAGGCCTCCTGGGCGCGGCCGCTCCCTGAGCCGCGCGCGACGCATAGGTGCGGATCGCGCGGATCGCTGTTATATGGATAGGGTCCCTCGAGTGGAGCGCGTCCATGACCGACAAACCAGCCCCCGCCGCCATCCTGTTCTCAGGTGGCACCGACTCGACCCTCGCCGCCGTTCTGATGCTGGAGGAGGGCCGGGACGTGACGCTGCTGACGTTCAACCCGGGCTTCGTGCTGTTCATGGAGAACGCGCGCAACAACGCGCAGCGCCTCGAGGATCACTACGGCCTCGATCGCGTCAGGCACGAGTACCTGCCCAACGTGGAGCCCACGCGTCGCATCCTGTGGTCCGATACCGGCCGGGACCTGCGCGAGTACGGCTTCAACATGAGCGCGCTGGTCTGCCTGGGGTGCCGCATGGCCATGCACGCGAGGGCCATCATCCACTGCCTCGCCAGCGGCGTCCCCTACCTGGTGGACGGCTCCATCGCCGACCAGTCCACCGTGCCCGAGCAGCTGCCGTCGGTGCTCCAGCGTCACCGGAAGTACTACCTCGAGGAGTTCGGTATCCACCACCGCTCCCCCATCTACGACGAGTCGCGCTCCGACAACCGCCTCGCGCAGATGGGCATCGAGGGGCAGAAGAACCTCAAGAAGCAGTTCATCCTGTTCGACACTCAGGGCACCTGCCCCTTCGGCGTCACCGCGGACGTGTACGGGCGCATGTTCTACCGGCTCATGCCGCGCACGCGGGAACGCGAGTCCGAGCAGTACTGCAAGGAGAAGTACCCCCTGCTGCGGCAGGTGGTGCACGACCACTTCTCCGAGCAGGGGCTGGTGGTGGCCGATCTGGCCCAGCAACTCCGCGACAAGGTGGCCAACGATGTCCAGGTCTGACAAGCCGTCCCGCGTCAAGAGCGCGGCCCGCACCGCGTTTCGCTACCCCTGGGCCGCGGCCCTGATCCCGCTGGGCCTGGCGCTGGGTGTGGGCGGGCTGGTGCAGCACGCCGTGCGCACGGTCCGCCGCCGCGGCAAGTAGCCCCGTATGCGCGTCCTGCTGATCAACCTGCCTGCGCGCACCCGGTTGATGCGGCGGTACGTCGCCTCCTATTACGCCCCCAACTTCCTGGTCCCGCCGCTGGAGCTGATGGGGCTGGGTGCCATCGCCGGCCGGCGTCCCGGGAGCTCGGTGCTGCTGCTGGACTGCGTGGCCGAGGAGCTGGACCTGGCTGCGGCGGTCGAGCGCGCGCGGCGGTTCGATCCGCAGGTGGTGGTCACCATGGTCGGCTTCGAGGTCTGCGGCGAGGACCTGCGGACGCTGGCCGAGCTGCGATCCGCGTTACCTGCCGCGAGGGTGTTCTGCTTCGGCCACCTGCCGTCCCAGCTGCCCGGCGAGGTGCTCGCCACCGGCGCGTGCGACGGTGTGCTCCTCGACGAGCCCGAGCACACGTTCGCGGAGATCCTGGAACGCGTCGAGGGCGGGGACGACCTCGACGGCCTGCCCGGGCTGGCGCTGGGCGTGGACGGCGAGCTGGCCGTGGGGCCGGCGCGGGGGCGCATCGAGGACCTCGACGCCCTGCCCTGGGCCGACCACGGGCTGGTACCCCTCGACGCCTACCGCGAGTCGTTCATGCCGCGGCCGGTGGGTGCGATCATGACCGCCCGCGGCTGCCCCTTCCCCTGCACCTTCTGCGTGCGCACCTACGGCCGCGAGGTGCGCTACCGATCCGCGGCCAGCATCGCCGACGAGGTGACCTCCCTGGCCCGGCTGGGCGTCCACCACGTGCGCTTCATGGACGACACGTTCACCGTCGACCGCAAGCGGGTGCTCGACCTGTGCGAACGCCTGCGGCAGGGGCCGCCCGTCACCTGGACCGCCCTGACGCGACTGAAGCAGCTGGACGAGGAGCTGCTCGCGCGGATGGCCGAGGCCGGCTGCCGGCGCCTCTACGTGGGCGTGGAGAGCGGCTCGCAGCGCATCCTCGACCTGTACCGCAAGGGCCTGACGGTGGAGGACATCCGCCGTACCGTGGCGCGCATCCGCCGCACCGACATCGAGGTCAGCGCGTTCTTCATCGTCGGCGCGCCCGGAGAGACCGGCTTCGAGGTGGAGGCCAGCATCCAGCTCGCCCTGGAGCTCGATCCGGACTACGTGATCGTCACGCGCATCCAGTACTGGCCCGGCACCGAGCTGTTCCGCACCCACCGCGACCAGCTGGAGTTCAGCCTCGACCCCACCCGCTGCGAGCCCCTCCCGCAGTCGGGTATCCCCACCCACGCCCAGTACCTGAAGTGGGAGCAGGAGTTCTACCGCCGCTTCTACCTGCGCCCGCAATACATGCGTCGGCGGCTGGCCACCCTGGCGCGCACGCCGGGCGACGTGGTGGAGGGGCTGGCCCGCCTCACCGCCTTTGTCAGCCAGGGCCGCAGCCAGCGCGATTTCATCTAGAAAAACGCCGGTCCGCTGGTACGCTACCTCCCCGGGAGGCCCTCATGACCGCCATCTACCGCACCCTCTGGGCTTTCGCCGGCCTCGCCCTCTTCGCCGGCTGCCCCGGTCAGATCGTGGAACACCCTCAGGACGGCATCACGGATCCCGATCCCGACGAGGAGCTGCCGCCCCTGGAGCTCGCGGTCACCAGCCCTGCGTACGGCGAGTTCGCCTACGGCGACGCCATCGTCGTCGAGGGCACCGTGGTCCCACCCAGCGCCGAGCTGTGGGTGGAGGACGAGGTCGCCGAGGTGGCCGAGGACGGCACGTTCGCGGTGGAGGTGGCCCTCGATCACGCCTACCGCAACCTCGACGTGCTCGCGCGCAGCGGCGACGAGGAGGAGACCTGGCGCACGCCGGTGTTCGCCGGCGCGCCCCCCGCGGAGACCTGGACCGGCGGCGCCACCGCCCGGCTGCTGCCCGCCGGCCTGGACCGGCTCGGACCCGTGCTGGGCTCGGTGATCGATGGCGCGGGCTGGGCCGAGGGCCTCGAGGCCGGGTTGCCGTCGGTGCAGTTCGACTACCTGTCGCTGACGCCCGACGGACTGACCCACGATGACACCGACGTGATCCTCGCCCCGGCGGACGCGGGCGTGGACGTCACCGCCACCCTCAACGACCTGTCCCTGTCTTACGAGCTGCTGGTGACCCTCGGCGGCTCCTGGAGCTTTCCCATCGTCTTCGGCTTCGACGAGGTCACCCTCACGGCGCTGGCCACTCCCACCCTCGACGAGGCGGGGATCATCTGGCTGAGCCTGTCCGACGCGGCGGTGGATCTCGGGGAGGCGGACATGGAGTTCGGCGTCCTCGAGGGGTGGATCGTCGAGTGGCTGCTGGACGTGGCCAACGACTACGTCACCGAGCCGCTGGCCGAGTGGCTGCTGTCCTACGTGCTCGACTCCTACGGCACGCTCGAGCTCGGTGGCCCGTTCTCCACCGAGTTCGACCTGCTGGGCACGGGCGTGGCCATCGACCTGGCCGACCTCTGGGCCGACGTGGAGGGCCCGGCCGTCACCCTGGCGATGGACCTCGACGGCGCCGTGGCCGCGGACCCGCTGCTCATGGCGGCCCCGGAGGACGCCGACGTGGACGACGCCGACCTCGCCCTGGCCGTGCACGAGGCGCTGGTGGACGCGATGATCACCGACACGGCCATGGACCTGCTCGAGCAGGAGCTCCAGCTCGGCGGCACCTTCGGCGCGGTCATTGGCACGGCGATGGAGGCCCTGCCCGGCGGCGGCGACATCCCCGACAACGAAGGCTGGTGCGTCTCGCTGAAGCCCGGCACGGCCCACGTGGTGCGGTTCCAGGAGGGGGTCGAGCCCCTCGCCGTGCTCTACCTGCCCGATCTGCGCTTCGACGTGGAGGTGGAGATCGACGGCAGCTGCGAGGAGTGGCTCGAGGCGTCGCTGGCCGTGGAGGCCGGCCTGGCCGTCGAGGACGGCACGGCGCTGGACTTCGACATACAGGTCCCCGAGGGCGTCGTGGAGGAGTACGAGACCACCGACGACTGGGAGGAGGCCGAGGTGATCGAGGGGATCGCGGACCTCATCGGCTCGCTGATCACCCTGGCCGGCGGCTTCGTGGACCTGGACCTGGCCGACCTGCTCGGCGGCCTCGGCGACGGCCTGCTGCCCGAGGGGAC
The DNA here is from genome assembly GCA_964558555.1 of uncultured Rickettsiales bacterium. GTDB lineage: Bacteria > Myxococcota_A > UBA796 > UBA9615 > CAYRNR01 > CAYRNR01. The sequence continues at coordinate 65,174 of CAZLEO010000003.1, read as the reverse complement.
CCTCGAGCTCGCCGTGGTCGACTCGCAGCCCATGGTCGACGAGAACGGCGACCCCATCGAGGGCCTCTACGCCATCGCCGTCCGCCTCTTCTCCGACTGAGCCCACCGGGCGCGTCCCGCGGAATTACCCTAGACTGTTCGCAGCAGCTGACATGCGACGTCGCTATCGACCACTGCTGGTTCTGTTGTGGGTTGCGGTGGGTGCCGGGCTCCTGGCCGGAGCGTTCTACCGGCTGGACGCGGGGCGCATGGCCGACCACCTCGGGGGGGTGTCCCTCGGCGTGCTGGGGCTGGCCGCCGTGCTCGACGTGGGGGTGGCGGTGGCCAAGGCGACCAAGTGGCACATCCTGCTGCGACCCGTGGCGAAGGTGGGAATCCACCGACTGCTCGGGGCCTTCTACTGCGGCGCCGCCGCGGCCGCGGTGTTGCCGTTCCGCCTCGACGAGTTCGTGCGGGCCTACGCCGCCCACCGCTTCACCGGCGTCCGCGGTGTGAAGGTGCTGGGGTCCATGGCCCTGGAGCGCCTCGTGGACTTCGGCGTCCTGCTCGTGGTGCTCGGCGTCGTCGCCTGGATCCTGCCGCTGCCCCCCTGGCTGGCCACGGCCGCCAAGGTGGTGGCCGGCATCACCGGGACCCTCATCGTGATCCTCGTCGTGCTGCAGGCCCTGGGCGGCAAGGTGGGCTCGGGCCGGATCGGCCGCATCCTGCAGGGGCTGGCCGGTGGGAGCCAGGCCGTCCGCCGCCCGTCGCTGCTCGCGGGCGCCGTGGGGGTGACGGCCCTGGAGTGGGGCGTCACCCTGACCGTGACCTACGTGACCCTGGGCGCGGCCGGTGTGGACCTGCCGTTCAGCGGCGTCGTGCTGGTGGTGGTCCTGTTCATGGGTAGCTTCGCCACCCCCCTCGCGCCCGCCGGGATCGGCGTGTTCGAGGTGGCCATGCGGCTGGCCCTGCCCGCCCTGTTCGACGTGCCCGAGGAGGCGGCCGTGGCGGCGGCGCTGGCGATCCACACGGTGCTGCTGGCGCCGGTGGTGGCCGTGGGCGCGGTGATCATCGTCGTGGGCGGCATCCGCATGCGGGACGTGAAGCAGTTCCAGGCGCGCGCCCTGGAGGAGAGCGAGTGAGCCCCGCCGGCGCCGTCGAAGCCGGCCGCGGCGGCCCGCGCGTGGGCCGCGTCCTCGTGTTCATCGGGGCGCTGCTGGCGGCCCTCGCCGCCCCCTGGTTGCTGTTGCTGCTGCCCCTGGGCGCTGCCGAGCTCGAACGTGCCGAGGAGCTGGGCCTCATCTCGTTCACCGTGCGCGCCGGCTATCCGGAATCTCAGGAGCTGCCCGTCTACCTCTGGTTCACGCTGGCGGCACCTGCTGCGCTGGGCGCGCTCGTGGCGCAGTGGATGCGGCGACGAGGCCGTGTGCGTGTCGCGACGTGGCCCCGGTGGGCGGGTATCGCCATGGTCGCCGCCCTGGCGCTGATCGCGCTGGACGTGGGGTACGTGATCGCATCGGTTCCCTGGGGCCGGTTCGGATTCCTCGCCGAGGAGGGGGTCTACCTGGGCACGGCCGCGGGGCTGCGGGACGGTGGGGCGCTGTACCGCGACCTCGCGTTCTCCTACGGCCCGCTCATGGGCTGGCCCGTCCCCCTGGCGCTGCGCCTGTGCGGCGACGAGATCCTCGGCTACCGGATCCTGGTGTGGGCCTGCAACCTCGCCGGCCTCACCCTGGTCGCCCTCTCCTTGACCCGCCTGATCCGCAGCCCCCTCGTGGCCATCGTCGCCCTGGTCGCGGTCGGGCTGCTCGCCGTACCCGTGCTGCCCAACCTCAACGCCACGACGCTGAGGCTGGCGCTGGGCGCGTTCGCCGTGGTGGCGGCCGGCGTCGGCGTGACCGCCCGCTCCCGCCCCACCGCGGCCCTGATCGCCGCCGGCGCCGCCGCGGGTCTGGCCCTGGCCTTCTCGTTCGAGGTGGGCGTGGCCACCGCGGTCTCGCTGGCCGCCGTCCTGGCGATCCCCCTGATCCAGCGACAGGGGCTGGCGTCCGTGGCGCGCCCGGCCGCCGTGCTCGCCGGCGCCGCCTTCGCGGTGCTCGTCCCCGTGGCGCTCGTGCTCGTGATCCGCGGGGAGCTGACGGCGTTCGCCGTCACCTTGAAGACCATGGTGGACCTGCCCGGCGCCGGATACCAGGCGCTGCCGTGGCCCGATCTCCTCGGCTGGTTCCGCGACGCCGCGGGCCACCACCGGCCCTTCCCGCCGTCGGAGCTGGCCTACCTGGCGCCCGGCCAGCCCGGCCACGTCGGGGAGGTCCTGGCCCTGACCTGGTGGGGGAGCGGCCCGTGGCTGGTCCTGGGGTGCGGCGTGGCGGTGGCGACCGCCTCCCTGATCCGCGCGCGCAGTCAGGATGCGCCGCCCCTGTCCCCCCACGCCGCCGCGCTGCTGGGCCTCGCCTTCTTCGGCGTCGTCGTCGGCCGCGGCGCCGTGGGCCGGTCCGACCTGTACCACCTGCAGTTCTACGGCGCGCTGCCGGCGGTGCTCGTCGGCGCGGCGCTGGTGGACGGGCTGCTGCGTGGCGGCAATCCCCTGCGGAGTCCCTGGCGCGGGACAGCCGTCCTGCTGGTGCTCGCCGCCCTGGCCGTGAGCCTCGCCACCTGGCCGCCGCGCTACTACGCACCCGGCGCGGGCCGCAGCCCGGCGAGCCGCCTGGGCCTGGTCGGCGACGACCTCGTGCCCCTGGACCGGCCGCGCAGCCGGGGCATCCACCTCCAGCCCGCGGTGGCGCGGGAGGTGCGCGCCGTGGTGGACTGGGCGGGCTCCTTGCCGCCGGAGCGGACCGTGTGGTTCTACCCGTCCGAGGCCACCTACACGTGGCTGACGGACCGCCCGCCCGCCACGCCGTACCCCTGGGCGTACGACGCGGCGACCCGCGCGCAGCGACTCGAGCTGGTCGAGGCGCTCGGGGCGACCCCCCCGGACTGCGTGCTGGTCACCGAGGGGACGTTCTCCATCGACCACATCCCGGGAGAGGAGCTGTTGCCGGAGATCGAGGACTGGTTGGCTCGCAGCTACGTGGCTGCGAGCCCGTCGCTGCCCGGGGCCTCGGTGCTGCGGCACACGGCGCTGCCGCAGGGAGCGTGCGGCGAATGATCCGACCCGAAACGACGCCCGGCCTCCGTCGCTGGATCGAGCCCGCGCGACTCGTGGTGGTGCTGCCCGCCGTCGCCGCGGTCCTCGTTTCGCTGCCCTTGTTCTTCCACCCGCTCGCGGTGGCGGGCGAGGACACCTGGCGGTCCCACGACTGGCTCGAGAGCGCCAAGCTCGACGCCTACTCCCGCGAGGCCCTGCTGCGCTGGCACCGGCTGCCCCACTGGAACCCCTTGCTGCAGGGCGGCTTCCCCCAGCTCGCCCACCCCTCCGACGGTTCGCTGTCGCCCCTCGTGATCCCCTCGCTGCTGCTGGGTGAGGCGCTGGGCATGAAGCTCAACGTCGTGCTCGTCCTCGTACTCGGGGCCGTGGGGACGGCCCTGCTTGGACGCGATCGGTGGGGGCTGCGGCCCGGGTACGCCGCGTTCGCGGGGTGTGCGTACGCCGTGGCCGGGTGGGTCCCGTCGCGCGTGGCCGTGGGGTTCTACGAATCCACCCTCTTTGCGGCGTTCCCGTTCATCGCCTGGCTCTTCCTCGAGAGCCGCGGCCGTCCGTGGCGCCTCTATGCCGCCGCGGCGATGCTCGGTGCCGGGGCGATGCAGCTCCAGCTGGGGCTACCCATGCTGATGCTCGCGCTGGCGTTGATCACCGCCCTGGAGCTCGCCCGCAAGGCGCTGCCCCTGTCCCACATCGGGCGCTTCGCCCTGCTCTCCCTGGGCGGCGCGTGCATGGCGGCGGCCAAGGTGCTGCCCATGGTGGCGTTCCTCGGATCGCAGCAGTTCCGCAAGATCGCGTCCTACCCCGACGACTACGACGCGTGGTTCTTCACCCTGGCCGACCTGTGGCGCGGCTGGAACTTCACCGTGCCCACCCCGGGCACCTACGACGACGTGGGCAGCGCCACCCTGGCGGAGTTCAGCTTCCTCGGACTGGGCCTGCCCCTCGCCCTGTTGATCCTCGCGGCCGGGCTGCTGTGGCGATCCGCACCGCGCGGCACCTGGGTCATGGCCGTGGTGGGTGCCCTGTTCCTGTGGTTCAGCTTCGGACCGCAGGCGCCCGTGGACCTGTTCCGGCCCCTGTGGTCGTTGCCCGTCTTCCACTCCATGCGCGGCCCCATCCGCTACACCAGCTTCGTGGTCGTGTGGGCCGCGTGCCCCGTGGCCGCCGCCGGCCTTCAGGCCCTCGCCGCGCGCCTGGGCCGGGACCGCGTCCGCTGGATCGCAGTCCTCGGCGTCCTTGCCCTCGTCTGGCCCGCCGTGCTCAGCGTCGGACGCAATACCTCGAGCTTCACGCACCGCGTCCCGCCCACGACCCCACCGGCCGAGAACTTCTACCAGGAGGGCCTGTGGGGGGATCGCTTCGGCCAGTCGCGCGGTGGTGATCCCTCCTACGACCACGGCAACGTGCTCAAGTACGCCAACCTCAAGGCGGGCATCGGCACGGTCTACGAGCCCGAGGACGTGCCCGTCGGCTCGTGGGTCCAGGGCCGCCGCATCTACCACGTGGATCGCCGCATCTACGTGGACAATCCCAGCTACCGTGGCGAGGCCTGGTGTCTGATGAGCGAATGCGACGCGCGGGTCGTGGAGGCCGGCCCCAACGAGATCGTGGTCGAGGCCACCATGGTCCAGCCCGACATCCTCATCATCAATCAGAACTGGACCGACGCGTGGATCGCCTCGCACGGGCGCGCCGAGGAGTGGACCGAGCGCACCAGCACTCGGGTGGAGAGCATCGGCCCGGTCCGCGTCTCGTTCACTTACCGCTCGCCCATGTTCGGCACGGGTGTCCTGCTCTCCCTGGGCGCCCTGGTCCTCGGCGCTGCCCTGGCCACCCTGTGGAGCCGCGGCGGGAGACGACGTCCGAAGAAGATGACAGGCAACGTCAGGGCTGGCTAACATCACTGCAGAGGCAGCGCCGAACGGCGGACAACGGCGCGCAGGGGACCACGATGCCACGATTCACCGTGATGGTCGGTCGCGACGTGATCGACACGCACTTCTTCTCCCAGGACCGCGTCCTCATCGGACGGTCGAGCAAGGCCGATATCTCCCTGGACAACCTGATGATCTCCCGGCAGCACGCCGAGATCGTGCGCACGGGCCGGTCGTTCGTCGTCAACAACCTCGCCGGCGCCAACGGCCTGTTCGTCAACGGTCAGTGGGCGGACACCCACGTGCTCAAGGACGGCGACATCGTGGAGCTCGGCAAGTTCTCCATCCGCTTCGAGTTCCCCCGCGAGGAGCGGGAGAAGATGCTCAGCGTCGAGCGCAAGGAGAAGGGCGCCGGTTTCCGCTTCACCACCTCCGAGGCGATGGCCCAGATCGAGGCCGGCGATCGCAAGTCTGCCGATCGCAAGGCCTCGGCCACCCGCAAGAGCAAGTTCGCCGACTCCAAGGCCGACACCCTGCGCCTCAACCCCGGCGAGCTCGCCAAGGTCCGCCAGTCCATGGAGATGGCCAAGCGCGCCCACCTCGTGGTCACCACCCCCAAGGGTTCCCAGACCTACCCCCTCAAGGCGGCCGGCACCACGGTGGGCAAGGACGCCGAGTGTGACATCCGCGTCTACACCGGCTGGCTGGCCCCCCGCATCAGCGCCGTCGTCACCCGCGGACCCAGTGGCTGGACCCTCGAGACCAAGGGCGGCACCATCACCGTCAACGGCGAGAAGTGCGTCGGCACCCAGCGCCTCGAGGACGAGGACGTCATCGAGGTCGAGGGCAGCAAGCTCGCCTTCCACGACGAGCTGCGAAAGTAGGCTCTATTCGTCGGCGGCGCCCGACTTCTGGATGTGGGAGTCGAGGATCGCCTTGACCTCGCCGGTGAGGTTGACGAAGCGCACGCCCACTCGATAGCGCTGGCCTCCCAGCTCCTCGCAGCGCACGACACGCGCGATCAGGTCGAAGGTCTGACCCGGGACGTGGATCTCCATCTCCAGGAAGGTCCAGGGGGGGATGTGGGTCGGGGCGATGAACGCCAGGCCCGAGGCAGAGACGTCCACGGTGTTGGCGAAGACCACCTTCTCGCTGAGCCGGGCGTCGGGGATGACCCAGTACTCGATGGAGAAGTCGGCGCTGATGCGCTGGTAGTCGCGGCGCTCCACCTGGTACAGCTTGCGCTCGACGAAGCGGTCGACGATGTCGGCGTCGAACTGGGTGCCGCGGCCCTCCACCAGCACGTCGATGGCCTGCTCCGTGGTCAGGGCGCTCTTGTAAGGGCGGTCCCAGCTGACCAGCGCGTCGAACACGTCCACCACGGCGAGGATGCGGGCCACCAGATCGAGCTGGTCGGCGCCCACCCCCTCGGGGTACCCCTTGCCGTCCACGCGCTCGTGGTGCATCGACGCCACCTTGGGCACCCGCCGCAGCCCGCGGGGGAACTCGATGCGGCTGAGGATGCGCTGGGTGTAGGTGGCGTGCTCCTTCATCTTGGTGTACTCGTCGTCGGACAGGCCGTCCGCCTTGAGCAGGACGTCGTCGCGCACGCCGAGCTTGCCCACGTCGTGCAGGGAGGCGGCCAGCTCCACCACCCGCGTGGTCTCGCGGTTCAGCCCCATGTCCTTGGCGATGTTCAGCGCGAGCTGGGTGACGCGCTCGGAGTGACCGGCGGTGACCGGATCGCGGGCGTCGATGGCAGCGGCCAGGGTCAGCACGACGCTGGACAGCAGCTGCTCCTTCTCCTCGTGCAGCTGGGCGTTCTCGATGGCGATGGCCGCGTGGGAGGCCAGCGCCGTGAGCAGCTCCTCGTCGTAGTCGTTGAACGGGTCGGTGCCCACCTTGTTGAGGACCTCGATCACGCCGATGCACTTGTGCTGGTTGTTGAGCATCGGGCAACACAGGATGTTGCGCGTGACGAAGCCGGTCTCGCGGTCCACCTCGGGGTTGAAGCGGTCGTCGCGGTAGGCGTCGGGGATGTTCAGCGATTTCTTGAGCTCGGCCACGTGCCCGACGATGCCCTTGCCCACCGGCACGCGGATGGTGCGGCCCACCAGCCCCTGGGCGATGGTGGTCCACAGCTCCTGGGTGTCCTCGTTGAGCACGAACAGGGAGCTGCGCTCGGCCTCCAGCAGCTGGGTGGCGCGGCGGAGCACGAGGCCGAGCAGGGCGTCGAGGTCAGTGGTGGCCCCGAGCTGCCGCGGGGGGGGGGGGGGGGGGGGGGGGCGGCGCGGCGGGCGGGGCGGGGCGGGGGGGGCGGGGGTGGTGGGCGGGTGGGTCGGTGTTTTCTTGTGTTTTTTTTTTAGATCGCGCTTCTCGACGGAGGTTCCGATTCGGTCGTTTGTCATCTAGGTGAGCCCCTACTCGACTACTAGGATACACCCATGCGTCCTGAAACGCCGGCGACGAAGTTGTCACGAAGGTGGACGAGACGGCACCTGCGAGTGGGGACAACGAGCTGGGCTATACTCCCGAGCATCCAATCCATGCGAGTCCCTGCCGCCCTGATCACCCTGTTGCTGCTGTCCGGCCTCGTCGCGTGCGACGGGGACGCGGAGGACGCCGGCGTGTGCGCCGGGGTCGAGGATCTGGGCGCCGCATACGGCGAACCCTGCCCGTCCGGTCCCGTGGACTGCCTTTGGGGCCTGGCGTGCGCGAGCGGCGTGTGTGTGGGCTGCGAGTCCAGCGCAGAATGCCGCGAGCTGGAGGCCTGTTTGCCGGACGGGAGCTGCGGGCCGTGCACCGAGTCGTTCCAGTGCGGCGACGGGCTCACCTGTCGCGGCGGTGCCTGCCTGCCGCTGGAGGTGCCCACCTGGGAGCTGACCGTGGACGACGAGGACTGGCAGACCCTGCACGAGGCGTGGTGGGAGGACGACTACTTCCCCTGCACGCTGACCGTGGGCGACGCGGTGTACGACGAAGGCTGCGAGGTGCGGCCCTACGGCTCCACCTCCCGTGTCTATCCCAAGAAGTCGCTGCGCATCCGCTTCCCCGAGGATTTCGACCATCCCGGCTACTCGCGCAAGATCACCCTGCGCGCCGAGTACAACGATCCCACGTACCTGCGCACGTACCTCGGCTACGAGTCCTTCCGCCGCCTCAGCGCCATCCCGACGCCGCGCACGCGCCACGTGCGGCTGCTGGTCAACGGGGAGGTGTACGGCTTGATGCTCGAGATGGAGCGCACCGGCGGCAGGTTCCTCGAGCTGCACGGCCGGGATCGCAACGGCTCCACGTACGAGGCCGAGCACGCGCCGCCCCACGGCGCGCTGATGCCCATGCCCTCGGCCGAGGAGTACGCGGTGTTCGACGACGACGTGCTCTACAACAAGAAGACCGGCGATCCAGACGACTACTCGGACCTGATCGAGCTCATCGAGGACGTGCTGTGGCTCGACTACGTCGACTCGGGCACGTCCGGCCCCACCGTGCTGGACCGGACCGCCGGCGCCGTGGACGTGGACGCCCAGGTGACCTACCTGGCGATCATGGCGCTGCTGCAGAACCGCGACCACGTCGCGGCCAACTACCACATCTCGCTGCAGCGGGACGAGCAGTTCGGGCCGCAGTGGGAGGTCTATCCCTACGACGTGGACACCACCTTCGGCTGCGTCTACGACGAGGTGGACCTCAACAACATCTGCGACGACCTCGTGTTCGACGTGTGGTGGCTCAACGGCGTGATCCCGGAGGGCACGCAGGCCGGCTACCCCGACCCCCTGTGGGCGAACCTGCTGATCCACCTCGTGCTGGGGCACCCGCACTGCCAGGCCGCCTTCGACCAGCGCCTGTGTGAGAAGCTCGCCGGCGAGTACTGGACCGATCGCCTGCCGGACATGGCCGCCGGGCTGGCCGAGACGGTACGCCCCGTGGTCGAGGAGGACCCCAACGACCTCAACGAGGGCGCGGCCGATTTCGACGTCGCCGTGGACGGCTTCCTCGTCTTCGTCGACGATCGGGCGAGCTATCTGAGCGAACAGCTGGGATGTCCCCCATGACGCGACGAACACGACGCGGAACCTCGCCGACGCGCGCCGCCTGGCTGTGCGCAGCCGCCGTGGCCCTGTGTACACCGGCCTTGCCGGGGCGCGCGCAGGTCGAGGACGCGGTCACGCCGGGGCGGATCGGCCACCTCTCCGTCGAGGGGGACGAGGTCCTCGCCGAGACCGTGGGGCTGCTGATGCACTACGCGTGGCTGACCGGGGACCGCGCGCTGTTCGAGGCCCAGGTGGAGACGGTGGAGGGTACGCTGCGCGGCCCCAGCGGTCTGCTGAGCTGGCGCATCACCGCGAGCGGCCCGGCCCCGGCCAGCGCGTCCGTGGACGACCTCAAGGTGGTCCGCGCGCTGATCCGCGGGGCCCAGCTCTGGGGTGAGCCGCGCTGGGCCGATCTCGGCCGAGACCTCGCCGCCGCCGTGCTCGAGCACGAGACCGTGGACGGCCTGCTGGTGGACGCGGCGAGCTGGGACGGGGACGGCGTCCGGGCGTCGGACACGCTGCAGACGGCCTACCTCGACCTGGGCACCGTGGCGATGTTGATCCCCCATGATCCCGCCTGGCTGCCGGTCTACACGCGCTCCCTGGAGGTCCTGCGGGAGGCCGAGACGGAGCAGGGGCTGTTCGTGGAGCAGCTCGCCCGCGGCGGCAAGCCGGTGCGCACCGCCGGCGCCGAGGTCAACGGCATCCACGTGCTGTACTGCGCCGTCCACCTCGCCGAAGTGGGGGAGGGGGGCGAGCGGACCCTGGCCCACCTGCGCGCGGCATTCGACGAGCGGGGCAGGCTCCCGGGGCGCTACAGCCTCTCGGACGGCGCGCCGGTGACCGGATACGAGAACCGCGCCGTGTACGCCCTCGCCGCGCGCCTGGCGCTGCTGCACGGCGACCACGCCACGGCGCGGCGGTTCCTCGACCGGATGCTGGAGATGCACCTGCTCCAGCCCGTGCTGGACCCCGACTCCCGCGTCGAGGTCGGCTTCGCCGCCCTCGCCTTCGACAACCTCCAGGCCCTGATCTCCCTGCGACAGCTGTCCCTGGCTCGCTAGCGCACACGCCCGCGTGTTACTTTCGAGGTGCTGGCCCGAATGCGGAGGAGGCGTGGCTTGACGAGGATCGGGCCCATCGTGGCGATCCTGCTGTTCATGTGCTCGACGGGGTGCTGGTGGGCCGGGGAGGACGGCGGCTCCCCGGAGATCACCCCCGGCGAGGACCTGGACGAGGTGGACGATCTCGGCGATCTCCGCCCCGCGCCGGAGGAGCCCCCCACGCCCTATCCCGTCGTGGAACCCCCGCCGGAACCCGAGATCACCGCCGTCGAACCCACGCCGCCGCGGGCCCGCACCCGCAACGCGCCCCGGGAGGACCGCCGCCGCCGCAAGCCGCCGCGCAAGCTCACGCCCCCCGCACCGCCCCCCGAGATCGTCGTGGAGGACGAGGCCGCCGCCGAGGAGGCCTCTCCGCCGGTCGATCCCCTCGTGTCGAGCTTCACGGCTGAGGTGGCGGCGCCGGAGCAGCAGGTGGACCTCGACCCGACGTACCGCGGCCCGCACACGGGCGCCGACTGGCTGCAGATCGGCTACGACCGCAAGGCCGAGGGGGACATGGCGGGGGCGCGGGTCGCCTTCGAGACCGCGCTGGAGTGGGGGGGCGACCCCCAGACCGTGTCCCTCGAGCTGGGCTACCTGGCCCTGGAGGAGGGCCGCGACGAGGACGCCCGGGAGCATTTCCGCGACGCCCGCCGCGCCGCCACCGTTCGCGCCCGGCAGGCGCGCAGCCAGCTCCAGGACGTGTACCGTCCCGCCTGGGGTGAGTTCTACGGCGAGGCCTACGGCTGGCACCGCTTCGTGCCCGAGGACCACAAGAGCACGAACCTCGTTCCTGTCGCCCGCGTGCGCGGCTACCTGCATCCGTTCGAGAACTTCGACCTCGACCCGTACGTGTTCCTGCAGATCAGCCGCGACACCGCCTCCACCGGCCGCGGCCCCGAGGGCTACCCGCTCATCTACGCGGACAACACCTTCATGTTCGGCGGCGGCGTGCTGCTGCGCCTGTGGAAGAAGCGCATCGGCTTCTTCGCGCAGGTCGGCCCCGCCGTGAACCTGCTCGACGACGGCCGGGATCGGGTCCAGCTGGACTTCCGCGCCGGCGCGTTCGCCGACATCCAGCTGCCCAGCTGTCGACCTCCCATGGTGGACGACGGCTTCGGGTCGGCCTTCGTGGTCGAACCCTGCGCCGAGCTGTACGCGGAGGCGGTGTACGTCAGCCGGTTCGACCACAACCTCATGGCCCAGCTGCGCGGCCGCCTCGGCATGACCTGGCTGATCACCGGGCCGGTGGCCTGGCAGCCCGTGGCCGAGGGGCGGGTGTTCAAGGACATCGACAACGACTTCTGGAACAACCTCGCCGACTTCGGCGGCGGCCACCGCTGGCGGTTGCTGTACCCGTTCCAGTTCGACCTGATGCTGGGCATCCACTTCGGCACCTACTTCGGCCTCGAGAACGAGAACCCCGCGCCCGATCCGCACTACTTCTCCGATCTGCGCCTGCAGGCCGCCACGGGGTTCACCTTCTGATGGCCGGGGTCGCGGGTATCCCCACCTGGACCTGGGGGCGGTGACGTGGCCGACTCCCTCGATCTCGCCATGCGTGCCGTCGCCCACCCCGTGTGCTGGGCCATCCTGCTCAACGGCGCCGACGACCTGTTCATCGACCTGACGTACTACTTCCGCGGCCTGTTCAAGGAGGAGCGCCGCCGCATCGAGCTGCAGGACCTCGACGCGGTGGAGCGCCAGCACATCGCCATCATGGTCCCCACCTGGCAGGAGGCGCCGGTGATCCAGCAGATGCTGGAGCACAACCTGGACATGCTGGCCTACCCGCGGGACCGCTACGACATCTTCGTGGGCACCTACTGCAACGACGCGGCGACCCAGGAGAAGGTGGACGCGGTGGAGCGCCGCTTCAAGAACGTCCACAAGGTCGTCACCCCCACCGAGGGGCCCACCTGCAAGGCCGACAACCTCAACTGGATCTACCAGGGCATCCAGGTGGTGGAGGAGCGGCGCGGCCGCCGCTTCGACATCCTGCTGATGCACGACGCCGAGGACCTGATCCACCCCCTGGCGCTGAAGCTGTACAACTACCTGATCCCCCGCCACGACTTCGTCCAGACGCCGGTGTTCCCCCTCGAGCGGCGCCTGCGGGATCTCGTGGGCGCCACCTACATGGACGAGTTCACCGAGCACCACCTCAAGGACATGCTGGTGCGCGAGGCCATCGGCGGGCTGGTCCCCTCGGCCGGCGTGGGCAGCGCGTTCGCGCGCGACAGCTTCGAGGAGATCGCCTTCGCCCATTCGCAGAAGGCGTTCAACACCGAGAGCCTGACCGAGGACTACGAGATCGGCACCAAGTTCTGCCTCGCGGGCAAGAAGGTGTTCTTCGCCTCCCAGGCCATCCTCACCGACAAGGTGGTGGAGCGCGGCTTCTTCCGGCGCCGCAAGATCCAGATCCAGGACGAGGAGTACATCGCCACCCGCGAGTTCTTCCCCAACAACTTCCGCGACGCGGTGCGGCAGCGGTCTCGCTGGGTCCTGGGCATCGCCCTGCAGGGCTGGGAGCAGATCGGCTGGAAGGGCCGCGCGCCGGTGCTGTACTGCCTGTGGCGCGACCGCAAGGCGCTGCTGACCAACTACCTGACCATCCTCGCCTACGGCGTGGCCCTGTACTGCCTGCTGCGGCTGACCCTCGGCGCCGCCACCGGCAACGTGTGGACCTTCGATCACATCTTCCCGCCCGGATCGGTGCTGTGGTGGCTGGTCATGGCCAACACCGTGATCCTCGGCTGGCGCGTGTTCATGAAGTTCGCCACCGTGGACCGCATCTACGGCACCCTGCACGGCATGATGAGCGTGCCGCGTTTCCTCGTGGCCAACGTCATCAACTTCTTCGCCACGTCGCGGGCGCTGCTGCAGTTCGCCCACTACAAGTGGACCGGCGAGCCCGTCCGCTGGGACAAGACCTCCCACGCGTTCCCCAGCCCCGAGGTCCTGCGCGCCTACCAGCGGCGCCTCGGCGAGCTGCTGCTGGACCGCCAGGGCATCACGGAAGACCACCTCGTCGAGGCGCTGCACCTGCAGGGGCAGAGCGGCATGAAGCTGGGACACGTGGTGGCCATGACCGGCGTGGCGACCCTGCACGACATCAGCTCGGCGCTGGGCGACCAGCTCGAGATGCCGGTTGCGGTGATGGAGCCATACGAGGTGCCGCTGGCCCTGCTGCGCCTGTTGCCCGAGGCCGAGGCCGAGGAGCTGGACGTGATGCCCCTGTCGATGGACCTCACCGGCACGGTCTGCTTCGCCACGTTCGCCCCGCCCGAGGCCACCGTGCGTTCTCGCCTCGAGGAGGCGTTCCAGACCCGCGTCGCCTTCGAGTTCGCGCCCGAGTCCGTGCTCACGACCGTGCGCCAGCGCGCGTACAGGCGCCTGGTGTCGGAGCAGGCCCAGCCCGGCCGGCCCCAGCGGCTGGGCGAGGTCCTCGTGGATCGCGGTCTGCTGTCCGCCGAGCAGCTCGAGTCCGCCCTGATGGAGCAGGCCGTGACCCGCGAGCCCCTGGGGGAGCTGCTCCTGCGCCGGGGCATCATGGACGAGTCGGTGCTGTCCCCCATCATGGCCGCGCGGGTCCACGAGCCGTTCCACAGCGTGATCCCCGATCGGGTCAGCAAGCTGGCCCTGCAGCGGATCGGCTACGGCCTGTGCAGCCTCCACAGCATGGTCCCGCTGAGCCCGCCCAAGCCGGGATCGCCGCTGCCGCTGGCGAGCGCCAGCCCGGTCCACGACGAGGTCCGCGCGACCGTGGTGCAACGACTGGGCGTGGAGGTCCTGCCCGTGCTCGCCCCCAGCCTCGACGTGCGCACCTCCCTGGCGGTGACCAGCCGCGCGGTCTGGCCCCTGGGGCTGGCGCACGGGGTGGGCGGCCTGGACGGAGCCGAGCTGGCGGCGGTGGACGAGTACCCCGGCTGGCAGGGCGACCTGCGGGAGCTGATCGCGGACTGCCGGGCCGCCGCCTGCAGCCCGGTGGACTACCTCGTGGAGACGCGGACCATCAGCCGCGGCATGGGCGCGCGGCTGCGGGCCCAGTCGCTGGGGGTGTCCCTGGCCGGTCCCTCGCGCATGGACGAGGAGGAGGCCCGCGGCTGGCTGCCCCCGGGGTGGGCGGCTCGCACGGACATCCAGCTGCTCGATGCAGGCCCCGCCACCATGACCGTGGCCGCACCGCGGCCCACGCCGCGGCTCAACCGGGAGCTGGTCGCCCTGTTCCCGGACGTGGCCCTGTGCTGGCGCGTCGCGCCTTTCCGGACATCGCCCCGTCCCCAGGAGGGACGGGATACAATGGCCCCGACTGTCGGAAACTCCGCGGAGGGGGAAGGTTGAGAGACATGTATCGCGGACTCCCCGTCTTGCCGGTCCTCTGGACCGCCCTGTTGCCGGCCTGGTTCGCCACGGCCCAGGTGACCCGTACCGATTCGGCCTTCGACCTCTCGGATGGCTCGGACGCCTCCGTCCTGGAGATCGATGACGCCGTCTTCGGCGCCATCAGCCGGGACTTCTCCTTCGAGGACGACCTGCGCAACGGCGGCGACGTGTCGCTGGTCGGGATCTGGACGGCGCGTGAGGTGACCTTCGGCATCCCCGACTACTGGGAGCTCGACGGCGTGCCCGTGCTCCACCTGGACGTGATCCGCTCCGCCCAGCTCATCCCCGAGGTCTCCGCCATCACCGTGTGGGCCGACGGCCGGCCCGTCGGCACCTTCATGCTCGACGGCGAGCCCGGCGAGGTGGTGGAGCACGAGCTGCCCCTGCCGCTGGCGTCCGACACCGGCTACCACACGCTGACCTTCGTGGCCTACCACCGCAGCCTGCTGCCGTGTGAGCTCAGCGACCACCCCGGCCTGTGGAGTCGCATCCTCGGCAGCTCCTACATCCGCGTGCAGTACCGCCCCGACGAGCCCGAGCTCAGCCTGGCCCGCTGGCCCTATCCGTTCCGCGACGACCGCGACCCTGACCCGGCGCGCATCGTGCTGGTCATGCCCGAGCACCCGGCCACCGAGGAGGTGCTCGCCGCGGGCTACATCGCCTCGACCCTGGCCCACTCCGCGTCGTGGCTGCCCATGGACCTGATCGTGCACCAGGGTGGCATCCAGGACGCCCCGGCGGGGCACGTGATCGCCGTGGTCCGCGCCGACGGCAACAGCGCGGCGCTCACCGAACTCAAGAGCGTGCTCGCCGCGTCGGACATCCCCGAGGTGGCCGCCCTGGGCAGCGCGTTGCGCACCGGCAAGGTGCCCAAGGCGGGCGCGCTGGCGGTCCTCCCGCGCCCGGGGACCCCATCACGCGCCCTGCTGGCCGTGGCGGGCAAGGACCGCGCCGGCCTGGAGCAGCTGGCGATTCTGCTCGCGGGCGAGGAGTCCAGCGGGCTGCCGTCCGGGCCCGTGGAGCTGGTGGACGCGGTCCAGGCGCCCCGTCCGATGGACGAGCGCCGCTGGGAGGACACGGTCCCGCCCGAGGAGAGCTTCACCCTCGCCGAGCTCGGGATGAGCGACGTCATGGCCGCCGGCTATCGCGGCGGCAGCATCGCCATCCCCCTGAAGCTCGTACCCGACGCGCACCCGGTCCCGGGCTCTGCCCGGCTGGAGCTCAAGTACTCCTACTCCGCCCAGGTCAGCACCGAGCGGTCGCGCCTCGACGTGCTGGTCAACGACGCCGCCGCCGGCGGTACGGCCCTGACCGACGCGGACGGCCGCAACCGCCAGACCATGTTGCTGGACCTGCCGGTTCACGAGATGGGCCCCGAGAGCACCGTCTACGTGCGCTTCAGCCTCGTGGGCCAGGAAGAGCCGATCTGCCTCGGCGAGACCCACGAGGAGCTGTGGGGCACCGTCCACTCCGACACCCGCATCACCCTGCCGAGGGATCACTGGGCCCCCATCCCCGACCTCTCCATGCTCCGCTTCGGTGGTTACCCCTTCGGCCTGCGGTCGGACCTCAGCGACACCCTGTTCGTGCTGCCGGCCAAGCCCGGCGAGTCGGATCTCCAGCTGTTCGTGTGGATCGCCGCAGAGCTGGGCCGCGTGGCCCGCGGTGACCGCTTCGCCTATGACGTGCGTCTGGGCGACGTGGACCCCAAGGTGGACGGCGAGAAGGACATCGTGGTCGTGGACACCGGCGCCCAGGCCAAGGTCATCGAGCAGCTGGGCCTGCTCGAGGACATGTCCTTCACCGTGCGCAAGCCAGTGGGCGTGGGCATGGCGCTGGCCTCGGGGGGCGAGGTGGCCCTCGGCGCCGATCCAGACGTCTCCTACATCGAGGAGATGCGCCTGCCGTGGAACCGCGACCGCGCCGCGCTCGTGGCCTACGCCGTGGACCCGACCCTGTTCCAGCGCGTCGGCCCTTGCCTCGACGGCAGCCCTCTGTTCGACCGCCTCGAGGGCCGCGTCGCCCGCATCGCCTCGTGCAGCGACCTCGCCGTGATCCCGGTCGAGGAGATCGAGATGCTCGGCCAGCGGCCCGTGCGCGACTCCGCCTACGGCCCGGTGCGCAGGTACTACTGGCCTGTGCTGCTGGGGCTGCTGTTGCTGGCCATGGTGGCGATCCTGCTGATCAAGCAGTGGAAGCTCCGCCGCGCCGAGCAGGCCTACCACGACGATCTGGACTGAGCCCCTTGCGAGTCCTCCTCCTGGACGCCGAGCTGAGCTTCGGCCACCTGCTGGGCGGTTACCTCGCCGAGCAGGGCTGGGAGCTGGTGCAGATCGCCGACGGCCGCGAGGCCCTGCGCCAGTGGGACGACGTCGCCCCCGACCTGCTGCTGATGGATCTCGACGGTGAGGAGATGGACGGCTTCGAGTTCCTCGAGGCGGTCCTGCGCAAGCCCGACACCCCCCCCGTCGTGGTCTGCTCCCGCCTGCCGGGCGTCCGCGCCTGGGACGACGCCACCCTCGCCTCCCTCGGTATCGCCGCCGCCACCGTCCGCCCCATCCGCTTTCCGGAGCTGTTCAAGGTCCTGCGCCATGCCCTCGACGCGTGATCTCGTCCTCGCCCTGGCGATCCTCGCGCTCGCCGCGGCCCCCGCAGCCGCGTCCGACGTCACCCAGACCGACATCGACGCCCTCGAGCGCGACCTCGGCCGCACCCAGGACCCTGCCAAACGCGCCGAACTCCTCGGCATGCTCATGGAGGGCCTCGTCGAGCGCTGCTTCCCCTCGGACAGCCGCCTGACCAACCCCGTCGCCCGGGATGATTGGAGCCGCGGCTGCCTCACCCGCGCGGTGGAGGTCGCCGAGGAGATCTCCGCCGATCCGGTCCACCGGGATCGGCCGAGGGCCCTCTTCGTCGCCGGCAAGGCGTCCCTGGCCCTCAATCGACCCTCGGCTGGAGCGGACTTCCTCACCCGGTTCCTCGACGAGTACCCCGACGAACCGGAGGTGCCCCTGGCCCGCTACTCACTCGCCGAGAAGGCCTATGCCGCGGGCGAGTACGACGTGGCCATGATCCACTACCGGGGCGCGGCCGACGCCCTCACAGGCGTCGAGGCTGCACAGCCGCGCTACCGCCTGGCGTGGTGTCACCAGAAGACCGGCGACGTGGCCGGCGGAATCGACGTGCTCGCCATCCTGCTCGCGGAACCTGACGGGCTGGATGCAGGGCAGCGGACGACGGCGAGGGGTGACCTGGTGGCCATGGCCGCCGAGCTCGGGGATGCGGAGACCACGGTCGAGGCGGCCTGCCGGGGGACGGGCGGCGACGCGGCCGGGGTGGTGTTCGAGGTGGCCAGCGCGCTGATGGCCGAGGGACTTCACCAGGAAGCCGACGAGCACTTCGCGGCGCTGTTGAACGCCTGGCCGGACCACTCCGACGCCCCGCTGTGGCGGCTCGGTCGTCTGGACTCCGCGTACGAACGCGACGATTGGCTGGCGGTGAGCAGCTCGGCAGCGGGGCTGATGCTCGACCATGGCCCGGATTCCGACTTCATGCAGGCGCAGCCCAGCAACGACGAGACGCGGTTGCTGGGTGTCCGGATCGAGGAGGCTGTTCGCGATGCGATCGGCCGGATACACCAGCGCGCTCTCGACGAGGGCCCTGTTCACGGCGTGCCTGGTCCGGGTGTCGAGAGGCTGTACGAGACCTACTTGAAGCACTACGAAGGAGCTGCGAAGGCTCCCCAGATGCGTCTCGCCCTGGCCTCGGTCTACCACGAACAGGGGAGGGGCCAGGACGCTCTGGCCACCTTCCTCGAGGTGGTCGACGACCAGGCCGGTCGGGAACTCGGCGCCCGCGCAGGCCGCCTCGCCGCGGACGAGATAAAGAAGGGGCTGGAGAGGGGCGGCGACGACACGGCGGCCTTCGAGGATGGGCTGATACAGCTCGCAGACCTCTTTGCCCGGAGCTACCCCCGCCACTCCGACGGCATCCAGTACGCCCTCGCCGCGGGCCGTGTCCTCGCGGACCGGGGCCAGGCCGACGACGCCACCGCGGGCCTCGTGGCCGCCGCCCTGCGTCTCCCCGCCAGCCCCGAGGCCAGCGCCTGCGCCGCCCTGGCCGCCGAGATCCACCTCGAGGCCGAGGACTGGGACCGCGCCCTCGAGGTCGTCGAGCAGCTCCTGGGCGAGTCCCGCCTGCTCTCCGCCCACCCCTCCCTCGCCGACGTACTGCGCGCCTCCCGCGCCACCGCCAGCTTCAACCAGGCCATGGCCGTGTGGGAGGCCGGCGATCCCGGCACCGCCGCCCCTCTGTTCGACGCCGTGGCCACCGACGCGCCCGACAGCGACCTCGCCCCCAAGGCCATGTACAACGCCGCCATCTGTCACGGGGAGTCGGGCAACGGCTCCCGCGCCGCCATGACCCTGCGTCGCCTGTACACCGGCCACCCGGACAGCGAGCTCGCCCCCGAGGCCATGACCCAGGCCGCCTACCTCCGCTACGAGAAGGCCGAGTACACCGGCGCCGCCGCCCTCTACGTCCAGCTCGTCGACACCTACCCCGACCACGAGCAGGCCGCCTACTACCAGCGCACCGCGGGCGCCCTGTACGACCAGGAGGGGATCTTCGAACGGGCCATCGAGTGCTACGAGAGGTTGCTGAAGCGGTATCCGGATTCGGCGGAGGCGGCCGAGGTGGGACCGCGGCTGGAGGAGTTGCGGGCGGGGGAGTGAGGCGGCGTCAGCGTCCCGCGCGAGGATCAAAACGCTCCGGCCTCTCCAGCCCCCGCTCCTCGCACCACGCCACGTACCGCTCCCACGCCAGGTCGTAGGCATAGGTCTCCTCCTCGGCCTCCTCCTCCAGCTCCTCCCACGCCTCCTCGTCGAGGTCGAGGCGCGGCCGGTGCAGGCGGCGGTCGGCCTCCTGGCGGGTGATGCGGCCCATCTTCCACAGCATGTAGGCGTCGAGCAGGGGGGTGAGCTCGGGGCTGCGGTCGGGGCCGGTGAAGTCCATGTGGGCGCAGAGGTTGGAGCCGAAGGCGTCGGCGCCGTTGATCTCCTCGGGGACGCGCTCCCGGGCCTCGAAGGGGGTGAGGTCGGGCTCGGGCACGAAGAAGTCCCACAGGGGCGCGGCCGCGGCGTCGGCGCGGCCGAGCGGGGGCACGTCGAGGATGCGCTCCATGGTGGCGAAGACCGAGGGGTAGTCGGCGTTGGCCTTGCTGACGTAACCGCCACGCTTGGCCCAGGGGCTGATCACGAACAGGGGGCTGCGCGAGTCGTTGACGTGGTCGTCACAGCCCTGGGGGTCGTCCTGGAGCACGAACACGACGGTGGAGGCCCACTCGTCGGAGTTCGAGAGGGCCTCGATGAACACGCCGAGGCCGCGGTCGTTGTCCGCGACCATGGACTCGGGGGTGGGCAGGCCCACGGTGGTGCCCGCCGTGTGGTCGTTGGGGAAGAGGATGAACGTGAAGTCGGCCAGGCCGTCGTCCGCGAGCTCCTCGCCGATGTAGGCGCCGCGCTCCTCGTCCGTGGCTCCGTAGCTGTAGAACGGCCCGCCGGGGTAGTCCAGGTCCGAGTACTCGAACACCTGCGTGCCGTCCTCGGCGGTCTCGAACATGCCGACGATCTCGCCGTAGACCTGGATGGTCTTGTCGTGGTCGAGCAGGTGGGTGAAGAAGTTGCCCACGCTGGGGTAGGACGCCGCCTCCATGGGCCAGGTGAAGGACCCGCCGTTGCGCGCGGTCTCCACGAACATCCACTCCACGAAGTGGGTCATGTGCGATGACGTGAGGTAGAGGTGGCCCGAGTCCGACTCGCGGGCGTTGACGTGGAAGTTGTCCGAGACGTTGAACTCCCGCATCAGCGCGCGCTGGTTGGGGGTCAGCTCGGCGGGCCAGCGCAGGTACTCGGGATCGGCGTCCACGCCGAGTTCGTCTCCCATGTCGCCGAACAGGCAGTCGAAGGTCTTGTTCTCCTTGACCACCAGCACGACGTGCTCCAGCGGCGTCTCCTGGCCGGCCTGGCGCGGCACGGGGAAGAAGCCGTCGCAGTCCATGGGGAACTGGTCGATGGGGGTGGAGAACAGCCGGCTGACCTCGGCGGTGGTCTGCTCGAGGTCCAGGGAGTCCACGTCCACCGCGGTGACCGATCCAAGGTCGATCCCTCCTCCCTTGTACTCGGCCACGATCAGGGTGCCGTCCGGGGCCATCTCCAGGTCGAAGGGGTAGGTCGCGACCGGGAAGGCGCCGAGCACGTCGAGGGTGTCCGCGTCCAGCACGGAGACGGCGTTGTCCAGCCCGCGCGCCGCGTACAGCAGGCCCGCGTCGTCGTCCAGCCACACGGCGTTGACGTTGCTGTTGAGCAGCGGCGCCCCGTCGTCGTCGAGCAGATCACCCTCGGCCACGTTCACCTCGGCCTCGATCTGGCGGCTCGCAGTGTCGATCACGGCCACGGCGTCGCCGTTGGACACGGCGGCGAACACGCGGCTGCCGTCCGCGGACACGGCCAGCCCGGCCGGCGACATGTCCGCGGTCAGCGTCGCGACCACCGCGCCCGAATCCAGGTCCACCACCGTGATGCCGTCGCCGGACAGGTCGCTGACGTACAGCTCGTCGCGGCCGGGCACCAGCACCAGGTCCCAGGCGCCCGAGTCGATGTCCAGGGTTCGCGTGACCTCCAGCGTCTCCAGGTCCACCTCGAACAGGTCGGATTCGTAGTACGACCCCACCCACAGGATCTGCCCGTCCTCGGAGAGGGCCAGGCCGGAAGGGGTGCCGTCCAGGTGGATCGACAGCGTGTCGCCCAGGGTGTGGTTCTCGGCGATGTCGATCACCTCCACGGTGCCCCGCGCGCCACCGGCGGCGTAGAGCCGCTCACCCGCCGGATCGACCACGAGGCCCGGGTGGGTGTTGTTCATCGGGTGCACCTGCACCACCTCGAGGGAGTCGAGGTCGAAGACGGCGATGGAGCTGGCCCCGCGGGACACCAGCGCGAGGTAGGCCGTCGACCCGTCGGGGTGCACGGCCACGTCCACGGGCATGTCGGTGAGCGCCACGGTGGGGCCGGCCGGGATCACCCGACGGCCGCCGAAGCCCACGAAGGTGCCGTCGCCCTGCCAGCCGTACTGCACGGTGGCGGCCTCGGGGATCTCGTCCACGAAGCAGGGCTCGACCTCCTCGTCGGGGGTAGGGGTCTCGGGCTCCGGCTCGGAGGTCTGCTCCTCGTCGCAGGCCGTGATGAGCAAGGCGAGGAGCAGGAGCCAGGGCCGCATGGGGACCTCCGCTGTCGTCAGGTACCGAAGACCATCTCCACGATCGCCTCGAGGTGCTCGGCGTCCACCTCGTCGAAGGCCCCGTGGTCGATGCTGTCCACGTCCAGGACCCCGGCCACGGCGCCCGACGAGTCGCGGTACGGCACCACGATCTCGGAGCTCGATCGCGAGTCGCACGCGATGTGGCCCTCGAAGGCGTGCACGTCGGGCACGACGATCGTCGCCTCTTGGACCACGGTCGCCCCGCAGACGCCCTGGCCCACGGGGATGACCTGGCATGCCAGCGTACCCTGATACGGGCCCACGATCAGCTCGTTGCCCACGAGACGGTAGAACCCGGTCCAGAAGAAGTGGGGTTGCTTGTGGTGCAGCACGGCCACGGCCGTGGCCATGCGGGCCGTGAGCTCGTCGCACCTGGCCAGCTCCACGGTCAGCTGATCGCGGATGCGGCTGTAGCGGCCCGCCTTGCGGTCTGCATCGCTCATGGGTGCTCCTCGTACCCGCACAGTGCGGCCTCGCTCTCGATCCAGCGAGTGACCTCGGTGGGCAGATCGGGCGGCTCGGGCGGCCCGCCTATCAGGGCGAACAGGTCGGTGGGGGGGACCAGGTCGCGGCCGTGGCGGACCAGCCCCTTGACCAGGGCGGTGGCCATGATCTCGTCGCCGCGGGTGAAACGCTGACGAAAGTAGAACCACTTGTGGTCCCAGCCGATGATGCGCGTACGCAGCTGGTAGCGGCGCAGCGGCGTCAGCGATCGACGGTAGCGGATCGTCGCGCCCCCCAGCAGCGGTGACCAGCGCCGTCGGAACGACTCTCGGAGCAGCCCGCAGCGGATCAGCATGTCGGTCCGGCCGAAGTCCATGATCGTGAGATAGCGGCCGTTGTTCATGTGGCCGTACACGTCCAGATCGGTGGGCCACACGCGCATGGGCACCACCGACTCGTCGTACAGCCCCAGCGCCGGGCGCCGCCACGCTCCCAGTCCGGTGATCACGAGTCTGACCAGGTACTCCATGGCTCCTTGATACGCTGCTGGGGCGGGGCTGACAACCATCTGCTCCAGGGCTCCGCGACGTGATATAGATGGGCCCCGGCCAGTTCAGCCGGAGGACCCGCCCTTGACCACCATCGGTTTCGACACCGCCCGCTACATCGAGGCCCAGACCGAGCGTATCCGCGAACGCCTGGATCTCTTCGACGGCAAGCTCTACCTGGAGTTCGAGGGGCGCATGGCCCAGGACGGCCACGCGGCTCGCGTGCTGCCGGGCTACAACCCCAACGCCAAGGTCGCGGTGCTGCAGCAGCTGCGCGAGCAGCTGCAGGTGCTGATCTGTGTCAACGCCCGGGCCCTGGACCAGGAGAGCCAGGTCCAGTCGAGCCTCGACGGCGGGCGCACCGCCGAGCTCGTGGTGCTGCAGGCCGTCGAGGGCTGGAAGAGCCTCGGGCTCGACGCGTCGGCCGTGGTCATCAACCGCTTCGACGGCCAGCGCGAGGCGCGCAACCTCCGCGACCGCCTCGAGGTGCTCGGCGCGCGGGTCTACACCCAGCCCGAGATCCCCGGGTTCCCGACGGACCTGGACACCGTCGTGGGGCCCAACGGCTGGGGGCGCTTCCCCCGCATCGCCACGGAGCGCCCCATCGTGCTCGTGACCGGCCTCGGGCTCGAGAGCGGCAAGCACACCACCTGCCTGTCCATGCTCTACCGCGACCGCCGCGCCGGCACCGTGTCGGGCTACGCCCGCTGGAACATCTTCCCCGTGCCCGGCCTCGCCGTGAACCACCCCCTCAACGCCGCCTTCGACGCCGCCGGCGCCGACGTGGACAACCACACGCGCGTCGACCCGTTCCACCAGGAGGCCACCGACGAGGCCATGGTCACGTCCAGCCGCGAGGTCATGCACTTCGGCCTCGTCCGTCGTGTCCTGGACCGCATCGTCACCGACGACGACCCCATGACGGCCTTCCGCTCTCCCACCCAGATGTCGGTCAACGCCTGCGACCAGGCCATCGTCGACGAGGCCGCCGTCGAGGCCGCCGCCCACAGCGAGATCGTCCGCCGCTGGTTCCGCTACCAGGAGCTCCTCGCCACCGGCGCGGTCCAGCCCGAGACCATGGAGCGCATGGACCGCATCCTCCACGACCAGGGCCTGAGCCCCAGCGATCGCGTCGTCGTCGTACCCGCCCAGGAGGCCTCCGCCGAGGCCCTGGCCCGCGGCAAGGGCCACAAGGGTGTCTTCGTCGGCGCCGCCATCGCCCTGCCCGACGGCCGCATCGTCACCGGCGCCAACTCGCGCCTGTTCCACGCCGCCTCCGCCGTGCTCATCCGCGCCATCAAGGCCCTCGCCGATATCGAGAAGGGCGTCGAACTCCTCCCCGACTCCCTCATCGATCCCATCCGCGAGATGAAGGCCGCGGTCATGGCCGAAGAGGCCACCTCCCTGAGCCTCGAGGAGACCCTCGTCGCCCTCACCCTCGCCTCCCGCGAGTCCGAGCCCGCCCGCCTCGCCCTCGCCAAGCTCCCCCTGCTGCGCGGCTGCGACATGCACATCACCCACATGCCCACCCCGGGTGACTCCTCCGGGCTGCGCAAGGTGGGGCTGTACTGCACGACCGACGGGAGGATCACGTTCGGGTTGAGGGATTACTGAGGGATCGGTCTGCTATCCTCCGAAGCAGGAGTGGTGGCCATGAAGCACGTGATCTACGCCGTGTCCGGGGGGACGGGGCGGACGGTGTACCAGGCACTGAAGACCGTGCTGCCGCAGTTCTTCTCGTCGTCGCAGGACCTGGAGGAGCAGGTGGAGATCGTGCGACGGGCCGAGGTGCGTGATGGGGAGGCGGCGAGGGCCGTGGCCGAGGAGGCGGCTCAGGCGGGGGGGATCGTCTTCCACACGCTGTTCGACGACGACGTGGAGATGGCGCTGATCATGTCGGCGAAGCGGCTCGAGGACGTGCGGCGGGCACGGGCGACGCGACACAAGGGCGTGGACCTGAGCCGATACAAGAGCTTCGAGGGGTGTCAGGAGGAGATCCGCCGCACCCAGCGGCTGGCCACCGAGTACGGCTGGAAGAAGGCCTACGTGTCCAACCGGGCGGTGGAGGAGGTGGTGTCGCGCGTGGCGGAGTTGATGAAACGATGAAGCCCCTCGCCCCCCTCACCCTGGCCCTGGTTCTGTGTGGCTGCGAGTCCCTCGAGCTGGCGACGACCGAGGCCGGCATCATCAACGGCGAACCCATCTCCACCGACGAGTACCCCTCGGCGGCGCAGCTGATCGTCCAGGGCTCGGCGGACACGCAGTACACCATGCCGATCTGCACGGCGACGCTGGTCGCGCCGGACGTGGCGCTGAGCGCGGGGCACTGCGTGGACCCGATGTTGATCGGGCTGAACGACATGGTGTTCTGCGTGACGTTTCTGGAGGACCAGACCTGGATGGGAAGCCAGACGAACCCGCCACTGCCGGACGATGCGGTCTGTAGCAGCGGGTACGTGCAGCACCCCGACTTCGACGTGATGTCGATGCCGCCGGACGGGTTGAGCAACTACAACGACGTGTCGCTGGTGTTCCTCGAGGAACCCATCTTCGACCGACCCTTCGCGTACATGCCGGACGAGGCCGAGGCCGAGCAGCTCGTCGAGCAGATGGAGGTGGACATCGTCGGGTACGGGATGCAGGACCCGTACGACACGTCGGTCATCAACGAGCGGTACTGGGCGCACACGTTCATCAACGAGCTCGCCGAGTTCGAGATGCAGGTCGGCTCGGACGCGTCCACGGGGCGCAAGTGCCACGGGGACTCCGGGGGACCGACCTACGTGGACGTGGACACGGAGCTGGTGGAGAGCAGGCGGGTGATCGGCATCACGTCGCGGGCCTATGCGGCCATGGAGGACTGCAACATGGGGGGCGTGGACATGCGCGTGGACGCGTTCCTCGACTGGATCGAGGAGGCGATGATCCAGGCGTGCGACGACGGTCTGCGCACCGAGTGTGACGAGCCGGGCATCCTGCGACCGCCCCTGCCGGACGTGGGCGACGACGACGACGCGGACGGACCGGGCGGTGGGGGAGGGGACCAGGGTTGCACGTCCGGCAACCCGTTCGGGTTCACCGGCGGCGCGCCCCACGCGCTGGCGCTGGTCCTGCTGTGGAGGAGGCGCCCGCGGGCTACTTCTTGACCGGGATGGCCATCAGCTTGGTCTTGCCGTCCTTGACCTCGACCTTGAACGAGACCTCCTTGGCGCCGGTGCGCGCCTTGAGGGCGCGGGCGTGCTGTTGCAGGCGCATGAGGATCTTCTTCTCGTCCATGCCCGACGTGTTCTCGCCGGCGCGCTGGCGCTGCTCGATGTAGTGGCGGGCGAGCTTGCGGGACTCCCCGACGAACACGCGCTCGTCGGGGTCCTGGGCGGACGGCCGGTCGGCGGCCCCGGCGGCGGGGGCACCGGCGGCCTCGGCCGCACGATCCGCGGCCCGCTTCTTGAGCATCTCGTTGAACTCGCGCTCCGACTCGCGGCGCCTGGCCATGACCTTGTGGCGGTGGTACGTGCCGGCCTCGATCTGCTCCATGGTGCGGCGCCAGTAGTTGGACATGGAGCCGAAGCGGGACTTGACGGAGCCGCGGCGGAACTTCAGGTGCGTGTTGGAGCTGAAGTGGCGGTCCAGCTCGCGGATCTTCCGTTGCAGCGCCGCGGCCTTGGTGACCGGAGCGCGCCTGACCCGCTGCAGGAAGTACAGCTCGTACTCGTTCTTGACCTCGATGAAGAGCGCCTCCACCTCGGCGAGGAGGGCCTCGAGCCGTTTCTCACCGGGTTTGGGTATCGCCAAGCTCCGTACCTCCACGTCGGGTCGAAGGGGATCCATGATAAGGGGGGAAACCCGGCCCGGCCAATCGAGTTGGGTCGGCGCGACGAAAGACCCCGGTACTGATAACATCTGGGGGGCTGGAGTGTAGACGTGGCCACGGAAGCGAACACGGACAACCCACCGCGGATCCTCATCGTCGACGACGAGGAGCCGATCCGCGAGATGCTGCACGACTTCCTGTCGAGCCAGGGTTACCACGTCCTGCAGGCTTCCAACGGCGTCGAGGCGCTCCAGCGGGTCCACCGCGAGCGCCTGGAGCTGATCCTCACCGACATGAAGATGCCCGAGATGGGCGGCATCGAGCTGCTGGGGGAGATCTCCCGGCTGCGCAGCCCGCCCACCACCGTGCTGATGACCGGGTACGGCACCGTGGACACGGCCATCGCGGCCATGAAACAGGGCGCGTACGACTACATCATCAAGCCGTTCAAGCTGCGCGAGGTGGCCGCCACCCTGACGCGGGCGCTGGAGAAGGCACGGCTGGAGCGGGAGAACCTCAAGCTGCGCGGCACCACCAGCCTCTACCACCTGTCCGAGGCGGTGACGAGCAGCGACAGCCTCGAGAACCTCTTCGAGATCTTCTCCGAGGTGTGCCTCGACGAGCTGCAGGCCGACCTGGTGCTGCTGCTGATGGAGACCCAGGTCCCCGGCGAGTACGGGCTCGCGTCCTTCTACGCCCGCAACCCGCTCCCCGAGGAGGTGGTCCGCGAGGCGGTGTCCCTGCTCGACCTGGCGCGGATGATGGTGCCGTTCGTCAACGATCGGTCGCTGATCGTCCACGACGAGGACGTGTGGGTCTACCTGTCCGAGGACTTCGTCCCGGTGGTGCAGTCCTTCCTGGCCATCCCGCTGAAGATCGGCGAGGGCCACGTGGCCGGGATCACCGTGGCCATGTCCTTCGACCCCATCCACCGCTTCGCCGAGGGCCACCGCAAGATGGCCACCGTGCTGGCCAGCAAGGTCACCTACGCGGTGGAGAAGACCAAGCTCTACGGCCAGATCGGCGACCACCGGCGCAAGACCCTGGCGAGCCTGGCCAACATCCTCATGGCCAAGGACGCGTACATCCGCCACCACTCCGAGTCCGTCGCGCGGCTGACCCGCATGATCTGCGTGAACCTGGACCTGGACGAGGCGACGGTCGAGTGGGTCACCTACGGCGGGCTGCTGCACGACGTGGGCAAGATCGGCATCCGCCTGGACAAGCTGAACGCGTCGGGGCGTCTGTCCATCCAGGACTACGACGTGATGAAGCAGCACCCGGACATGGCGCGCTTCATCCTCGAACCGCTGGACATCCTCGCCGAGGTCAAGCCGGTGGTGTACCACCACCACGAGCGGTGGGACGGCCGGGGATATCCTTCCGGACTCAAGGGCGATGAGATCCCGCTGGGCGCTCGCATCGTGGCCGTGGCGGACGCGTACGACGCCATCACGTCGAAGCGGGTGTACGTCAAGGACACCAGCCACGACACCGCAATATCGGAGATCCGGCGCAACGCCGGGACCCAGTTCGATCCAGAGGTGGTCGAGGCGTTCATGAAGGGGATCGAGGCCTACCGCGCCGAGCACGGGGACTACCACGAGCACCTCGAGGAGCACGACATCCCCGAGCCCGACCTGACGCGCCGCCGCTGAGTCCGTCCGCTACTGGTCCTCGATCTCGTCCACGGTCGCGAGCTCGTCCTCCAGCACCGCAATCCACGGCGAGTCAGGCTGCAGCTCCACGTAGACCTGCTGGAGGCGGCGTGCTTCCGCGGGATCGCCCTGGGCGTGGGCGACCACGCAGCGGTTGTAGACGGCCTGGGGGTAGCCGGGATCGCCGAGCTTGACGGCCGCGAACCGCGTCGCGGCCTGGCCGAAGGCGTACTCGGCGTCGGCGGGATCGTTGGCCACGGTGCCGGCCATGTAGTCGAGGATGCCCTGGCCCAGGTGACCACCGGCGGTGGGGCCGAGGATGGCCTCCACCTCCTGGTACTGCTGTCGGGCGACCCGGGGATCGCCGTGCATGAGCTGGGTCAGGGCCAGCAGCCGCCGCGCGTCCACGTTGTCGGGGTCGGCGTTCACGGCGCGCTCCAGCAGCGCGTCCGCCTCGTCCAGGAGGGCCTCCACGTCGGGATCGCTGCCGGGGCGGTAAGGCGTGTCGCCGAGCAGCCGCGGGTGCTGCATCTGCGGCAACCGCTGGCTGTCGAACACCGCGGCCAGGACCTCGCTCGCGTCGCCGGCGAGCGAGGCGCTGTGCAGCTTCGGCCGCAGCGCCAGCAGGTACCCCGCGACCAGCAGGATCGCGCACAGCAGCACCACGCCGGTGGCGCCGGCGATCCAGCGGGCGCGCTGTCCGCGCTGCCGCGCCTCGGGATCGCCGAAGTGGTCGATGGACGTCACCGACGGCCGGTCTTCGGCCTCGAGGGTGTGGGGGACCATCATCACCGAGACCTGGGACGGGATGGCCTTCATCTCCTGGGTCTCGGGCAGCTCCACGCTGGGTGGGGCCTTGCTGTCCCCCTCGTTCTCCTCGGGGCGCAGCCGCCCGGTGAGGCGCTTGCGGCAGGTGGGGCACTGCGCCAGGTGGGCCTCCACCTCCTGGGCTTCGGTGGACGAAGCCTGGCCGTGGATGTAGGCCTGGAGTCGTTCCTCGTCGATGTGCTCGCTGGACATACCCGGTCTCCGACGCGCCGCCAGGGTAGTCTGAACCGTGCGACGGGGCAACCTCGCGCGCGCGTGCCCTACCGGGCGATGCTATACTCCGAGCCCTTCGGAGGTGGGATGCAGCTCCCTGACCGGCTCCCCGAACGCGTCGCGCAGATCGTCGGCGCCGACGCCTGTACCGACGACCCCGTCACCCTTCAGCAGTATTCCCGCGACCTCTGGCCGCTGCTGACGCTGCGCCTGCGCGAGGGCGTGCTGGATCGCCTCGCCGATCTGGTGGTGTGGCCCGAGACCGAGGATCAGGTGCTCGCGCTGTTGCAGCTCGCCCAGGAAGAGGGCGTGCCCCTCGTGCCCTACGGCGGGGGCGCTGGAGTGTGCGGCGGCGCCACCCCGACCCGCGGCGGCATCGTGCTCGACCTCAAGCGGCTCAACCGGCTGCTCGAGCTCGACGAGGACGGCTGCACCATGGAGGTCGAACCCGGCATCGTCGGCGAGACCCTGGAGCGCCAGCTCGCTGCGCGGGGGTTCAGCACCGGCCACTTCCCCTCGTCGATCCTCTGCTCCACCGTGGGCGGGTTCCTCGCCGCGCGGTCCGCAGGGCAGTGCAGTACCCGCTACGGCAAGATCGAGGACATGGTGCTCGGCCTGCGCGTGGCCACCCCCGGCCTCGGCTGGGTCGAGACCGGCCAGTACGCCCCGGACGCCGGCGGCGTGGACTGGACCCAGGCGTTCCTGGGCAGCGAGGGCACCCTGGGGATCATCACCCGCAGCCGGATCAAGGTGTTCCCGCTGCCCGAGGCCCGGCGCTTCCGCGGGCTCCGATTCCGGTCCGTGGCCGATGGGCTGGACGTGTTCCGGCGGATGCTGCAGATGGACCTGCGGCCGTCGGTGTTGCGGCTGTACGACCCCCTCGACACCCTGTTCGCCATGTCCCTGACGCACGGCGCGTCGTCGGACAGCAGCCTGCCCGAGCCGCTGCAGCGGATCTCGTCGCGCGTCAAGCACGCCCTGAGCCCCGAGGAGCTCCCGCTGGGCCAGGTGCTCCGCGGTGCGCGGATGATCAACCTGGCGGCGGGCGCGGCCGAGAGTTGCCTGTCGGTGATCGGCTTCGAGGGGGAGACCGAGGCCGTGGCCGCCGCGGAGCAGGAGGCCCTCGCCCTGGTGCGCGACGTGGGCGGCGAGGACCTGGGACCCGAACCGGGCGAGCGCTGGTATGCGTCGCGCTACCACATCTCGTTCAAGCTGCCCAAGGTACTGCAGCAGGACGCCTTCGCCGACACCATCGAGGTGGCCTCCACCTGGGACAAGCTCATACCCCTGTACCAGGAGGTGCGGCGCGCCATCGCACCCCACGCGGTGGTCCTGGCCCACTTCTCTCACGCCTACCCGGAGGGCTGCTCCATCTACTTCTCGGTCAGCGGCTCTGCGCGGTCGTTGGCGGACGCGGAGGCGCGCTACGAGCGCGTCTGGGAGGAGGCGATGCGCACCGCGCTCGAGGTGGGCGGCACCGTGACGCACCACCACGGTACCGGCATCCTCAAGCGACGGTACACCGCCCGGGAACACGGCCAGGGGCGGCTGCTGTACGCCCTGCTGAAGCGCCGCTGCGACCCGGCCGGGATCTGCAACCCGGAGAAGCTGTATCCCCCCGTGTCGGCCCCCACCCTGGAGGCGCCATGACCGCCGCCGACGACGCGCTGAGGAGCGCCGTGGAGGATCTGCTCGGGCGCGAGGCCGTCACGGTCACGGATCGTGGTCGAGTCGCCGTGCACCCCGACCGCACCGCCGAGGTGGCCGAGCTCGTGCGCTGGGCCAGGCGGGAGTCGGTGGTCGTACGCACCCGGCCGCGCCGCTGGCTGGACCGCCGCCGGCCGTACCCCGGCCCGGGCGAGCTGTTGCTGGAGCTGGACCGCCTGCGCGGCAGCGTGATGCTGGACCGCGTGTCCAACGTGGTGGCCGTCCCCGCCGGCATCACCGGAGCCGAGCTGGCCTGGAGGCTGCACCGGGAGGGGCGCTGGGTCCAGCCGCGCCCCGCGCCGTTCTACGCCGAACCCCTGTCCACCTACCTGGCCGGCCCGGCGCTGGCCTCGGAGATGACCTCCCTGAGCATGTGGGAGTCGCCGCTGATGGGTATCGAGGCCGTGCTGGGCGACGGACGCGTGCTCCGCGCCGGCGTGGCGCCTCGCAGCGCCGCCGGACCGGACTACCGCGCGTTCCTGCTGGGGACGGGCGACCGGTTGGGCGTGATCACCTCGGTGACCTGGCGGACCCAGCGCCGGACGGTGCCGATGCTGTTCGCGGCGCAGTTGCCGCGCAAGGGGGCCGGCCTCGGCGTCGTGGCCGACCACGTCAACGAGGGCTGGCGCCCCTGGTCGTCTGCGGTCCTGCGCGGGGCCGACGCGGCGTCGTGGAACCGTCCGCACACCTGGGCTGGCGACGGTGAGACCGTGCTGCTGTGTCATCGCGCCGAGGGGGATCGCGCGGCCCTGCTGCGCCGCCGCCTCGGTGCGGCCGTCGAGGCCGCGGGGGGTGAAGTCCTGGAGCCGAGCGCCGCGCGGGACTGGTTCGAGGGATCGGCCCTCAGCTGGTGCAAGAAGGGCGCCGCCGGCGCCGGGGACGCGGCGGACGATCCGGCCGCGCTGATGGCGGCCACGGCCTGGATCGCGGCGCCCTGGCCCGCCCTGGCGCGGCTGTGGCAGTCGAGGATCACCGGGACGGGCTTCAAGGCCGCGGCCCAGCTCGAAGGGCTGCGGCCGGAAGGCGGCCTGCTCCGCGTCCGGTTGCTGGGCGGCGCGGCCACGGCCGGCCGGCTGCACAAGGCCCGCCGGCGATTCGCAGAGCTGTGCGGGGACGGGGGTGCCCGGGTCGTGGGCCTCCAGGCGACCGACGGCGAGTCCATCCCACCGGCACCGGCCGACGACCCGGCGACGGCGCTGTTGCAGGACATGGCCGTCGAGCTCGGTTCGCCGCTGAACCCGCCCGCGGCGACCGGAAAGGGGGCCTGACGTGGATCCCGTCCGTACCTGCGCCCTGTGTCCCAAGCTCTGTCGCTTCGCCTGCCCGGTGGCCTCGGCCACGGGGGACGAGAACGCCACGCCCACCGGCATCGGTACCGTGGTGTTGCTCCATCAGAAGCGCACCCTGCACGTGGGCCCCGAGGGGCTCCACCCCCTGTACCGCTGCACCGGCTGTCTGGGGTGCCAGGTGCCGTGTGACTTCGACATCGACGTGCCCGCCTGGCTCCAGCCCGAGAAGCAGCGCGCATGGGAGGTGGGCGAGGTGCCCGCGCTCGTGCGCGAGACCGCGGACCGGGTCGCGGACGGCGCCACACCGGACGACGCGTCCGGCCACCATCGAGACCTCGACGGACCCCGCTTCGCGGGCGAGGGGATCGTCTACTGGCCGGGGTGCGCCCTGGTGGGGCGGCGCCCGGCCGCCGTGGAGGCCAACCGGGCCCTGCTCGAGCACGCGCTGGGCGAGCCCGTGGTCCTGCCGCCGGCGTCGGCGCCGGCGTGCTGCGGCGATCCCCTCGAGGCCGCGGGGGACCGCTCCCGCTACCTCGGCCACCGCGCCACCCTGTCCAGCGCCCTGCGCGGCGCGACCAAGGTGGTGACCAGCTGCGCCTGTTGCCTCGACTCGCTCCCCGGCGAGGCGCTGCACATCACCAGCGTGCTGGGCTTCTCGTGGCCCTACCGTGGCCCCCAGCGGTCCGTCGCCTTCCACGATCCCTGCCGCTTCGCGCGCCCCGACGACCTCGGCGGCGCGCCGCGTGCCCTCATCGCCGCGGCCACGGGCGAGCCGGCGCTGGAGTTCGTGGATCGGGCCGGCGAGACAGGCTGCTGCGGCGCCGGTGACTCGTTCGCCCTGTTCTTCCCGGGCGACGGCCGCGACACGGCCGGGTACCGGCTGCGAGATCCCGCCGCGTCCAGGGCGGGCACCGTGGTGACCGCCTGCAGCCGTTGCACGGCCCACCTGGACGAGGCCTCCCCCGAGGGCGTCGAGGTGGTGGACCTGGCCGAGGTGCTGGTGGACACGATCCCAGTCGCGGATCCTCCGGACTCGGCCTCACCGGTATCGGGCGACTGATCTCCATGACAGACCCCGTTGAAGAGACCCTCGACCTGAGGGAGCTGCTGTCCAGCGACCGCCTCGCGGAGTCGGACGAGCCGGCCTCGGTGGCGGACATCGTGGCGGCGGCCGTCGGCATCCGCATCCCCGACGCCATCGCTCCGCAGCCCGGCGTGCGCGCGGTCCGCCGCGGCGATCCGCTGGAGCTGGATCCTCGCTACGCCGAGAAGGGGGAGCTGGGCCGGGGCGGCAAGGGCCGCGTGAACCTCGCCGTGGACCGCAACCTGGGGCGCGAGGTGGCGGTCAAGACGCTGTTGACCCCCGACTCCGTCACCCGGGGCCAGGTCCGTCGCTTCGTCCAGGAGGCGCGCATCACCGCGCAGCTGGACCACCCGTCCGTCGTGCCGGTGTACGAGCTGGGGATCACCCCGGCGGGCGAACTCTACTACACCATGAAGCGGGTCCAGGGGACGGCCCTGTCCCGCATCCTGCGTGGCCTTCGGCACCTCGACCGCGAGGTGGTCGACGCGTTCCCCCTCGGCCGCCTCATGCGCGTGTTCGGCAGCATCTGCCTCACCGTGGCCTATGCCCACGACCGGGGCGTGGTGCACCGGGACATCAAGCCCGACAACGTCATGGTGGGTGCATACGGCGAGGTCCTGCTCATGGACTGGGGATTCGCCACGGTGATCGGGGACGACGGTCCCGACTCGGAAGATCCGCGGGGCCTGTACGGCACGCCCGGGTACGTGGCCCCGGAGCGCATCCGCGGCAAGAGCCGCGACGATCCCCGATCGGACGTCTACGCGCTGGGCTGCCTGCTCTACGAGCTGTTGACGCTGCGCCGCGTCTACGAGGAGCGGGAGCCGCGGCGGGTGCTGGAAGCCGCGGTGAAGCGGGATCCCAAGCCGCCCTCGAGTCGAGCCGCCAGCGCCGTCCCCGAGGACCTCGAGGACCTCTGCCTCGCTTGCCTGGCGCGCGATCCTCGCGGGCGCCCCGCCACGGCGCGGGCCGTGGCCGACGAGATCGAGGCCCACCTCGAGGGATCCCGCCGGCGCGATCAGGTGAGCAAGCGGGTCAAGAGCGGCCGCAAGGCGTTGCAGCGCCACCTGCGGCTGCGCGGCGGCGTCCAGCGGGCCAGGGAGCTCACGGCCCAGATCCGCGGCCGCATCGAGCCGTGGCGCCCGCTGGAGGAGAAGGAGGGATTGATCCGGGGCCTGCGCCGCACCGAGGAGCTGCGCGCGGCCGCCGAGGACGCATTCACCGAGGCGTTGGCGAGCTTCGAGAGCGCGCTGAGCCTCGACCGCGACGATCCCGACGCCCGCTCGTCCATGGCCGAGGCCTACTGGTTGCTGTTCGAGGAGGCCGAGCAGCGCAACGACCCGCGCGAGATGGCCGCCCTGGAGCGCTGGTTGCTCACCTACGACGACGGGCGGTTCACGGTGCGCCTGCGCGGCGAGGGCGCCGTCACCCTGGACAGCGCTCCCACCCACGCCGAGGCCATCTGCCAGCGCTACGAGCGCCAGGACCTGCTGAGCCCGGTCGTGCCCTTCGAGAACTTCGGCCGCACGCCTCTGCGGGTGGTCACGCTGCCCGTGGGCTCGTACATGTTGCTGCTGCGCGCCCCAGACCACCGGGTGACCCGCTACCCGGTGCGCATCCAGCGACGCGACCACCATCATCCGCCCGCCCCGGTGCGGTTGCTGGCCGTGGACGAGGCTCCACCGGACATGGTCCACGTGCCGGCCGGCTCCTTCGTGGCGGGCGGCGATCCAGGCGCCCCCGGAGCCCTGGAGGCGAGCACCGCGACCGCGCCCGACTTCCTCATCGGCCGCTACCCCGTGACCGCGGGGCAGTACCTGGAGTTCCTGCAGCACCTGCAGCGGCGCGACCCCGCGCTGGCCCGCCGGCACGCGCCGCGCCAGTCCGGCCTGTCCCGCACGCTGTGGCCGCGCAACGAGGGCCGGTGGCGGCTGCCGCGGAAGCCGCGCCACGGCGTGAACTGGGGCCCGCACCATCCGGTGGTGGGCGTGAGCCACGAGGACGCGATCGCATACTGCGCCTGGCGGTCCGAGCGGGACGGCGTGATCCTGCGGCTGCCTTCGGAGGTGGAGTGGGAGAAGGCGGCGCGCGGCGTGGACGGACGGTTCTACCCCTGGGGGCGGTGGTTCGACGCCTCCCTGTGCAGCATGCAGGACAGCCAGCCCGGCCCGCCCCTGCACCGAGCGGTCGGCAGCTTCCCCGCGGACACCTCTCCCTACGGCGTGACCGACCTGGCCGGCGGCGTGCAGGAGTGGTGCAACGGCTGGTTCGACGAGGAGGCCGGCCAGCGCCCCCTGCGCGGCGGCGCCTGGGTGCTGCCTCGCCGCCACTGCCGCGTCGCCCATCGGCAGGGGGACTTCCCCTGGACCGCGGAGCGATCCACGGGCTTCCGCGTCGTCATGGAGATGCCGCGATCGCCCGCAACGGACGCCAACGATCTATGATCGCCATCGAAGACACCCAGGCCGCGCGCCGTCTGCAACCGTCAGGAGCACGGACATGATCCTTCGTCTAGCCACGATCTTCGCCCTGGTCACGGCCCTGGCCAGCCCCGCCCAGGCGGGATCCATGTTCAACTACCAGATCGTCAACCAGCTGTGCCTCAAGGGGCGCGACCGGCCCGGCGTCAAGGTAGAGGCCTACGAGGAGTTCAAGTCCATCGAGATCCGCCTGACCCGCTCCGACGGCAAGGAGATCAAGCTCGGGCCGCGGGCCTTCGCCGAGAACTCGAACTACACGTTCACCTTCTCGCAAGAGGACGGCGAGTTCAGCTACGAGGGTGTCATCATCGGCACCTACCCGGCGGGCGACGCCTACGAGGTGCCCATCGACTTCACCGTGTTCGTCGGCGGCAACCTCGACATGCAGGTGCCGCGGGAGATGATCGACCTGGACAACGACGTGCTGACCATGATCCTCACCCGCCCGGCCGGGCGGGCCGAGATCGAGATCCACGGCGTGGACGGCATGCTCACCTCGGAGAGCTACAGCCTCAGCGGCGAGGCCCCCGGCACCCCCATCAACCTCGAGTGGTACGGCGTGACCAGCGAGGTGGTGAAGATCATCGTGCGCGGCTACGACCGTTGGGACTTCTACGTGCAGGAGGACATCACGCCGTGGAGCCTGCAGGTGCCCCACGACGAGGTGCACTTCGCCACCGGCAGCCACGTGATCGAGGACAGCGAGAAGCCCAAGCTCGACAAGGCGTACATCGAGGTCATGGAGACGGTGGAGCGTTACCAGCACATCGTCGAGATCAAGCTCTTCATCGCCGGGTACACCGACACGGTCTCGAGCCACTCGTACAACCAGGGCCTCTCCGACCGCCGCGCCCGCGCCATCGCCTCGTACTTCCGGGCCAAGGGCTTCTCGTTGCCCATCTACTACCAGGGCTTCGGCGAGGACGCCCTGGCGGTGGGGACCGACGACGGCGTGGACGAGATCCGCAACCGTCGCGCCATCTACCTGCTCGCGGCCTGGCCCCCCAACCCGGGCCCGAACTTCCCCCGCTCGAGCTGGCACCCGCTGTAGTGGTTCGAAGGCTCCCCGCGCTGCTGATCGCCCTGTCGCTCGCGCTGCCCGCGCCCGCGATCGCCGACACCCCTGCCGGGACCGAGGACCACATCGCGCGGGTGTACCCCATGATCCTCAAGCTCAAGCGCCACGCGCGGCGCGTGTGGTCGGAGGCGCGGCCCGTGTCCGTGGCCGCCTGGGTCCAGCAGCCCGAAGGCGACGGCGGGATCATCGTCGGGGTGGAGATCATCTTCGTCACCCACGGCGGGATCGCGGACGGGCGCCTCGTGGCCCGGGGCGACGAGCTGCCCACGGTCAGCCTCGCCCGGCGCACCGAGGACGTCCCCCTGTCGCAGCGCAACACCTGGGAGTTCGGCTACAACGTGCTGCGCAAGTTCGACTGGTCCCGCCTCGGCGACGAGTGGATGGACCGCTGCGAGCTGCCGCGGTCGTCCGAGATCGAGCCGGGGTCGTCGTTGTACATGCAGCTGGAGCGCGAGCGGCGCATGCCCGTGCTGGTGGTGCGCTACAGCCACGGCGACGAGGTGTGCCGCATCGACGACCGCGGCACGGTCTACGCCTTCGAGGAGAACACGCCGTGAGGATCCTCCTGCTCCTGGTCGCCCTGCTTTGGGCGATGCCCGCCTGGTCCTTCGACGTGCGCGTGCGCAGCACCACCCTGATGGAGGGGCGCGACAGGCCCGCGATGGTGATCGTGCCCGACACCGACGTGCGCGAGATGGCGCTGACGCTCCAGGGCTCCGGCGGCACGAACGTGCGGCGCACTGGGGGGCCCTACCGCTCCGGCCAGGAGGTGGTCTACGAGTGGGATCAGCCCCGCGGCAGGCAGTCCTACTCCGGCACGCTGACGGTGGTGTACGGCAGCGGCGAGCAGGGCGTGATGGAGCCCGCGTTCACCATCGTGGTGCTCGAGCCGCTGCAGGTGCAGGTGCCCCGCGAGGACGTGGATCTGGACGCGCGCGCCCTGAAGGTGCTCATGTCCCGGCCGGCGGGCCAGGTGCACATCAGCGTCCTGGCCGACACCGGCGAGGTCATCGACGAGGGCTTCGTGCCGTTCTCGGGGGAGGCCCCCGGAACGCCGCTGAACGTCACGTGGACGCAGCGGGACCAGACCGTGATCCGCATCGACGTCCAGGGGTACGACGAGCACGGCTTCTGGGCCGGCGTCGAGCTGAGCCCCTGGTGGGTGGAGATCCCCCACGAGGAGGTGGTCTTCGACACCGGCAGCTACGCGATCCGGTCGGATCAGGAGCCCAAGCTGGACCACACCTACGGCCTCATCGACGAGGCGGTGCAGAGGTACGGCCACCTGGTGAAGGTGAACCTGTACGTGGTCGGTTACACCGACACCCAGGGCTCGCCGTCGAGCAACATGACGCTCAGCGACAACCGCGCGCGGTCCATCGCCCGCTGGCTCAAGCGCCGCGGCTTCTCCGGCGACGTCTTCTACCAGGGCTTCGGCGAGTCCGTGCTCGCCGTGCCCACCCCCGACGAGTTCGACGAGGAGGCCAACCGTCGCGCCGTGTACGTCCTCGCCGCGGAGATGCCGCCCATCTCCGGCGGCATCCCCACCCAGGACTGGAAGCCGTTGCCGTGATCGTCAAACCCACGATCATCCTCGCGTCCACCTCCCGCTACCGCCGCGCCCTCATGCAGCGGCTCGGCCTGCCCTTCGAGGTGGACAGCCCGCTGTGCGACGAGGAGGTCGAGGACGACTCGGATCCCGTGGCCATGGTGCACGAGCTGTCCCTGCGCAAGGCGCGCAGCGTGGCGGACCTGCACCCCGGGGCGATCGTCATCGGCTCGGATCAGGTGATCGACCTCGACGGGTGCACGTTGAGCAAGCCGGGCACGGCACAGCGGGCTCGCGAGCAGCTCGCGAGCATGTCGGGGAGGACCCACCGGCTGGTCACCGGCGTGGCGGTCGTGGACGGTCGGACCGGCGAAGAACGCGTGGACCACGAGGACTTCCGCATCACCTTCCGCGACCTCGGCGCCGACGAGATCGCCCGCTACGTGGACCGCGACCAGCCCCTGGACTGCGCGGGCTCGTACAAGCTCGAGTCGCTGGGGATCTGGCTGGTCGAGAGCCTCGACGGCGAGGACGAGACCAGCATCGTCGGCCTGTCGCTGCTGCGGCTGGTGCACATCCTGAGGGAACTGGGGGTGGGGGGGATATGACCGTTCGACTGCTGCTCGTGCTGCTGTGCCTGGCGTTCGTCGCGTGCGATGGCGAGGCGGACGACGACGACACGACTCCGGCGGACGACGACGACGCCACCGAGGCGGACGACGACGACACGACCCCGGCGGACGACGACGACACCACGGCCGCCGATGACGACGACGACACCACACCTCCGGAGCCGCCCCTGGCCTTGATCGACGTGACCTGCGACGACGTGGAGTTCGACGTCTACGTCCGCCCCGTGGGTCTACCAGCCTGGGACGAGACCGTGCTCGGCGACGTGATCCGCTGCGCGCCCGACACGTCGCTGAACGTGCTGGCTGTGGCCGATCTGCTCGAAGGGGTCGGGGTGGAGGATCTCGATCCCTGGTCCGGCGTGCGCGCCTACACCCTGGCCTACCGCACCACCCGCTGGGAGGGCCAGGAGGGCATCGGCACCGCGCGCCTGTACCTCCCCGACACCCTCGTCCAGGGCGGCCCGCGTCCCGTGGTCGTGGTGCGCCACGGCCCCCACGGCGCGGACGACGCCTGCGCTCCGTCCAAGGTGGACGTGGGCCCGTTCGACGCCCTCGCCCTGGCCTGGGTGGGGCGCGGCTATGCCGTGATCGCCCCGGATCTCGCCGGTCTCGGTAACGAGGGGTTCCCCGGCTTCGGCCAGACCGCGGACACCGCCCACTCGGTGCTCGACGCGGCCCGCGCCGTGGTCGAGGCCGTCACCCCCGGCTCGGTCACCGACGAAGTGATCGTCATGGGCCTGGACGAGGGCGGCGCCGGTGCCCTGGGCGCTCAGGCCCTCGCCGCGGACTACCTCGGCCGCCCCCTCCTCGCCGCCGTGGCCGCCGCCCCGGCCTGGCGCGTGGACGACGACGACCTCGTCGAGGCGTTCACCCGCCCGTCCGACACCTACTTCACCGGCGACGCCGCCACCCGGATCGCCCTGCGCATGTACACCGACGGCGGCCTCTTCAACGGCCAGTACGGGGAGACGTCGTACTTCCACCCCTACGTGGCCGAGCTCATCACCTCCCACATCCTCACCGAGTGTTACGACGTGCTGCTGGGCACGGTGCAGTTCGAGGCCATCTACTATTCGGAGGCGTTCGAGGAGAACTTCGCCTACACGGCCGGCCAGTGCCTCACCGGCGGCGCCGGCTGCGCCCCACCCGGCGAGGGGTTCATCGATCGTATCCTCGCCGACCGCGTCCCCATGGACCCGGCGGGCGGTCCAATCCTCGTGGTGCAGGGGATGCTCGACACCGAGATCACCCCCGACGCCACCGCCTGCGTCGTCGAGTCCATCACCGCCGACGGCGCCACCGTCCAGGCCTGCACCCTCGATTCCGCTGGCCACGACGATACCCTTGTGGGCCTCGCCGCGTTCATCCTTCAGTGGACCGAGGCCGCCGCCGTCGGCGATCCTCTTCCCGAGTGCGCCCAGGCCGAGCTCCCGGTATGCTCTTGACCCAGCGAGCTGGCACCACAGTTGCACGCATTCGGTCCTGAACCCGCGCTGGCACGCGCGCCGGAGGTACCGTGAGAACCCTGATCATCATCCTCGTCCTCGCCCTGCCCACCCTGGCCTCGGCCGACGTTGCCCCCATCCCCGGCGGCTGCGGCGACACGGCCAGCTACACCTGCTCGGTATCCGCCCTCGAACAGCCCGGCACCGAATGCCAGACCTGCGACATCGCCGACATCGGCGGCTCCGACATCTGCAACGAGACCTTCGCCGGCACCGACTTCGCCTACGAGTGCACCACCGATCTCGCCGGCATCGAGGTCGAGATCTGGTGCGACGGCCCGGTCAGCTCCAGCGGCTGCGCGCTGCAAGACGGCCCGGCGCGACCGCTGGTGCCGGTGTTGATGCTGGTGTCGTTGATCGTGGGGATCCTGGCGGTCCGGAAACGGGCCGGATCGAACCGGCGCTGACGACCGATTCAGCCGAGTATCGACCGCAGCCAGACCCACATCACCGAGGCGCTGAATCCCCAGATCATCAGGACCGGAATCATCAACGTGGTGAAGACCGTGAGCACCAGCGCGGCGATGTTGGACAGGAGACCGAGTGTGAGCCGCGTGCGAAGCTCCTCCGGCAGTTCGCCCTCGAGGATCTTGGCGCGTCCCTGCCAGTAGAACACCAGACCCACTATCGCGAGGGCGAAGGTGACGAACCACACGCTGCAAGACAGGGGAGCGAACAGCAGCCAGCCCGCCAGGAATCCGACACAGCACCCGATGAGGTAGACCACGATCCCGGCGAGGCCCAGGACCAAGGAGAGATCGGGCGCCCGGCGAATGTCGAAACCCATGGGTTCCCTTCGTCGCCGCCACACCTATCGGCGGCGCAGGCTCCAGCCTAGCAGGAGGGCGAGCAGCAAGCTGGCTTCTGGCTCCGGGCTGTCGCCGGCTGAGCACTCACACCCCTCGCCACCGTCCCCGATGTACGGCCCCCCGTCGTCGTCGTCCCCACTGACGTCGTCGTCGTCGTCACCCAGGGCCGGCCCGCACTCCTCGGTGAACTCCCAGTTGCCGATGGGGATGATGTTCAGCGCCTTGAGCACCTCGAGATCCGCATCCACGTCGTAGCTGGTGACGGCCTCGTCGCGGCAGAACGAGAAGACCTGGTGCTGCTGATTCAGGGCGAGGTCGATGGGGGCCTCCTCGCCGTGGAAGTGGATGGGCACGGAGATGTCCCACAGGCCCCAGTCCTGGCGCTGCTCGATGCCCACGTCGATCTGGTAGGTGCCGTCGAGCAGCACGGGGGTGCCGCCGTAGGTGATGCCGAGGTCCATCACCACGCCCGCGTCGAAGTCCCCCTCGATGCTCACCGTGGTCGCGGACTGGTCGAAGGCCACCTCGGCGCCGTCCACCGTGACCCGCGACACCTCCAGGCCCACCAGATCCACCGTCAGTGTGTCGGTGTCGGCGAGACACTGGACCCTCAGCGTGGTGGTCCCGTCGATCGTCTCGGCGGCCGGATCGACGGTCAGGGTGATGTCGTGGTGCAGGGCATCGAAGGACCCCGCGGGCCGGTCCGACGCGGCCGCAGCAGCCCTGGGCTGGTGGTGGAACACCATCCGGTCGTCCGGGTCGAGGATCAGCGCGGGTCGGGCCGGCGCTGGGGTGGCGTGCGCCAGGACGAACAGCAGGACGGTGAACGACGGTCGTGGGCCCATGGCCTCAGACTGTGCACGCGAGGGCGTCCCCCGCGCGAGAAACGGGCGGCCTCGCGACACCAACTCCGTGCCTCGCGCGTGATCTGATACTCTCCGCCCGGAGGAGGATCCATGCGTCACCTGTGGTCCCTTGCGCTGCTGCTGTCCCTGTTCCTGATCGCCCCTGCCTGTGACGAGGAGGCCGACGACGACTCGGCGCCCGGTGACGACGACGACTCGGCAGAGTCGACCCCCCCGCCCGGGCCGTTCATGGCCGGCACCGCGACCGTGGAGATCCCGGCGCCGCTGGGCAGCCCGACCATCGGCTTCGGGCAGATCGGCGGAGATCCATCCCCGACGCCGTTCGCGGACATCATCCCGGGCACGACCCGCCAGCACGGCGCATTGACGCTGCGCGCCGTGGCCCTGTCGCGGGGGGACCACCACGAGGCGATCTTCGTCGCGAGCGATCTGCTGTACATGGGGGCCCAGGCGCGAAGCGGGATCCTGGTCGAGCTCGAACAGCGTCTCGGCCGCGACCTCGACGACGCGCTGGTCCTCGGGAGCAATCACACGCACGGCGGCCCGGGCCGCTTCGTGGACAAGACCGGGCCCTTCGAGCTCGGCTTCGACCGCTTCGATCCCGAGATGCTGGTGCGGCTGCAGACGGCAGTCGCCGACGCAGTGGAGCTGGCGCTGGCCGACCTCGCGCCCGCCGAGGTCGGGTACGTGATGGCCTCGACCGCGGACGCGCACAACGATCGGCGGTGCGACAACGACGCGTTGCTGACGCTGCTGCAGGAGAACCACAGCCTGCCGACCATCGCCGTGCAGCGCGACGGCCAGATCGACGCGCTGATCATGAGCTACGCCTACCACGGCACCATCCTCGACGCGGACACCCTGACGCTGAGCGGCGACATGGGCAGCGTGGTGCAGTGGAAGGTCGCCGAGCACTTCGACAACCCGGTCAACGTGCTGTTCTTCAACTCGTGGGGAGGCGACGCGTCCCCGGACAGCCCCGACATCGATCCCGCTGCGACCGGCGCCGTCCAGCCCGATGACTACGACCGGATGGAGGCCCTCGGCGAGGTCATCGCCGACACGGTGTTGCCGGAGCTGGACAGCATCGTGTTCACCGACGAACCCGAGATCTCGATGGTCTCCACCTACGTACCCATCAACCACGACCTGCTCGAGTACGACAGCGACGAGTTCGAGAACTGCGAGAACGGCTGCATCTACTGCGCCCAGGGCATCGACGGCAACTGCGACGACGACACCCCCATGGACGAGCTCGGCTGGGACATGGACGACATGTGCGTGCCCTTCCCCGAGGACGACCCCGCCTTCGACGTCACCCTCTTCTCCGCCGGCCGCGTCGGCGACCTGTTCTTCGTCACCGGCAACGGCGAGTGGCTCACCTCCCTGGCCGACATCGTCATGACCGAGGTCCAGACCCTCGACGGCGTCGACGACGTGATGTTCGTCGGCTACGCCCAGGACACCCTGGGCTACAGCCTCACCTACGAGGACTGGTGGCAGGGCGGCTACGAGACCGGCGGCACGCTCTGGGGTCCCAAGCAGGGCGACTACCTCGCCGATCGCCTCGTCGAGGTCTTCAACGCCTGGTACGACCCCGCCTACACGCTGCCGTTCGAGGAGCCCGAGCCGCTCCCCGCCTGGACCGGCTACTCCTATGATCCCTACCAGCCCGAGGGTGCCCTCGGCGTCGGCGACATCTCCGATGACGTCTCCGCCGTCGTCTCCTCCACCGACGTCGTCACCTTCACCGTCCAGGGCACCGACCCCTGGCTCGGCCGACCCGTCGCCACCCTCGAGCAGGACACCGGCGACGGCTTCGCCCCGGTGACCCACGCCGACGGCACGCCCGTGAACAGCGACGGCTACGAGTTCTGGACCGAC
This sequence comes from uncultured Rickettsiales bacterium, assembly GCA_964558555.1. Classification (GTDB taxonomy): domain Bacteria; phylum Myxococcota_A; class UBA796; order UBA9615; family CAYRNR01; genus CAYRNR01. The sequence goes on along the minus strand of CAZLEO010000003.1, from coordinate 20,948 downwards.
CTGACCACCGATCCCTCGTATGCCGACGGGATTCCGGCCATCCGCACCTTCTACTGGGCGTTCAGCTTCCCGATGACCCACCGGGTGCCCACGGCGGTGACGGACCTGTCGGGGAGCTTCCAGTTCCGGATCGTCATCCCGACCGATTTGGAGGGGGGCTCGGAGGAGGTCACCACGGGATCGTTCACGGTGGTGCAGGCGGCGCAGGCGTCGCCGTACGTGACGCCGTCGCAGATGTACGGGCTGCGGGCGGTGCCGGCGCAATAGCACAAGAAGCACGCCAAGACGCAACGACGCCACGGCGCAACGCGTAAATCAGTTCCTTGCAGCCGTGCCGGATCGGTACACGATCGATCCGTATCGGTGAGCTCTTCTTCCGCTTTGGTGATCCACACGCTCCTCGGGTGTGAAATCCTCGGGTAGTCCGAGCCGGGGTGGCTCGAACGACCCGGGGGAAGGGGGGGACCAGACCCTAACCCCACGAACAGGCAGCCGGCCGAGCCGGCGAAACGGAGCGCCGGTGCGTCCGGCGGTTGGAGGGAGAAACGATGTTCCGCTTGTTGATGTTGGTGTCCTGTCTTGGGATCGTGGGGTGGACTTCCGCTGCCCTGGCGGACTGCCCGGGGATCTACGCCGGCGAGAGCTGCAACGTGCTCGCGAACCAAATCGCTAGTAGCAACTACGTTTGCCGGGACTGTGATTCCGGTGGAAACGAGTACGTGTGCTGCTATGGACCGAATTGGTCGCCTACACCAGATATCCTCGTGCTGATCGAGGATGGGGATGGCGATCCCTACGCCTACGGCAAGCTGGACAGGAACGCCGGTAGCCCGACCTTGTTCTGTTGTGACGGTACGGACATGGGCACGACCGAAGCCGTGGAGGTGGAGATCTACATGGACAACGGCGGAGACATCGTGTGTCTGCAGGATGCGAGCGTCGGCAACTGTCTCAACGAGATCACCCCCGGATTGCAGTACTGGGATGCCGGGGCGACCATCGTCGGTGGCATAGGCGACGACGAATTCCGTACCGCACCGACCGGAACCCACGTCGACGACATCGACGGTGGCAACGGTGGCGACACCATCTTCACCTACGGCGGCGCTGACGTCGTGGATGGCGGCGGCGGTGCGGACACCATCAACGCCGGCGACGATGGAGACACGGTCTATGGCGGTGATCAGGCCGATGTCATCGGTGGCGGAAGCGGCGCCGACACCCTCGAGGGGGAGGGAGGGGACGACAACATTCGCGGGGACGCGGGGATCGACACGATCCGGGGCGGAGACGCTGGCGACAACCTCTTTGGCGGGACAGAGGCCGATGAGATCGTCGGCGATGTGGGCGCAGATTTCGTGGGGGGAGACGCCGGGGACGACTGCCTCTGCGGAGGAGAGTACGGCTCTGGCAACAACAACGATGGTCTGGACGACACCATCAACGGCAATGCGGGCACGGATACCTGCTACCACGCGGTCGATGGCACCGAGGACGACATCGAGATCAACTGTGGCTCGACACCGGCATCCAACGATTGTTGGTGCGCCGCGCCGTAGACCGTCGCTATCGATTCGATTGCCTCGACCGCATCCCACCATCGTATGATCGGGGTATCCATGCGAAGCTCATCTCGGTATCTCCTCATCCTGCTTGTTGCCTTGCCCCTGGGCTGTCCCGACAGGGAACCCACACCCGACGACGATTCGGTCGCCGACGACGATGAGTCGGGGGACGACGACTCCACGGCTGCGGACGACGACAGCAGTCCGTCCGACGACGACTCGCTATCCGACGACGACACGACGCCCACAGACGATCATGACGGCGACGGCTGGACCCCAGATCAAGGCGACTGCGATGACCAGAACGCCTCGATCCACCCGGGAGCCGAGGAGGTGCTCTGCGACAGCCTGGACAACGACTGTGACGGCTACGGTGTGTTGTCGGGGGCCGTAGTGGACGGCGTCGAGTACGCGACCGTACCGATGGCCCTGGATGCTGCAAGTGACGCTGCCACCGTGTATGTCTGTCCTGGGATCCACACCGATCAGATCTACCTCAACGACGATCGGACCCTGACGATTTCGTCGTACACCGGCAACCGCGATGAGACGATCCTCGACGGTGGGGGGCTGCAGACCGTTGTCTACGTGGACCACGAAAACACGCTGACCTTGTCTCACCTGACGATCCGCAACGGTCGGGCACAGCCCTGGATATCCGGTACGCCCGCGGGCGGCGGCTTGATGTCCCTGGCCGCGAGCACCCGTGTCGAGGACTGCGCGTTCGTCGACAACGTGGTGGCCGATCCAGGCGGGATGGGTGCGGGTATATGCGTCCGCAGGTGGAGTTTCAGCGAACCCGTGGACGTGGAGGTCGTGATCGAGGGAAGCCATTTCGAGAACAACCGCGCCGACGGCGACGGCGGGACGGGAGGTGCGCTCGCGGTGGGACCGCTGTACGTGGATTCCACAGTATCCCTGTCAGGAGCGTCCTTCGTTGACAACCACAGCGACGGGAATGGGGGCGCCGTCTACATCAATGGTGATTCTCTACCCGAAGGAATCAGGTCCGCTGCTCTTTCCATCGACTCGTGCTCGTTCGAGTACAACACGTCAGGATATGGTGGGGGCGGTATTCACATCGACGATTTCCGCTCGTTGGAGATCATGGACAGCTCGTTCTCCAGCAACATCGCTGAACAACAAGGTGGTGCAATGCACGCCTCCTCTCCCCGTGTCGTTGCAACACCGATTCAGATCACCGACACGGCATTCACTGAAAACGGGGCCGATGTTTCGGGCGGAGCAGTCGAGATCGATGTGTCCGACTCGGATGAGTCGGTCGATCTGTGCTGCCATACCGTGACCTTCAGCAGGAATTCGACATCGATGGATTCGGGCGGCGCGGTTCGGGTGAACGGGGAGGGCAGCGGTACGATTGAATTCACGGACGTGGTCTACGAAGGGAACGCGGCCGGGTACTCTGGTGGTGGGCTCCACGCGATCCTGGACCAGGGCCTGGTCTTCTCGATGACGGGGGGAGCATTCTCGGAGAATCAAGCCTACAACCAGGGAGGCGCGGCCCACTTCTACTCGGATTCGGAGCCCATCCTGGTCGACATGGACGGTGTCCTGGTCGAGGGGAACCTGCACACGGACGGCGACTCATCGGTCCTGGTCTTCGCGGCCAACGTCCTTGGTACCCTCACCGAATGCGTGGTCGAGTCGAATACCGGCGGCGGGGCAGGAATCTCCGGCACTGGCTCTGGAGCGCGCCTGATGTCTATCGACACCGACTGGGGTGAATACGCCAACGACAACTCCCCGTGGGACGTCTCCATCGGTGGCGGCCCGACCTACGCCGCCTTCGGCGCCAACGAGACCTTCAACTGCACCGGCGAGACGGGGTGTATCTGAGTCCCCCCCCCCGAGATCTCCGGTCCACCTCGGCATCCACGAGCCTCGCTGCCGCCCTGATGGGGTCGTCCAACTTGCGGAGCAGCAGGTTCCTCTGCAGGGCTCTTGCGGCGATCGAGGGGGAGACGCCTGCCTCTGCCGTCCAGGCGCGCGACAGAGCACTGTAGCTCGCGTACCCCAGCCGGGTCGCGAGCCACTCCAGGCTCGTATAGGGACCGCCGACCAGCAGTTCGAACGAGCGCTCGACCACGAACCACTTGCGGAGCGTGGTGGCGCAGATCCCGAGGGTTCGTCTGCACCACTTCCGCACGGTCCGGCCCGTGTATCCGGGGACGCGGGGCAACGAGGTGAGGTTGGCCGGGTCGTTGTCGCGCTCCTGCGACAGGAGCAGTACGAGGGTACGTGTGCACGGATCGAGGCGCCGATCGATTCGTCGGATATCGTTGATTCTGTCGATTAGCTCGAGTAGTCCATCGCGTCGGGACATGCTCACCCCACCATCTTGCTTTGGTGTGAGGCGAAGCAAGTCTCATGCCCGAGGCGACGAGGTAGTGTCAGTTTTCCGGATAATTAGTGATATCGGGAAGTTGCAGTTGAAATCGCCGATTCCACCATTTCGGATCACCACGAGAACTGTCGCACATCAGCGACACTTTTGCTGATTTGAAGGTCGAGAGTGTAGCGTTTTCGCGACAACCGACGTGCGAGCGGTCGGACGCTCTCCCACCTTTTCTTGGCGTCTCGAGTTCCTTGGCGATCTTGGGTGCGCGAGTTCTTCTCGCCCCCTTCACGATAGGCCGAGCCGGGTCCCGGAAACAGAACGCCTCGATGGCCCAATTTCGAGGACGGCCTCATGGGAAAACTGTGGGAGCGTCGGGGGCGCCTCGCCTCGTGGCATCCTGACACCGGACGGTGGTCGGGCGAGCTTGGCTACGAGAGAACAGCCCTGCTAACCTCAGCGCAGCAGGAGGGTATGGGGATGGATGGGGTTTGCAGCGACGACTGCCGAAGGTCCGGATGATGACCCCGTGACCGAAACCGACCGCGATACCGACGGGTCCCCGACGGACCGTCGCTCCCACTCCCCGTGGCTGGCGGCCATCCTCAGCCTGGTGCTCGCCGGTGCCGGCCAGCTGTACAACCGCCAGATCATCCGGGGCGTGCTGCACGCGGTATTCGCAGCGGGGTTCTGGTGTGCCGGGCTCGGCTGGATCGTGCACCTCCTCGCGGGGTTGGACGGTTGGATGGCCGGGAGCCGGATACGGGAGTGGGGTCTGGACGGGCGATCGGTCCGGATCGCGGCCCGCCGTGCCCTGGAAGCCCATCCCTTCGACCCGGCGGTCCACGCCGGTGAAGCATCCCAGGAGATCCCGCCCGCTGTCCGCGCAGCTCAGAGGGCGGACCGCGGGTTACGCTACCTGGCCAGGACCGAAGCGGCCCATGGCTACGCCGGGGATGACACGCTGGGGGCGGTGACCTCGCTACTGCAGATCGCCCTGTTCTACTTCGAACCCATCTTGTACCTGGTCCTTCGCCGGCGTCAGATCGCGGCGCTGGAGGCCCTTGCAGCGTTCGGCATCAGTCCGCCTCCGGAGTGACCCTCGAGCGTTATCCCGTCGGGCTTGTGAATCGCGTGGAACCCTATGGGGGCGGTCTTCGGCGTCCCTTGCCCCCTTTCCTGAACGTGGCCGACCCGCGGCGGCCGAGCATCAGCACCGCCAGGATGAACGTCGTCCAGAGGGGAGACACACCGAACAACGAGAATCGCCCCAGGAATATCGCGTCCACAGCAAAGACCGGAAAGCCCAAGAGCGCGCACGCTGCGGCCACGCTGATCCCGATGGAGACCGTCCGCGGATGACGCGAGAACAGACTGACCACGAAGGAAAGCCAGCCGAAGACCAGGACCCAGTGCAGCCGTCCCGTGACCAGATACACCAGCCCGTGGCCATCGAGGAGCCGGTGTGCAGCTGCAGTGCCGTTGATGAAGCACAGCAGCCCCGCGAAGACGCCGCCGGCTCCGAGCCCGACGACCTTCCAGGGTAGACGCAGCGACCACCGGGCGGTGACGAAGGAAGCCGCGACAAATGCGGGCAACGCCATGACCAGAGTCGACGGGAACAGGTGTCCGCGCCCCGCGGTCGGCGGGATGGGCATGAACGTGGCGATCATCCCGAACAGGGCCGTGGCCGCCACGACCCCCGGCGTCCACGGCCGAGCACGATGGAGACCCAGCGCTGCGACGACCCAGAGCGTGGACGACACCATTCCCAGGGCGAACAGGAAAGGAAAGACGTATCCGAGGAGCGTGGCGGTGGTCTCGCTTCCACTCGCATACACGACCTCCTGCAACCTGGGAAAGTCGTGAAAGAACACGTAGCCGCTGCCCACGGCGGTCGTGCTCGCCGCGCACAGCGCGACGAGGATGGGGCCCCGAGGGGCCGGAGTCGGTGGTTTGGGGTTGGGCCGGATCACAGGACATCATCGTACAGCTCGAACCAGATCTCGAGTTGTTCGTGGCTCGTTTGCGGTCGTCGTCGTCACTGAGTTCTGAACCGCAGCTCCCACGACTCCCTCAAATCCGGGCACACGTACGCCCAATATCCCCGGCGAATTGAACCTACAGGTCGCGAAGGGTAGGGAGGCGTTGGATGCCCTTGTGAATCGCGTGGGACCTTATGGGTTTTACGAGCTACGGGCGCCGACGCCGCGCAACTAGCAACGCATACACCGCGAGCAGGCCGACGACCGCGATCCCGGCGCGCTCCCCGCTCGCCGTGCACCCGCACCCGTCGTCCTCGCCGCCCACGGGCGCCGAGTCGTCGTCGTCGTCGTCCCCCGCCGCCGGCCCGGCCTGCGCCGGCAGCGGCGTCATGGCGTTGCCCGTGTTGGCGGGATCGTGGTGGAAGCCGGCCCACTGGACGCCGGTGTCGGCGCGGCCGGTGGTGTGCCAGACGTGGATCCAGCCGCCGCGGGTGGCGGCGATGACCTCGACGTAGCCGTCGCCGTCGAGGTCGCCGACGGCGGGGCTGGCCATGATCCACTCGCCGACGAACTTGGGCCACCCCTCGGGGACGGCGCCGTTGACGTCGAAGGCGTGCAGGATGTACTCGCCGCTGCCCTCGATGACCTCGGGGAGGTCGTCGCCGTCGAGGTCGGCCACGGCGGGGTTCTGGAAGAACTGCAGGCCCTCGACCTGCTGGGGGAAGCCGCGCTTCATCAGCGCGGTGCCGTCCTCGAGGGACTCCTCGCCGGCCTCCCAGGCGTTGATGAAGTGGTCGAACTCGAGGCGCTCCCAGTCCTTGGCCATGGCGGTGATGTAGCCGATGCCCAGGCCGCCGTCGATGACCTCGTCCACGCCGTCGTTGTCCAGATCGGCCAGGGACATGGAGTTGACGAAGATCACGGTGGTCTCGTCGCGGGCGTTGGTGTCGGGGCCGTACTGGTCGGAGAAGTGGCCGAGGATGAACCGCTTCGTGCCGTCGTGGTTGTACACGTTGCCCCAGTCGGTCATGCCGGAGCAGGCCACCTCCAGGGTGCCGTCGCCGTCGAGATCGGTCAGGGCCGGCGACGCGGGGCAACCCTCGCCCACGTAGGGCAGGGTCTCGGAGTAGAAGCCGGACATGGTGATGGGCCAGCCGTCCACATAGGGGCCGCCGGCGTGATCGTTGCCGTCGTGGTGGAGGGCGTACAGGGGCGACCACGAGGTGTTGATGGACTCGTTGGAGCCCACGAGCACCTCGAGGAAGCCGTCGCCGTCGAGGTCGCCGATGGCCGGGGAGCTGATGATCCGGTCGCCCTGGACCGTGGAGGCCCCGAGGTACTGGCACAGGACCGGCCAGCCGGAGAGGGTCTCGCCCGTGTGGTGCCAGGCGTAGACGTACTGGTCCATGCCCGGCGCGACGATCTCGAGGTCGCCGTCCGCGTCGAGGTCCGCCAGCGCGACGGCACCGAAGAAGCCGTAGTCCAGGGCGTTGTCCTGCTCGAGCGGGGCCGCGGTGATGTGGTCGAAGTCCATCTCCACGGGGAATCCAGGGAGGAGTGTCCCGTCGGCGGCCAGGGCGTACAGCTTGCCGCCCATGTTGGCCACGACGACCTCGGGGGAGCCGTCGCCGTCGAGGTCCTCCACGGCGGGGGAGCTGACGACGGACTCGCGCGCGACGGACGGGTCGATGGCGCCGCTGGCGAAGGCGGGCGCGTCCAGGTGGTTGTTCGGATCGGCGGGATCCACGTACTCCATGGGGTCGTCGAGGACCACGGGCCAGCCGGGCAGGGGCTCGCCGGTGTGGTCGAGCACGAAGACCTCGGCGTCGGCGTTGGCGATGACGATCTCGAAGTCGCCGTCGCCGTCGAAGTCGAACAGGTTGGGCGAGGCCTCCACGGACGAACCCACGTTCAGCGGCCAGCCGTCGACGTGGTCGGGATCGTGGTGCACGTGGAACGAGCGACGCATCTGGCCCACGCGGCCCTGGTCGTCGGTGACCACGACGCGCACCCAGCCGGTGAACATCTGCGCGCGCATGGCGCGGTCGAGGGTCCCCATCTCCTCGGTGATCAACGGCACCGAGGCGGTGTAGTCGATGCCCAGATCGGCCAGCGTCAGCGTGCCCAGCTCCCCGTCCACCGCGTCGGACGTGGGGCCGCCCGTCGCCACCTCGAACCACTCGTCCTCGGCCGGCTCGAACCCGGCCGCGGCCTGGAGCACCCAGGAGAAGGAGTCGGCGCGGCGGGCGTCGGCGTAGCCGGTCACGGTCAGCGTCGGGGTCTCCTCCGGGTCCACGGTGACGAACCACTCAGGCGACAAGATGTCGGCCTCGGGGGGGATGTTGCCGTCGAGCACCAGGTCCACCGCGGATCGCGCGTTGGCGCGGCCGTAGCCCGAGAACGCGTCGAATCCCTCGCGCATGGGCCAGTAGGTGGTGTCCGCGCCCGGGCCGTAGCTCTCCTCGATGTGCACGTCGTCGGCGGTGTTGATGAGGATCTGGTACGCCTCGTTGCCGTTGAGCGGCGGGTCGATGGGGCCGCCGTCATCCGCCACCAGCGAGGCCGACCCCACCAGCCCGGCGATCCCGGCCAGGGTCGCCAGCGCCCGGCTCGAGCAGCCGGTGGCCGACACGGTGATGTCCGTTCGGGTGGAGTAGTTCGTGCAGTTGGCCATCTGCAGGAAGCTCTCGGCGTCCTCCTCGTCATCGGCGTTGGGCCGCACGTTGTTCACGTACAGGTTGTGGGGGTTGGCTGCCGGCAGCATGGGGTGGAAGGCCGCCTCGTCCGCGGCCGATCCCGCCACGGTCACGCCGTGCTCCCACGCGTAGTCCATGGCCTCGCGCACGAACGTGGAGTTGTTCATGGTCGCGCCGATGGAGGCCATGGAGGTGGCGCCCATGTCCGCCGCGTACAGCAGCGCCTGGGCCCAGTGGTTGCCGTCGGAGATGAAGCTGTCGGACACGCGCAGCGCCAGGGTCGCGCAGTTGGGGCACGAGCCGATGGCGCTTCCGTCGCCCCCCTCGGCCGCGGCGTGGCGCAGCGCCCAGTACCCGTGGCCGAAGTCGGTCTCGTCGTAGGCGTCCTTGTCGTTCCAGAAGAAGTCCCAGCCGGAGATGTCGTCCACGTAGCCGTTGCCGTCGTTGTCCACGCCGTCCCAGTCCACGCCGAAGATGCCGTGGATCAGGTCGGACGGGTCGATCATGTGATCGCCGTCGTCCGAGCCGGCCGCCGGGTCGATCCGCGGGTCCTCCTGCCAGTCCTCCATGTTGAACACGCCGTCGCCGTTGAGGTCGTGGTCCCCCATGTCGATGCCGTCGGCGTTCTGCGGATAGGGCAGCTCCCCGGCGTTGAGGAAGTGCTTGTTCAGCAGGTTCTCCTGGTGCCACTGCATGCCCGCGTCGGTGCCCGCGACGATGGCCCGGAAATCGCCGGTGGAGCGCGCCCAGGCCCGGTCCACGTGCACCCCGGTGCCCATGTCGATCTCCTCGGGGCGGACGTGGTCGGCCCACTCCTCGGGGACATAGCTGATGAACTCCCAGTTGGTGCCGAGGTCGGACGGGCACAGGTCGGGGCGCTGAGGCGTGCCGCATTCGGGGTAGATCGGCAGCGGAACCTCGGCCGCGGCGGGCAGGGTCAGGCTCAGCGTCAGCAGGATCGTCGCGATTCTCGTCATGGCTGCGTGCTCCCTTTCAGGGCGTCGACGCGGGTCCGTCCGTAAGCCACGTGCTCGCTGAACTCGGGTTCCTGGCTCGCCAGCGGGATGTAGTGCTCCCAGATCGCCAGCTCGGCCGCTGTCTCGCGCTTGAGCTCGTACATGTACGCCAGCGCGTACAGGGCCTTGAGGTAGTCGGGGTCCAGCTCGATGGCCTTGCGGTACTTGGAGATCGCCTCGTCGAGGTTGCCCAGCTGCTCGTTGGCCAGGCCGTTGTTGTACCAGCACATCTTCTGGTCGGGCGTCTGCTGGATGCAGCGGTCGGAGGCGTCCAGGGACATACGCAGGATGCCGTTCTTGCCGTCGAGGGAGGTCTGGGCCTGGGCCACCTTGAAGTACGCGTGGCTCATGTACACCCAGTCGTCGAACCCGGCGGGATCGAGGATCTTGCGCCGTTCACCCACCTGGATCACCTCGGCCCAGTTGCCCAGGTCGTGGTGGGCGAACATCAGCGACTCCAGCGCCTTGGCGTAGTGAGGATCGATCTCCAGGGCCCGGGTGTACGCCTGGACCTCCTCGGCGTGGCGGCTCTGCTCGGCGTAGCAGTAGCCGAGGTTGTACCAGACCTTCTTGTCGTCGGTGCGCTGCTTGACGAACTGCTCGTAGTAGTCGACGGCCAGCCCGCAGTTGCCCGCGTTGACGGCGTCGTTGCCCATGGTCTTGAGCTGATCGGGCAGCAGCTCGGCGGACGCGGTGCCCGCCAGCAGCAGGCAGATCGCGCCGATCCACGCCAGCATCATCCGAGGCTTCGTCGGTCCCATGTGGACTCCTCGTGGGTGGGGAAGGGGGGGGCGGAGGCCTCAGGTGACCTCGTAGCGGAAGCGGTTGCGGCCGACCTCGATCATGTCGCCGGGCTTGAGGCGGGCCTTCTTCGTGCGGCGGCCATTGATCTTCATCGACGGGAACTCCACGGACGAGTGGACCTCGTAACGGGTGCCGTTCCAGACGATCTCGAGGCCGCCGCCCACGATCATGCCGAACAGCTTGAAGTCGGCGCCGTCCTTGCGGGACAGGGAGACGGGCTTGTCCTCGGCCAGCTCCATGCGGCGGGGGCCGCCCTCGTCGTCGAGGCGGTTGAGGACGCTCATCTGGGCGGTCTTGATGTTGCGGAAGTGGTCGCGGACCTCGCGGGCGTCGATGTTCTTGGTGGAGCCGGTGACGGCATTCTCTGCCGCCGCCTTGCTGTCGTACTCGTCCTCGCGCTCGATCTCGGGGCTGCCGCAGGCCGGGCAGATGGGCCTCGCGCGGAACGCCGAGAGCATCCCCGACCAGTTGCAGTGGGTGCAACGCGTGCGGGCGTAGACGCTGCGGCCGCCGCCGAACTTGAACGCGTCCTCCTCGCGGCGCACGAAGATGATGAGGAACTCCGCGCCGATGAGCACCTCGGAGCCGTCGGAGATCTGGCCGATCTGCCGTACGAGCTGCCCGTCCACGACGATGGGGTTGGTGGACGACGTACACCGGACGACCCACACGCCGGTGCTGTCGCGCTCGAACACGGCGTGGTCGCGCGAGACCGTGGACGCGGGCAGGACGAGGTCGGCGTCCTTGCCGCGGCCCACGCGGATCTCGCTACCGTCGAAGGTGGCCTTGCTGGGTTCCTTGCCGCTGGCGTGGATCATGAGGACGGGCACGGTGATCTCCTGGTTGTCGTGGTCGTCAGTATCGCCGCTTCACAGGGGTTGCCGTCAACAAGTTCGCGCGCGCGAGCCGCGGTCGGTCGGGGATTCGCCGAGCTGGTACAATGGGTCGCTCCAGCACAGGAAGTCGAGCATGAGCTCAAAGAACAAGCCCCAGCCCAAGGTCCGCATCGACCCGGCCACCATCAAGAGGGTCATCCAGAACCTCGAGCCGGACAGCGATCGCCCCATCTCCCCGTCCAAGCTCCTCGACGGGCTGAGCCTGGGACTGGAGACCGATCTGAGCCCGCCCCTGGCCACCGGCGACCGCGAGGACCGCTTCGGCCGCTACCTGCTCGGCGGCGAGCTGGGCCGCGGCGGCATGGGCCAGGTGTTGCTGGCCCGGGATCCGGATCTGCGCCGCAACGTGGCGCTCAAGACCTTCCTCAAGAGCAAGAAGATGAGCGCCCGTCGGGTGGGCCGGTTCATCTCCGAGGCGCAGCTGACGGCCCAGCTGGACCACCCCAACATCATGCCGGTGTACGAGATCGGCGTGCAGCCGGACCGCGGCCTGTACTTCACCATGAAGGCCATCCGCGGCATCACGCTGCAGGAGGTGGTCCGCCGTCTGCGCAAGAACGACCCCCGGACGGTGGCGGAGTACAGCCAGCGCCGCCTGCTACAGATCTTCTTGCAGGTCTGCATGGCCACGGCGTACGCCCACGACCGGGGTGTGCTCCACCGCGACCTCAAGCCCGCGAACGTGATGCTCGGACCGTTCAACGAGGTCCTGGTCATGGACTGGGGGCTGTCGCGCGTGATCCGCGCCGCCACCCAGTACGAGACGCCCCCCGACGAGGTGCCGCTGGAGCCCGAGGGCACGGTGCTGCGTACCCGGGACGGGGCCATGATCGGGACGCCGGGCTACATGTCCCCCGAGCAGCTCGAGTGTCGCGCGGAGCGCCTGGACCCCAAGAGCGACCAGTTCTCGCTGGGCGCCATCCTCTACGAGCTGGTCACCTACCGCCACGCCTTCCCCGGCAAGACCCCCGCCGAGGTGCAGTGGCGCATGAAGCACAACGGCGTGGTCGCCCCCCACAAGCGCGCGCCGGCGATGAACATCCCCGCCGAGCTCGAGGCCATCACCCTGCGCGCGCTGGCCATGGACCCCGAGGATCGCTTCCCCGGCGTGCTGGACCTGCACCAGGCCGTGGAGGACTTCCTCGAGGGCGCCAAGCGCAAGGAGGCCGCCGAGGTACGGGTCGAGGCGGGCCGCGAGGCATTCGCCCGTTACGCCGCCCTGCGCGACGTGCTGCTGGCCCAGCGGCTGGAGGCGGCCCAGGCGCGCCGCAAGCTCAAGGGCTGGGCGGGCCGGGACGAGAAGCGGCGCGTGTGGACGCTGGAGGACCAGGCCTGGGAGACCGAGAGCCAGGTGGCCGAGGCGTTCAACGAAGCCATGACCTCGTTCGAGCACGCCATCAGCCACGACCCCGACAACCTCGGCGCCCGCCAGGGCCTCGCCGACCTGTACTGGACGCGGTTCCAGGAGTCGGAGCAGCGCGACAACCCCAGCGAGGCCGACCACTACCGCCGGCGCCTCGAGGCGTACGACGACGGCCGCTACGCCAAGCTGCTGGTGGGCGACGGCCGCCTGTCCATCGAGACCGAGCCCGACGAGGCCGAGATCTACCTGTACCGCTACGACGAGAAGGACCGCCAGCTGGAGCCGGGGCAGGACCTCTTCCCGGGCTACACGCCCCTGCGCAACGAGCCCATCGCCATGGGGTCGTACCTGCTGGTCTTCCACCGCCCCGGCTTCCGCGACGCCCGCTTCCCGCTGCACATCGGCCGCCGCCAGCGCAAGGAGCTGACGGTCAGGCTGTACCGCGACGATGAGATCGGCGACGGTCTGATCCACGTCCCCGCCGGGCGCTACATCTCCGGCGGCGACCCGGAGGCCATCTTCGCGTCCGAGGCCTTCGAGATCGTGGCGGACGGCTACTTCATCTCGCGCTTCCCCGTGACCAACCGCCAGTACCTGGAGTTCATCAACCAGCTGGCGCAGACCGCCCCGGACCGCGCGGCCGAGCATGTGCCGCGCAGCCGACGCGGGGGCCTCACCGCGGCCCAGCCCTGCTGGTCGCAGGGCGAGGACGGCCAGTACAGCCTGCCCACCGAGGTGGTGGAGGTACCCTGGCACCCGGAGATGCCCGTCACCTGCGTGTCGTGGGAGGACGCCATCGCCTACTGCGGCTGGATCTCGCGCCGCACCAATCGGTCGTACCGCCTGCCCACCGAGCAGGAGTGGGAGAAGGCCGCCCGCGGCGTGGACGGCCGCGTCTTCCCCTGGGGCAACCACTTCGAACCCAGCTACTGCAAGATGCGCGACAGCCGCGCCGGCGAGCCCCAGCCCGAACCGGTGGGCAGCTACCCCGTGGACGAATCCCCCTACGGCGCCCGCGACATGGCCGGCGGCGTGGCCGAGTGGTGCCAGGACTGGCACGACGAGATGCCCGCCCTGCGCGTCCTGCGCGGCGGCTCCTGGGCCTTCGGCGCCCGCCACTGCCGCACGGCATCGCGCACCGGCGCGCAGCCGCACAGCGTGGCCAGTTTTCAGGGATTCAGGGTGGTGGTGGACGTCCCCACCGAATAGCAGGGCCGGGCGGGGATACGCTTAAAATCCACACTCCGTGTTCGGCGTCTCGAACCCCTCCTCGACGAGGTGGTTGGACTCGTTGCCCGCGCCGTCGGTCATCCACACCTCGATGTCGTAGGTGCTCTCCGCGGTCAGCGCCGGCTCGTCCAGGGACACGCCGACGATGAACTCGATGCCCACGTCGTAGTGGAAGATCTCGCCGTCGGACTCGAGGTTCCACACGAAGTTGCCGGGGTCGCCGTCGAGGCTGTAGTTGATGGTGCCGCCGTTGTAGTCGCCGTCCGCGTCGTCCCAGATCCACTCCACGAACACGCGGCAGTTGCTCGCGCCGCCGCCGTAGCTGACGTCGAGCTCGCTGAGCACGGGCGCGTTGGGATCGACATCGTCGTCGTCGCCAACGGACTCGCATGCCGTCTCGTCGGGGTACTCCGCGCGGTAGTCTTCCAGGGCCTGAGCGCACGCTGCCGTGCACGCCTCGGCCTGTTCTTCGGAGACCCAACAGGTGCCGTCAGGGCCATAGGTGTCGAGGGAGCCATCGACCTCCGTGGGGGCCACGGCGGTTTCGCACTCGATGAGCGCCGCGCACGTCTCGGACTGCTCGACCTCGTCGTCGTTTCCGGGGCAGCCGGCGATCCAGAATGCCAGGTTCAGCAGACTCAGAATCACGATGATAGCTATTTGGGTGCGCATGGTCGCTCCTGTACTCACTCGCAGTTCGCGTCCGGGGTCATGAACCCGGTCTGCGTGAGCTGGTTGCTCATGTTGTTTCCGCGGTCTTTCATCTCTACGTACACGTGGTAGCGGGTGGAGGCTTTCAGCTGCGATCCCTCGAAGGGGCTCTTGAAGGTCAGCACCACGTGGGTCGTGTCCTGGGCCTCGATGGTGGTGGCGAAGGGCACCACCATTTCGGGGTCGTCCGCCTCGACGAAGTCCATGTACTCCATGGCGCCGGACAGGTCGCCCTCGGCGTCGTCCCAGGTGAGCTCGTGGTGGATGTAGCAGGTCGGGTCGTCCATGTCGGGACCGAACCACACCCTCAGCTCCGAGATCTCCGGGGCCGTGCCGTAGGTCATGTCGTCGTCGTCCCCGGCGGGCTCCACGGGCTCCTCGGGGATGCACATGTCCTTGAGTTCTTCGGTGTTGCCCGTGGGGTCCATGTTCAGCGTCTCGCAGACCATGCCGTGGGGGCAGTCGCCGGACGACATGCACGAGTCGGTGCAGAACGTGCCGTAGCTGCCCTCGGCGTTCCGGTAGAACAGACAGGTGCCCCCGTCGCAGGCCTCGACGCCGGTCTGGGCGACGATGTCGTCGTTGGTGTTGCCGGCGACCTCGCAGGGGTCGCCCACCACGGAGTCCTCGCAGCCGACGGCCGCCAGCAAGGCGAAGACCAGGATGTACAGGCTTCGGACCATGTTTCCCTCTGCGAATCCAATACCACGTCGCGCCGCTGTGAAGGAAGGGCCGAAGCGGGCGCACCCCTCGAACTTTCGCCCGAGGATGGCTAGACTTGGCCGTCACGAATAGTACGCGCACGGAGGACTCGATGTCGCAGACGCAGGTTGGATTGGGCACGGTGAGTCGATCTGGACGGGGATTCGCAGCAGCCCTGTTGGCGCTGCTGATGCCCCTGGGGGCGCTGGCATTCCAGCCCGGGGACGGCGACCTGCCGGTGGGCCCGCCGTCGCGGCACCTGGACTTCGACCGCGACGTGCAGGCGCGCCTGACGGCCTCGTCGGACGCGTTCCACGGCCTGGCGGCGACCGAGGGCGGCCTGTGGGCCGTGCGGTGGGACCAGATCACCCAGCGCCCCGCGACCCTGTGGGCGCCCGGTCTGCACTGGGACCGCAGCCAGGTGGTGGAGGAGGCGCTCGCCTTTGCCGCGCGGCACGAGGCCCTGCTGGGCGTGACGGCGGAGTCCCTGGTGCTCACGGGCGACTCCGTGTCCGGCGCCCGCCGCTTCGTCACCTTCACCCAGCACCTCGACGGCGTACCCGTCGAGGGCGGGACCGTGGAGTTCCGCCTGCGGCGCACCGACGGCGGCACGGACCGGCTGAGCATGGTCCGCAACGAGTCCCTGGGGTTGCGCGATCTCGACCCCCTGCCGCGGGTCTCCGCCGAGGCGGCCCTGCGGCAGGCCATGGGCGATCTCAGCCCCCTGCGCGTCGAGGTGGTCGAGGCCGGCACCCTGGTGGTCTTCTCCGGTGATCCCGGCCGCGCGCCGCGCCCGCGCCTGGCCTGGCGCAGCCGCGTGTTCAGCGCCGGCGGCCCGCTGGATCTGGTGTCCTACGTGGACGCCCGCGACGGGCGGCTGCTGTACCAGTACGACGACGTGCGCCGCGACATCGAGGGTACGGTCTGGATGGATTATGAGGAGCGGACCGTGGACGACCCGATCCTCACCGTCGGGGCGGCCTACCTGGCCGTGAAGGGCAGCCCGGGCACCGTGTTCACCGACGACGCCGGCGCCTACCTGGTGGCCACCGAGGACGACGAGGACCTCACCGCCGCCATGGAGGGCACCTACATCACGATGTGGGACGAGTCCATCGGCGCGCTGCCCGAGGCCGTGTTCTCCGCCGTCCAGGGCACGGGCAACGATTTCACGTGGGGCGACGCCGAGGCGTCCATCGCCGCGCGCGACGTGGCCGCTCACTACGAGATCGCGCGGCAGTACGTGGCCCTGCGCGATCCGGCCTTCTACTGGACCCAGGACGTGGTGCCGGCCACGGTCAACATCGACTCGGGCACCTGCAACGCCTTCTACACGGGCGGGACCATCAACTTCTATCAGGAGGGGGGCGGCTGCGAGAACTTCGGCCGCATCTCCGACGTGGTCTACCACGAGTACGGCCACGGCGTGCATCACTACATCATCGAGACCGGCGGCTTCGACGGTACCGTGTCCGAGGGCAGCGCCGACTACCTTTCCTGCACCCTCTGGGACGATCCCTACATGGCCATCGGCGCGTATGGCGCCGGCACCTGGATCCGCGAGATCGAGACCGACAGGGTCTACCCGGCGGACATCATCAACGAGGTGCACCATGACGGGCTCATCTGGGGATCGGCCCTGTGGGACATCCGCGAGGAGATGATCGCCACCTACGGCTACGACGACGGCGTCGAGCGCACCGACATCCTCTTCCTCGACACCCTCAAGGGCGGCCCGTCGCTGACCGAGACCTACGACGACCTGATCTTTGCCGACGACGACGATGGCGACCTGACCAACGGCACACCCCACCTGTGCACCCTGACCGAGATCATGGGCAACCACGGCCTCGGTCCGGGCGACATGGGCTACTTCATCTACGAGCACACGCCGCTGGACAGTCAGCCCGGCGCGGCCGCCTCGTACCCCGTGGACGCCAGCTTCGAGCTCATCGAGCCCGCCTGCTCGGACTTCGACACGTCCTCGGTGACCCTGCACTACACCATGGACCCGGCCGGCACCTTCACCGACCTGCCCATGACCTTCGACGGCGCCACTGGCTACACCGCGGAGATCCCCCGCCACCCCAGCGGCGCGACGGTCTACTACTACATCTCCGCCACCGACTCGGACGGCGGCACCGTGTTCACCAGCCACGGCAACGACGACCTGCGACTGCACAGCTTCCTCGTCGGTGACTTCCAGATCATCTTCTGCGACGACGGCGAGAGCGGCACGGGCGACTTCGTCCACCTGCTGGGCACCCCCGAGGAGCCTGAAGCCGGCGACACCGACTGGGAGCTCGGCCTGCCCCAGGGCATGTCGGGCGACCCCGGCCACGCCTACTCCGGCGTCGCCTGCTGGGGCACCAACCACGGCGACGGAGAGACCGGCGAGTACATCAACCAGACCAGCCAGTTCCTGTCCCTGCCCGACCGCATGGTCGGCGGGTACGAGCGCGTGCGGCTGCAGTACCGCCGCTGGCTCGCCGTGGAGGACGGCTACTACGACCACTCCCGCCTCGAGGTCAACGGCACGGTGATGTGGGAGAACCCCGACCACGGCGGCGGCACCCACTGGTTCGACACCGAGTGGATCCTGCACGACGTCTACGTGGACGACCTGATCTCCGAGCACGAGACCCTGTCCATCGCCTGGACGCTCATCTCCGACTGGGGCCTCGAGTTCGGCGGCTGGAACATCGACGACGTCTGCCTCGTCGCCCCCGACGACCTCGGCGCCTGGTACGCGTCGGACGACTTCGACGCCACCGACGGCGAGGACCGCCAGTCCACGCTGACCTGGTCCCACCCCTTCGTCGAGCCCCTGTGGGCCATCGCCGTGGTCCGCAACGCCGACCACTACCCCGAGGACTTCGACGACGGCGTCATCGTCGCCCTGGACACCGACCCCATCTGGGGCGCCGCCATGGAGGTCGCCGACACCGACCTCGAGCCCGGCCGCACCTACTACTACGCGGTCTTCGCCGCCGACGAGGAGTGGAACTGGCGCTCCGCCGTCCTCCCCGGCGGCAACGCCGACACCGGCACCCCCGCGTCCGAGGGTGACGACGACGACGACTCCGCGGGTGACGACGACGACGTGTCGGACGACGACGACACCATGGGTGACGACGACGACGTTTCGGACGACGACGACGACTTCGAGGGCGACGACGACACGGGCGGCACCATCGATCCCATCGAATCGGACTGTGCGTGCCGGGCGGACGGCGCGCGCAGAGGGGCTCCGCTGGCCGCCCTCGCGCTGCTGTCGGGCGTGGTGGTGGTGCGCCGCCGCCAGAGTCAGCTCGGATAGGGGAGGCCGGGTGGTTCGGCCCCGGGACACGTTGTTGACCCGCGAAGCGCAGGCGCTGCTGGACGCCAACCGCGTGGCCGACGCCATCGTGCCGTCTCGGTTCCAGTACCCCCACCAGTGGATGTGGGACGCCTGCCTGCACGCCATCGCCCTGGCCCACGGTCCCCTCGACGCGGCGTGCGACGAGCTCGACTCCGTGCTGTCGGGGCAGTGGGACGACGGCATGTTGCCCCACGTGCGGTTCCTCGCCGATCCACCCGCGCCTTACCGCCCCGGCCCGACCCAGTGGGCCACTGGCCGCGCCAGCACCGGCATCACCCAGCCCCCGCTGCCCGCCACGGCCCTGCGCTGGCTGCACGAGGCGGGCGCCGAGCGGGCCCGGGTCGCGCGCGCCTTCGAGCGGATCGTGCGGTTCCACCGCTGGCTGCAGCGCGTGCGCGATCCCGGCGACACCGGCCTGCTGGGCATCGTGCACCCCTGGGAGTCGGGCACCGACAACAGCCCGATCTTCGACGCCGCGCGCGACAGCTACCTCGCCGACCACCCCGACGCGCCCCTGCCGCAGCGCGCCGACACCTCGGCCGTGGCCGACGCCCAGCGCCCGCGGGACGACGACTACCGCTTCTACTGGGGCCTGATCACCCACTTCCAGCGCCTGGGGTGGGACGGTGCGGCCATGGTCGCCGACTCCCCGTTCCTGCTGGCAGACCTCACGTTCAACGGCGTCTGGGCCCGCGCCAACGCCGACCTGGCCGTCGTGGCCCGTGACCTGGGCCATCCGGACCTCGCCGACGGGTGCGAGCGGCGCGCTCGCCGGACACGCGAGGCCCTCGTTCGCAGCTGCTGGGACGCCGGCCGCGGCTTCCTCTACCCCCTCGACCTGCGCACCCGGCGCCCGGTCCGGATCAAGACCTGCGGCGGCCTGCTGCCCCTGTTCGGCGGTCTGCCCGACGCCACGGTCACCGGAGCCCTCGTCGGTCACCTCACCGACCCCACCACCTTCGCCGCACCCCACGGTGTGCCCTCCGTGGCCCTGGACGAACCCTCGTTCGACCCCCTGAGTTACTGGCGGGGGCCGGTGTGGATCCACGTCCACTGGATGCTCGTCCGCGGCCTGTGCGACCTGGGGAGGCGGGACCTCGCCGCGGACCTGGCCGAGCACAGCCGCAGCTGCGTGGCCACGTCTGGATATCGCGAGTACTACCACCCCCACACCGGCGCCGGCCTCGGCGCCCGCGAGTTCTCGTGGAGCGTCCTGGCAGACGTCTCCGAACCCCGGTGAGAACACCCGAGCCGGTGATCCGGTCGCGGTTCAGACCCGGAAGAACCCGATCCGGTCGTCGATGAGCCCCGGATCGACCTTCTCCCGCAGGAACCGCCGCATCACCAGGCGCGCGTGTTCGTGGTGGTTCAGGTGAGCGCCGGACACGTGCATCGGCTGCCCACGGCCGTCCCCCACGCTGACGATCCATCCGTCCGCGGAGTGCCGTGACACCACCTTCATCATGGCCGTCACCAGCGGCGCCTCGCCCGCGCCCCCGGTGACCGCAGGCGCGAGGGTGACCCAGGTGATGTCCTCCCACGCGAGGTGTCGCCGACGGCGCAGCAGGCCCCGCTGGGTGATACCGTCTTCACCGAGGGTCACGCTGGCGCGGACCAGCACCAGGGCCGAAATGCACAGGGCCCCGCAGATCACCAGCACCGTCCACAGGAATCCCGGCGTATCCGGGATCTCCTCGCCGTGGTAGTAGTCCCACAGCCTCAGAGCGGCGAATCCGCCGACCATCGCCGGCAGGAAGGCGACCACCAGCGACAGCACGGGGCTGGTGCGGAACGTGTACGACCCGTCGGCGCTGGGCTCGACGCGTCTCTCGAGGGGACCGCTGACCTTCACGGTCCGTCGAGTGTAGCAAGAACGTCGGTGCCGGGCGGTTCCGGCTTCGAACCGCCGTCGCTGGCCGGTGGTGCTCTCCTCCGGTATCGTTCGCAATCAGGAGGGAGGCTCGCCATGCCCCACACGTTCGTTCGACACTCGGTCCTTCTCACGGTGCTACTGACCCTGATCTCGTTCACCACAGGCTGCCCCGACGAGGCAGGCTGCACCGACGGCTCCTGCGAGGACGGCGACGGCGACGGCAGCGAGGCCAAGGACGACTGCGACGACACGGATTCGTCGGCCTATCCGGGCGCCGAGGAGCTCTGCGACGGCGTGGACAACGACTGCGACGGCGACGTGCCCGCCGACGAGGCGGACGCCGACGGCGACGGCCAGATGATCTGCGACGGCGACAGCGAAGACGAAGAC
>CAZLEO010000002.1:0-81898 GCA_964558555.1 uncultured Rickettsiales bacterium | reverse complement strand
GTGCAAGCGGTGCACCGAGGAGTGTCCCTTCGGGACGCTCAACGAGGACGAGAAGGGCACCCCCGAGCCCAACAACACCCGTTGCCGTCGGTGCGGGATCTGCCTCGGGGCGTGCCCCGAGCGGATCGTCTCCTTCAAGGACTACTCCATCGACATCGTGGGGACGATGCTCAAGGCGGTCGAGATCCCCGAAGAGTGGGACGAGAAGCCACGCATCCTGGCGCTGATGTGCGAGAACGACGCGATCCCGGCCATGGACCTGGTGGGCCAGCACCGCCTGGAGTACAGCCCGTTCGTCCGGATCATCCCGGTCCGGTGCCTGGGCTCGGTCAACAACGCCTGGATCAAGGAGGCGTTCTCGGCCGGATATGACGGCGTCCTGCTCATCGGTTGCCGGCACGGTGACGACTACCAGTGCCACTTCATCAAGGGCAGCGAGCTGTCGGAGACCCGCAGCAAGAACATCCGGGAGCACCTGCAGTCGATGGCGATGGAGAACGAGAGGGTGGAGCTGCACCAGCTCCAGATCTCCGAGTACGACAGGCTGCCGAAGATCTTCGAGGACATGGCCGAGTTCATCGAAGAGAACGGAATGAACCCGTTCAAGGGGCTCTGATCGAGGGGCGGCGGACTCCGGCGACGCGCTGTCCGGGGGGAAGCCGGTGAGGAGGCGGTATGGTGGGTACGTCCGACGCCGGGCCAGAGGCTCTGGCGACTACGGGAGATGGTGCGCCTGGCTACGAGGGGGTGACGCCGATCCGGCTCGACCCGGATCTCCAGTTCATCCGCACGATCGTCGCGGAGACCGGCCCGACCGCCAAGCGGTGCATCCAGTGCGGCACCTGCACGTCGACGTGCGATCTCTCGCCCGAGGTCGACCCGTTCCCGCGCAAGGAGATGGCATGGACGCTGTGGGGTCGGAAGGTCGACCTGATGGCCGACATGGACGTCTGGCTGTGCCATCAGTGCAACGACTGCTCGACACGATGTCCGCGGGACGGCCACCCCGGTGACGTGCTGGCCGCGATCCGCCGCGAGCAGATCCTGCACTACGCATTTCCCGGCATCCTCGCCGAGTGGCTGCGGCGGCCGCAGTACATGCCATTCCTGCTGGCCATACCGGCCATCCTGCTCAGCGTGACGCTCTACCTGAAGGACCCGCTAGGAGCGCTCCTGGGCATGGACCGGTTCACGCAGGACACGATCGTGTACTCCTTCTCCAGCGAGCTGCCGCACTGGCTGATCAACGGCTTCTTCGGGTTCTTCACCCTCGTGGTGGTGCTCGTCCTCGCCGTCCAGGTCGGCCGCTTCTGGAAGGCCCTGAAGGTGGCGATACCGCCGGAGAGGTCGAGGCCGGTCAAGGGGCTGGGCGCTGCCATCGTGTCGACGGTGGGGAACCTGCTGCTGCACCGCAGCTTCACCATGTGCAAGACGACACGGCTGCGCTACCCCTCCCACATGTTCGTGCTGTTCGGGTTCGTGGCCCTGTGCGTGGTGAGCCTGTGGGTGATCACCTCCAAGCTCAACCCCCTGATCACCAGCGAGTTCGTCTATCCGTTCCCCTTCTTCAGCCCGTGGAAGGTGCTGGCCAACACGGCCGGCATGGCGATCATCGTCGGCTGTCTGATCATGTGCCTCGATCGCCTGAAGCAGACCCGGGAGGTCGTCGTCAGCACCTACTTCGACTGGTCGCTGATCCTGCTGATCCTGTTCGTGGTGGCCACGGGGTTCGGCACCGAGGTCATGCACTTCGGCCGCATGGAACCCCACCGGCACACCATGTACTTCGTACACCTGGTCCTCGTCTGGGGGCTGTTGATGTACCTGCCCTACTCCAAGCTCGCGCACGTGGCCTACCGGATCGCCGCCCTGGTCCTGGCGGAGCACACCGGCCGGGAACTCCGCAAACCGATTCCCGAGGGGAGCACAGCCCGGGCAGAGACGAGCGGAGGTGCCGAATGAACGAGCACACGTGGAGCAAGACGAAGACGCTCTCGGCGGTCGTGCCCCTGGCGCTCATCGGCGTGCCGATCCTCTGGAGCGCCGCCACCGCGGTGTTCGCCCAGGACACCGAGGTCTTCCTGGAGCTGCCCGCAGACCACGACGAGTGCGTCCGGGACACCGAGTACATGCGCTTCCACCACATGGACCTGCTCCTGGAGATCCGGGACGAGGTCCAGCGGGACGGACAGCGCCGCCAGGAGGTCGGGTTCACCGACTGCCACCCGCTGGAAGGTGAGGCGGAGTGCACCCTGTGCATGGACTGCCACGACGACCGGGCCGCATTCTGCAACCGCTGCCACGAGGCGGTGGACCTCAGGCCGGACTGCTTCGTCTGCCACTACTACCCGGACACCCCAGACGGTGAGGAAGCGCCATGAAACGCAGGGATTTCCTGACTGCAGCCGGTGGCGCGGCCCTGTTCGGCGGGGCATCCGTCACCGGCATCTTCCAGATCGTGCCCTACACCGGGATCATCCCCTCGGCGGAGACGCCGTTGACCGGGAAGCGGATGGGGATGGTCATCGATCTGACCCGTTGTGTGCCGGACTGCACCGCGTGCATGGACGCGTGCAGGGAGGAGAACAACGTCGCCCTGCACGGCAACAAGGACCTGGACCTGCACCTGATCCGGCGCGTGGACGTCAGCAGGAAGGTCGCGGTCCACGACGAGTCCGAGCGGCACCGCAAGGTCCTGCTGCTGTGCTTCCACTGCGAGAACCCGCCCTGCGCGCAGGTCTGCCCGGTCCGGGCGACCTATCGGCGGGAGGACGGCATCGTCATCGTGGACGCGCACCGCTGCATCGGATGCCGGTACTGCATGATCGCCTGTCCCTACCAGTCCAGGTTCTTCAACTACAAGGAGAACCCCAAGGAGTGGGACGAGCTGAACAAGGAGCGCCCGACGCGAGCCCACGGGGTCACGGAGAGCTGCACCCTGTGCGCCCACCGGATCGACCTCGGCCAGCCCCCTGCCTGTGTGGAGGCGTGTCGCAACGTGGGCGCCAATGCGATGCACTGCGGTGATCTGAACGACCCGGACAGCGACGTCTCCAAGATGATCGCCGCGGGCGGCGCCATGCGGCTGAGGGAGGACCTGGGCACGGAACCCAAGGTCTTCTACCTGGGCCTGTAGCTGGACAGCAGAGAGGGAACGGCATGGAGATCAAGTTCCAAGCCATCGAGGGAACGTCCAGGGCGTACTGGATCCTGGTGGCCGTCCTCGCGGTGTTCACCGCCGCCGGGCTCTACGCCACATGGCTGATGTTCCTGCACGGCGTCTACCTCACGGGGATGACCAACCGCGCGGCGTGGGGGCTGCAGATCATCCTGGCGATCTACTACATCGGGCTGTCGGCAGGATCGCTGATCGTGTCGGGCCTCTACGGGGTCTTCGGCAAGCTCGACTACAAGCCCTTCGCCCGGCTCGCCGCCTTCATGGCGATGCTCTTCCTGATCGCGGGGCTGCTGTCCATCACCACGGATCAGGGGCGGCTCGATCGGTTCTTCATCGAGCCCTTCGTGCACTTCAACCTGCTGTCGATGTTCTCCATCAATCCCGGACTGTACGGTGGGCACATCTTCCTGTGCGTCGTCTACCTGTTCGCCCTGCTCCGGGAGATGCCGCGGCTGACCAAGGTGTCGGCCTACGTGGTCGTGGGCTGGGCCATCATGGTGCACAGCGGCACGGCCGCGATCTTCGGCTTCGTACCCCGGGAGCTGTACACGTCGCCGCTGCTGCCGCCGAGCTTCGTGGCCGCGGCCCTGGCGTCCGGCGCGGGGTTCATCATCGTGCTGTTCGTGGTGCTGTTCAGGCTGACGAAGCGGCACCTGGACGACCAGCTGGTGATCTGGCTGGGCCGGCTGATGAGCGTGTTCATCATCGTGGTGCTGTACCTCATCCTGATCGAGAACCTCCATCGCTTCTACATGATCGGGTCCCGGGAGGCCGCGATTCACTACCTGTTCGAGGGCTTCCACGGCTTCTTGTTCTGGGGCGGGATGTTCCTGGTCGGATTCGTCACGCCGCTGTTCATCCTCTTCAGCCGCTACGGCAAGACGGTGCGAGGCGTGGTCGTCGCCGGCTCCATGGTGGTGTTCGGCGTGCTGTGCGAGCGCTACGTCATCGTGATCCCGGGCCTGATCCACCCCGCCGACCTGTTCCCCGGCATGGAGATCGTGCCCACACCCGCGGAGTTCGCCGCCTACACGGCCGTGGAAGGGGTCGCCACCTACACGCCCACCTTCCTGGAGTTCCTCCAGGCGCTGGGCGTCTTCGGTTTCGTCGGGTTGCTGTTCGTGGTGGGCATCAAGATCATGCCCATCCTTCCGACCGAGGCGAGGGTCCCCGAGCGTTCCTGACGGGAATCGCTCACGCGCCGTCGAGGCCGGCGCGCTCGAGCTCGGCGAAGTACCCCTCGGGATCGGTGAGGTAGAACTTCAGATCGCGCAGCGTGGCGTGGTGGCCCCGCTCCTCGGTGACCATGGCCTGGAGGAATCTGCGCTCGGCCGGATCCGTGGAGATCTCCAGGCGGTCCTTGTAGAAGGTCACCGCCCGCTGCTCGAAGTCGATGCCGATCTCCACCGCCTCCACGTCCACGGTCTGGTCGTCCACGCTGGCGCCGTGCTTGCGGGCCATGGTGCGGAAGAACGAACCGAGGTCGTCCTCGTCGGGATCGCCGAACTCGACGCCGTCGAGGCTCACACCCGCGTCCAGGGACGCCACGATGTTCTTGATGCGGCGCACGTGCTCGATCTCGTCGTCGTGCAGCCGCTGGAACAGCTCCTTGGTCAAGGCGTTGCCGCACTTGGTGAGCTGCTCTGCATAGAACCTTCGACCCTTGCCCTCCATCTCCAGGGCGGTGGCCACGATCTGACCAAAGGTAGGCGTATCGGACATCAGTTGCGCTCCTTCAATTGGCGGATCTCGTTGCTGAGGATGGCGATGTGGGACAGCTCCTCGCGGATGATGGCGTCGACCTTGTCCTGTCCCCAGGTGCTGGGCATGGCCTCCTTGAGGCCGGCGAACAGCGTGACCGCGTCCTTCTCCCGGCCGATGGCGATGCGCAGGATGCGCAGGGCGTCGGGGTTGCCCGCCAGCACGTCGGCCGGGTCCTCGTTGACGTCGAAGACGTACCCGTCCGCGACCGCCTGCAGGTAGGCGCCCGCCTGGCCGTCGAGATCGAACTCGTCGAAGCCGGAGAAGTCGCCCGACTCGCGCATGGACTCGAAGGTGACCTCGTGGTCGTCCTCCATCTGCGCGAGCATGGTCAGGGTCTGCCTGACCGGCTCGTCGTCGGTCAGATCGGCGGCCAGGCGGTAGAACTTGCCGCCGTTGCGCTCGATCTGGGTGGCCATCTGCAGGATCTCGTCGATGTTGAAGCTCTGAGCCATCGCTGCTCCCTCTTGTCGATCTCCCGCAGCGACCGTCCGCCGTGGGGACGAGACGAGAGAATAGCAAGGTCCGTACCAACGGGGGCGAGAGGGTCGCCAGAACCCCTGGCGGGCGTTGCACGTCGAGCCCTTGACGCGATCTTCGAGCCGCGACGACCCGCCTCGTCGGCCTGTCTCGCGAACGGTGTGATGTCTCAGGAGACACCGCCACCTGTCCCACCGGCTCTCCGCGGGAGGCTCCCTCCGGTGCACGCCAGCCGAGGCGACCGGTCTGCAGACAATGGCACCGAATCTGCATAGACTGCCCGGCGTCGAGGCGAAGAATCGAGGTATTCGATGACGGAACAGAGAATCGCCATCAAGTTCGCCGGCCAGGCCGGCCAGGGGGTCGAGTCCAACGGCGCGCTGCTGGCCCGCACCCTGGCGCGGGGCGGCCTGCACGTGTTCGGCCGCAAGGACTACGAGTCCCGCATCCGCGGCGGCCTCAACTTCTACCGCATGGACGTGGACGAGGACCCGGTGCACGCGCACGGCCACCACATCCACCTGCTGCTCGCGCAGACCCCCGAGGCCGTGGGTCGCTTCGCCGACCAGATCGTGCCCGGTGGCGGCGTGATCTACGACGAGGACCTCGAGGTGGACGTCGCGGCCCTGGAGTCGCGCGGCGTCCGGGCGATGCCCGCGCCGCTGATCAAGATCGCCAAGGAGATCGGCGGCAGGCCCGTCATGGCCGGGGCCGCGTCCGTGGCCGTGGCCGCGGCGGTGTTCCGCTATCCCATCGAGCCGCTGCTGGACACCCTCGCGCGGCAGTTCAAGAAGAAGGGCGACAAGGTCATCGAGGCCAACCGCGCCGTGGCCAGGGCCGCCTACGAGTACGGCGCCGAGCACCACGCCGAGGGGTTCGAGTACCGGCTGCGCGCCCAGGACGACCCGCCCGAGCGGATGTTGATCGACGGCAACCACGCCCTGGCCTACGGCGCCCTGGTCGGGGGCTGCAGCTTCCTCGCGGCCTACCCCATGACCCCGGGCACCTCCATCTTCGAGTGGCTCGCGGGCAAGGGCGCCAGCCACGGCGTCGTGGTCAAGCACACCGAGGACGAGATCTCGGCGATGAACATGGTCGTCGGCGCGGCCCACATGGGCGCACGCGCCATGACCTCCACGTCGGGCGGCGGCTTCTCGCTGATGGTCGAGGCGCTCAGCCTGGCCGGGATGAGCGAGACCCCGGCGGTGATCGTCCTGGCCCAGCGCCCGGGCCCGGCCACCGGCCTGGCCACCCGCACCGAGCAGGCAGACCTGAAGTTCGCCCTGCACGCGGGCCACGGGGAGTTCCCGCGCATCCTGCTCGCCCCCGGCACCATCGAGGAGTGCTTCGAGGCGGGCTGGCGGGCGTTCAACCTCGCCGAGCAGTATCAGTGCCCGGTCATCGTGCTCACCGAGCACTACCTCGCCACGTCCATCCGCACCGTGGAGACCGACGTGTTCGACGTGTCGAAGGTCCACATCGACCGCGGCTCCCTGCTGGACGCGGCGGCCCTGGACGAGCTGGATGTGCCCTACGTGCGCTACGAGGTGACGAACACCGGCGTGTCGCCGCGGGCCCTGCCCGGCCACCCCAGGGCCGTGTTCACGATCACCGGCAACGAGCACACCACCGCCGGCGCCCTCACCGAGGACGCCGAGACCCGCACCACGCAGCAGTACAAGCGCATGAGCAAGCTGGCCGCAGCCGCGGCAGAGATGAGAGCGCCCGTCTGGCACGGCCCCGAGGACGCCGACACGACCCTGGTGTGCTGGGGCGGCACCACCGGCCCCGCCCGCGAGGCCGCCGCGCAGATCAACGCCGGCGGCGGATCGGTCAACGTGCTGCAGTTCGCCGACCTGTGGCCCCTGGACCGGGACGCCGCGCTGGACGAGCTGGTCAAGGCCGGGCGGCTGGTCGCCGTGGAGGGCAACTCCACGGGCCAGCTGGCGTCCGTCCTGCGCAGCGAGCTCGGCTGCACGTTCGAGGGCGAGGTCCTCAAGTGGGACGGCCGTCCCCTGTCCGCCGACTTCATCGTCGGCCGGCTCTCCGAGGAGGTGTGAACATGGTCACCGCCAACGACTACCAGGGGTCCATGGACCCCACCTGGTGTCCCGGTTGCGGCAACTTCGGCATCCTCGCCGCGCTCAAGCGCGCGCTGGCCGAGGCCGACGTGGCCCCCCACCAGGTCCAGCTCATCTCCGGCATCGGCTGCGGCTCGAAGATGCCCCACTACATGAAGGTCAACGGGTTCCACACCCTGCACGGCCGCGCCGTGGCCGTGGCCACCGGTGTCCGCCTGGCCAACCACGGCATGAAGGTCCTGGTCGTGCACGGCGACGGCGACGGCTACGGCATGGGCGGCAACCACTTCATCCACGCCGCCCGCCGCAACATCGGCCTGGTGGACCTGGTCCAGAACAACCGCGTGTACGGCCTGACCAAGGGCCAGTACTCCCCCACCAGCCCCGCCGGGTTCGTCTCCAAGACCTCCCCCGAGGGCGCCGTCGACCAGCCCATCAACCCCCTCAGCGTCGCCCTGGCCGCCGGCGCCACCTTCGTGGCCCGCGCCTTCCCCCTGGACATGGCCCACTTCGCCGATCTGATCCGCCAGGCCATGGACCACCCGGGCTACGCCCTGATCGACACCCTGCAGGTCTGCGTCACCTTCAACCCTGCGCTCAGCTACCCCTGGTACCGCCAGCGCGTGTACAAGCTCGACGAGGAGGAGGGCTACGACACCTCCGACCTCGGCGCGGCCATGGGCAAGGCCCTCGAGTGGGGCGATCGCATCCCCGTGGGCGTGCTCTACCGCGACGCCGAGGCGCCGAGCTACGAGTCCCAGCTCCCCGCCCTGGCCGACGGCCCGCTGGTCGAGCGCGGCCTGCGGCCGCTTCCCGACGAGGCGTACGAGGCCATCAAGTCCGAGTTCATCTAGGAGCGGTCCGATGAAGTGGATCTGCACGATCTGCAAGTACGTCCACGAAGGCGACGAGCCCCCCGACATCTGCCCCGTGTGCAAGAAGGGCAAGGAGTTCTTCGAGCCGGTCGAGGAAGAGGACGAGGAGCCCACTCAGGACGACGAGCCCACCGAGGACGAGGAGCCCACCGAGGGCGAGGCGACCGAGGACGTCAGCACCGAGCGACAGTGGTACTGCACCGTCTGCCGCTACATCCACCACGGCGACTCCCCCCCCGACGAGTGCCCGGTCTGCCGCAAACCCTGGACCGCGTTCGTGCCCCACGAACAGGGCCAGGAGCACCCTCCGCCGGCCCGACCGAAGGCCAAGGCCGCCGAGCCCACGCCGGAGCCCAAGAAGCCGGTGAAAGCCGACCGCTGGCGCTGCGTGGTCTGCAACTACATCCACGACGGCCCCGAACCCCCCGACGTCTGCCCGGTCTGCGGCAAGGGCAAGGACTACTTCGAGCCCGAGACCGAGAGCCCCGACCACCACCACAAGGGCTTCTCCGGCCTCATCGAGCGCCTCCACCTGCATCCGGTCTCGGCCCACTTCCCCAACGGCGCGCTGCCCCTGGCCCTGCTGTTCTGGATCGCCTTCCTGATCACCGGCGAGGCCTCCCTCGAGCGCACCACCACCTACCTCGCGCTCATCGCCATGGTCGTGTCGCCGGTCACCTTCTACTCCGGCTGGTCCGACGCCAGGCACCGCTTCGGCTCCACCACCACCGGCATCTTCCCCGAGAAGAAGCTGTGGTCGTGGGTGCTGATGGTCGTCGCCGCCCTCACCGTCGGCTTCCGCTTCTGGGCCGGCTGGACCGAGGCCCCCACCGGTGTCGTCGAGATCGGCGCCTTCACCGGCCTGCTGCTGGTGGGCAACGCCCTCACCGCCCGCCTGGGCATGCTGGGGGGCAAGCTGGTCTTCGGGCACTGAGCCGCACGACGGATCGTCACGAATCCTGCTTCGCTCACATCCTCCAGGCAGGGGCCGAAGGAGGAACCGTGACGAATCTGCGCGTTTTCGCGGCGCTCGCCGCCGCCATGGCCGTCTGGATCGGCTGCACCTGTACCGAAGAGGAGGTTGAATCCGTCCATGTGACCGTGGTCGACGTCCACGGCGACGTGGTGATCGACGCGGCAGTCCGCTACCTCGTCGCATCGAGCGACGATCCCGAATTCCAGGACTGCGAGTTCAGCGACCACTCGGACCGGTGGGACTGCGGCTGGGAGGCCAGCGGCGCCATCGACATCGAGGTCAGCGCGGACGGGTTCGAGGCGGTGCTCACCGACGTGTTCGTCGACCGGGACTTCTGCCACGTGATCACCGAGGACGTGACCGTTGTGCTGGAGGAGATCCCATGAGCCGCGCCCGCACGAGGACAAGGACCGCGGACGCGTGGAGCATCGCGATCGCACTGGCCATGGCCGTGGCATCCGTGGTCCCGGCGTTCGCCGCCGATGCCGACCCCGACCGCGACAAGACGGTGCGCCAGGGGCGCGCGATGGTCGTCTCGGGACTGGTGGTGCAGGGTGTCGGCCTGACGATGGTCGCGGTGGGACGAACGGACTTCTACCTGTACAGCGTCGGGCGGCCCATCGTTCACGGCGTGAGCATCCCGTTCGCGCCGATCACCGCCGACGGCTTCCGTCGCCTCCTCTCGGACGGCACCCCCGCGTCAGACCTGCGGGCCCTCTCCATCGGCCTGTTCGAGGGGGCGGCCTACAGCGGACTGGTGGCCCTGGTCGACCTGGTCATACAGCTCGCCATCACGTCGGAGAGTTCGGATCCCGACGACAGCTACGGCATGGGCCCGGGCCCGGCCCTCGCGCCGCTCCCCTGGATCATGATCACCGCCCACGCTGGCGTGGCGCTGGGGATGCTGATCCCGGGGATCATCACCGCTGCGTCGAGCAAGCAGGTGCCCGCGACGGCGACCGCGAGCGTTCCCGTGTTCGTCCCGTGGGCGACCTCCACGGAGGCCGGCGTGGCCGTTGTCGGGCGATTCTGAACCTTCGAGGTTCTGCGAGATCAGGCTCGCAGCGGTCAGCCACCCGGCAGGAACTTCGCAGGGATCGAGTGGTGCTCGTACCGCACCCGCCTCCCCTGCACGATGAGCGACGCCCCCACCACGGCCATCATCGGCAGGATCCATACGAGCTTCAGCGGCGGAGCCCAGGGCGCGGCCGCCATGTCCTGCAACAGGAGGAGCCCCAGCGCAGCGCCGCAGACGACGAAGAACCAGCCCAGCCAGAACAAGAACGTCGACCCCGCCACGAACCTGGTGCGCGGCGTGACGCGGTGGCACTCGGCGTGGAGCGTACGCACGAACTCGGCGTACTGCGGACCCCGGTCCTCGAACTGCCCAACCGCCTCGAAATGCCTCGACGGGATGGACAGCGTCCTTCCGCGCCGCCGCGAGACCTTCATCCGGTAGATCCCCGCGAACTCGCGCAGCAGGTGCAGCTGCGTGACGTCGTCCAGCGGGATCACGTCGCGCCGGCCCGTCTTTTCGTACTCCACGGTCATGTAGTCGCCGTCGAGGGTGTGGCGGACGACCCCGGATCCAACGCGGGTGGCGAGCTCGTACTGCATGGAGTGGATCGTGGGAGGTGACACAGCGGCGGTCAAGCCGGGTCGTCGGCCGGGATCGACTACTCGATCACCACCCACCCGGTCCCGGTGCGGCCGAAAATCTCCGGCCGGTACATCTCCTCGGCCCGAGCTGCTGGCGCGACGAAGATCCCCGGAGTCGTGGCCTCGGCGATGTAGGTGTAGACGACCGCGCCCTCCCACAGTTGCTCCGCGAAGACCTCGACGCGGTCGTCGTGCATGGCCTCGTGGTCGTACCAGTAGCGCCACCACCACTCGTTGGATCGGTCGGCGCGACCCGTGCCCTCGAGCGCGAGGTTGACCGGCTCCAGGCCCGCGGGCAGCGGATCGACCAGGGCCACGTGGTGGTGGTGCGAGCTCGAATCCAGGACGAGGCGTACCTGGACGCGGGCTCCCGCCCGGATGTGCCACGTGCCGTCCGCGCCCTGCCTGACGTCCTCGGGATCGTCGAGGGCGCGGTACTCGCGCTCGATGCCGAATCCTCGATCCAGCGGAGGCTGACCGGGATCGAGCGGGGCGAACTCGATCCCGATCCGGTAGTGGAGCCGTCCCTTGCCCTTCATCGCCAGGGTCAGCTGCTGGCCGTCGGGTGTCTCGGCGAGGGTCGCCAGGGGGACCCGGATACGGGCTGACTCGAGGCGGGCCGGACGGAACGCACGCTTGCCCGCGAAGCGATCCCCGATCCACACACGCGTGACGAACCTCGGCCGATGACCCTGGTGGGTCTCGAAGTACCGGGTCAGGGCCCGCGTGACGAAGCCGGTGTCCTGGGTGTTGAGCCAGCGGCCGTCCACGCGGCTGGCCAGCAGGCCCCTGGCGAGCTTGGGGATCAGGTCGCTGTCCGGATCGACGTCGATCAGGGACTCCAGGATGACGGCGTCGGCCCGGAAGCTGCCGTGGAACACACGGAATCCGTCTCGTCCATAGCCCGAGTCGAAGTGCGCGGTGTCGGCGGTCTCGGTGACGGTGTCGCGCAGCTGTTGCCGGATACGTGCCGCAGCGTCGGCCTCCCCACCCCCCGCCAGCACCGGCAGCAGCCACCCCATCGCCTCTTCGGGGAGGTCCTCCACCCCCACCTCTGCGAGCAGCGCGGCAGCCGCATCAGTGCCGGTGCCGTCGTGGCGGAAGCGTACGTTCAGCGCGTACGCGCGGATGGTCCATCGAGTCCGCGGCGACAGGGTGCCGGGGAGGTGGCCGTCGATGTTCGCCAGGTAGGCGGTGGCCTGAACGAGCGTCGCGTCCGGGACGTCGTGGCCGCGCTCCCGGGCGCGGACCAGGGCGTGGGTCACGTGGACCGAGAGGAAGGGGAGGGAATCGTGGCCCCTGGCCCACAGGGGCCAGCCGCCGTCGTCGTTATGGCGCGCCACGATCTCGGCCAGGTCCTGGTCGAGGGCCCTGCGCAGCCCTCTCGCAGAAGTCCCCGGTCCCTGTCGAGCCGCCGGGTGTCGTGGCCCGGCCAGGGCGAGCACGCGACTGGCGATCTGCTCGCTGCAGGCGAAGGGATAGCGCCGCAGGTAGCGCCTGGCATCCACCAGCTCGCCCTGGCGCGAGGGTGAGAGGTCGATCTCCAGCCCGCCGAATCCTTCCCAGGCGTCGGCAGGGAGACCCAGATCATACGCGAGCGAGCCCCCGTCGAGGGTGCCGTAGGTCGCGTAGGACTCGAGGGGCAGCGGGGCCTTCACCGGCAGCTCGAAGGTGGACGCGTCCGCGTACACGCCTGCCGCAGCCACGGCCTGGAAACGCGCGGTCCCCGTCTGAACGGCCGCGGCGGGGAATCGGACCTCCATCCGATCGTGGGGGGGGACGGTGAGGGCTACACCCGAGGTGTTGTCTCCTGCGACCGCGCCGGGTTCGAGCCGGTCGAGGGCCTCGGCGAAGACGGCGTTGTCCCCGTGCACGGCCAGCGCCACGTCGAGGGGATCGCCGGTGTGGTTGTGGAGTACGACGGGCAACTCGAAACGATCGACCGCAGCGACGAAGCGTGGTGGAGACGGTCGGACCATCAGTGGCAGACGCGCCGTGATCGAGTCCTCCCCGGCGCCGAAGTCCTCGACGGTGGCGACGACGGCCATCACCCGATATCGAGTGAGCGAGTCGGGGAGTTCGACCGGGACGCGTACCCGTCCCTGCTCGTCCGTGGTCGCCGCTGGAACGAAGAGGGCGACCGGATCGAAGTCGCCTCGGACTCGGATCGGAAGGGCCGACACCGGCGTGGAGTAGTCCCCTTCATCGCCGTCACTGCCATCGTCGATGATGCAGTACCGATGCGCGTGCTCCGGATGGAGCTGGTAGTAGTAGTGGGTGCTCTCGCGATCCCTCGCCCGGGCCCGAGCCGCCTCCTGGTCGAACGAGGCCACGTACTCGCGTCCGCGGAAGTCGTCCACGTAGCACGCTGACGGCGTGTACATGGCGTCGAGGGGATGTCGCAGCTCGTACCCGCTCACCGCATGGACCGCCTCGTCCACGACGAACACCGCCACCTCGGCCCCGGCCACCGGTTCACCGGACCGATCGGTCACGACGACGGCGATCTCTGTCCGGCCGCCGGGCTCGACGACCTCGTCACGCGGCGCGACCTCGACATCCAGCCGGTGATCGCTCGGCGGAACATGCAGGGTCACCTCGCCGGTCGCGTGAGCCACGTGGAGCCGCCCGTCGTCTCCGATCCTGGAGCCGACCAGATCCACCTGCACCGTGAACTGCGGCAGATGCCGCTGTTGGACATCCAACTCCACGACGGTCGAGGGTTCCAGGAGTTCGAGGGTCTCGAAGGTCAGCACGTTGCGCTGCCGGACCGTCACCACGCCGTGGGCCGGGTAGAAGGGAGCCGTGACGTGGATGCGAGCCACGTCACCGGGCTGGACCTCGGCGTCCTCCGGGACCAGCGTGACCGCGACCTCTGCGGCATCTGCACCGAGGCCGGACGGCACCGAGGCACCGGCGACCCAGACGCGCATTCCGGTCGCCGCGCGGCGACCGTGGGCGTCGACGACCGCGGCCTCGATGATCTGGACTCCCGGTCCCGCCGGTACGAAGGAGACACGCCTCGCGACGTCCTCCGACGTCGTGCGCGACTCCATCGGATCGGTCTCGAAGACCACCCGGCGACCGTCGCTGATCTTCCACTGGCGCCGGGCCATGCTCAGCTCGACGTCGATGCCGGGGACCGGGACTCCGTCCAGGTCCACCACGATCACGTCCAGCTCGACGGGCTCGCCCTCGACGACGACGTCGCGCACCGGCTTCAGCCCCACGTACAGCTGCGCCGGATGCACGACCAGGCGCTCCGTGGCGGCCCACCGCTGGCGGTTCACGTCGGCGACGGTCACCTGCACCTCGACGGCGACCGGCACCATCGGATCGAGGTCGGCCAGCGATACGGCGATCTGGTGCTCACCCGCCGCATCGGTCCGGCCACTCAGACCCTTCGATCCCAGGAATCCCATGCTGGGTCCGTCCACGCGCCCCAGCTGGGTGAAACCGAATCCATAGTCTTCGTGGCCCGGTGGGTGATAGCGGGTGCCCCGCGCGGTCAGCCGCCAATAGGTGTACGCGCCCGGGAGGCCGCCCCCGCTGAAGTACGACGTGGTCGCACCGACGACGACCTCTTCCCCCGCCACCACAGGGCCGGGACCGGCCGACAGGGCGACGGTGAACTCTGGATTCCGCATCGCCTCGACGCGGAAATCGTGGACATGCCGTTCGGCCCAGCCGGGGTTCTCCACTCCCGCCGGCCAGAACGTCAGGTGCGCGTCTCCCGGCTCCATGTCCGCCGGCAGCTCGAGCTCCACGGAGAAGCCACCCAGATCGCCGACCGCGGCGTCACCTCTGGCCAGATCGGCGGGCGGGTCGTCCCCGTACGCCGTGGGCTGCCACAATCGCCACTGGACCTCCTCGGGCAGACCCTCGATACGCGGCGTGACCTCGTCGGTCTCCCGGTTCCTGTTCCGCAGCCATCCCTTGAGATGGACGGTCTCACCCGGTCGGTACAGTCCCCGGTCGTCCATCACGAACCAGATCTGCCGAGGGGGGCGGTCGTAATACCGGTGCCAGTGGCAGTGATCGGTCCAGGACATGTCGAATTCGGGCAGGATCGCCACGTCCGTACCGCGCCGCGCCACGGCCAACTTCTCCAGACCGGGCCGCTCGATCCGGACCCATCCCGCGGCATCGCTCGGAACCCCCGGCTCGGCTCCGGGGAGGAGATCGACCGGCACGCCCTCCAGCGGCTGCCCTGTCGCCAGGTCGGTGACCCAGATCAACAACTGGTCCTGGTCGCTGAATGCGGTCAGCCCGAGATCGGTGACCTGGACCCAGGCGACCACCTCGTCGATCCTCCGCGACGACTCATCCTGGTCCGTCGGTTCGATCCAGAGCATGAACTGCCCGTGGCCATCGACCAGGTACGGCGACAGGTCCACGGGCGTCTCGGCGAGATCATCCAGGGCACCCACGATGTCCACCTCGGCGTCGAACAGGACCGTCCCCGGCAGGGGAGGCAGTGGGGGGCGGTCGTCCCACTGGCGGGGATGAGCTGTCGTATGAAAGAAGCGCAGCCAGGTCTCCCAGTCGCCCATCACGTCGTCCACGCGGTGGATGCGCACCCTCAGAGAGTCGTGGTTGACCGTGTACACGGGGACGGTCGCAGGGCCCGCGGGATCCAGGGTGATCAGCTCGCCGCGCGGGCCGGCGAGGTACCGCCGCGAGGGGATGGTCCGGAACACCACCTGCCTGGAACGTCCCAGCGTCTGGCCGTGGACGTCGCGCAGCCCCCCGTGGACGGTGACGGTGTAGGTCGTCTCGCGGTCCCGCTCACCGTCGACGATCAGCTTGTTCCCCTCGACGGTGATCTCGAGTCCGGGCAGCTCCGGGCGCACTGAGACCGTGGGCGGCCGGTCGGGATCGAGGGGGTTGTTCAGGACGATCTCCCACGGTGATACCACCGGGCAGGCCGACGACTCGGACTCGTACATCCCGTGGTGGGCCACGATCTCCAGCGGCCCGAACGTGGTGAACGTGAACGAGTCGTCCTCTCGCTCACGCAGGGGTGCGTCCGGCACGCCGGGCACCGGCGCCACCGTCACCTTGAACTCGGTGGCGAGGGGCAGGGGCTCGACGGGCTCGAGCGCGATCCAGCGGCCGGCACCGTAGCGTCTGTCGAACCAGTCAGGCTCCTCCTCCTGGCGGATCTCCTCCGTGGTGGCCGGTCGCAGCTCGTGGCTCCGTTCTCCCACCAGCTCGATCCGCTCTGCGGCCTGGGACCCGACCACGACCTGATCGAAGACGAGGAAGACGACCGGAGATCGATCCTGCACGGTGCCGGTCGGGGACCCGGAGCGCAGCCGTGGGGGCGGCGTCGAGAAGCCGAACGTCACATCTTCGGCGAGCTCCTCGCCGCGCATCGACTGCGTCGAGGCGGGCACGGTGACCTCGAACCGGCTGGCCGGTGGGAGCGACTCCGCGGGCTCGAAGACCAGCGTCCGGGTCCCCAACCACTGCCAGGTCCCCGGGAGCTCGGGCTCCAGGCGAGCAGGCGTTGGGATTCCCACTCGCGCCTGCTCCCCCACCCCGACCATGGGCTGCGAGAACGTGACGGACACCACCGCTTCGCGGTCCACCACCCCGTCCGGCGCGAACCGCAGGACCTCCAGTACGCCCGACTCCTCCGCACCATCGGCGTGCGGGACCTCGGCGCGCTGCCCCCTCGCCGGCGGGAACGGCGCGTCGACGGCGGCGTCGGTCCCCCGCGGACGAGCCCTCGATCCGAGCACCGTGAACGACGCGTCGGCCGTCGGAACAGCGGGCAGGGGCTCCACTCTCCCCAGCAGCGCCTCGATCTCCTCCGCGGTGAGGGGCCGACCGACAGCTCCGCCCCCTTCGGGCGTCTGTGTCGCCTGGTGCTGGACTTCGCGAACGATGATCCGCAACCGCTCGTCGTCGCTCCCCTCGGCCCGACCAGGCGAGGAGCACGATCCAAGGACCAGGAGCAGCAGAATCGCCTTACGAACGATCACCAGATCGACTTCCCAGAACGTCCGCCCCCACGCGGTCACACCTCGCGATCACGCATGGAACGCTCACGTGACACGAGCGTATCAAGGGCCACAATCGGATACACGTGTAGACTCTACGGGCGACCACACGAGGGGAGGGTCCGGGGATGGGAGAGCCAGCGTGGCCCACGAAGCGGCTGTTCGCGGTCGTGTCGGTCCTCGTCCTGGCGGTGGTGGTGATCGTCCTCGGGCGGTCGGTCACCGACCGCAGCAGCCCCGCTTCGGAGGGGCGTCCCGGGCCGAGCGTGGATGACCAGACCACCCTTCCCGCAGACCGCTCCCATTCCGCCGGACACGTCCCCCGCGACGACCTCTTCGGCACCGAGCCGTTCCACACCGAGTGGCTGGACGAGGTCATGGCCATGCGCCTGCGGGTCATGAACGATCCCGCGAATCGACCGCCGCCTTGTCAGCCGTTCGGGTCGGTCCGCTGGGCTGACACGACCCCCGCACAGCGGGCTCGAATCGAGATCCTGACCAACAAGCGAACGGGATCCGTGGGGGGCGGAACCTGGATCGACACCGGCATCGAGACGGACGAGCAGGGCGACTACGAGCTGCCACCCCAGGACATCTGCCCGCTACGCATGGCCGCGGCGACCACCAGGCCGAGACCAGGCCGCGGGGAGGAGCACGACCCACCTGAAGAGGACGAGCTGCCGTTTCGTATCCGCCGCGACATCGTCCTCGAGGAGGCCTGCTCCATCCGAGGCGAGGTGCGTGACGTGAACGGTGAACCCCTCGTAGCTCAGGTGGCTGCGGATCCCTCCCACTACCTGGGCGACATGCTCCGCGGCGACCCCGACGCCTACTCGGCCAGGCACCCGGAGACGCGCGGCCGATACTTCTCGTACACCACGAACAGCGACGAGGACGGCAGCTTCGCCCTTCCCTCGCTGCTGTCCGGCGACTGGACGATCCACGCGGACCTGGACGGGTATCGGCCCTCGTTCGTCGAGCTGCACTGGCACGACGGTGGCGCCTGCCCGGAACCCGCCACGATCGAGCTCGAGCCCGACAGCTGCTGGTCCGTCTTCGTCCATGACGAGGAGGGCAGGCCGATACCCGGCGCCTACGTCCGCGTGGTCGCGACCCTGCGAACGGACCGCAGCGCCCTCAGCTCCGGCGAGGTCGTCCACACGGACCGAGACGGCCTCGCCGACGTATGCAACACGACGCCCCTGGGCTCCTTCGTCGAGTGCACCGCGGAAGGATACGGCTGGGAAGGGGCACGTCTTCAGCAGGGAGAGACCGTCCTGGACGTGACCCTCCATCCAGGCGGCACCCTCGAAGCGCTCCTGCCGTCGGATACCCCTGACGACGCTCACGTCGAGGTCCTCGCGACGCACCCACAGCACGGACGGGACCACCTGTCCTGTCTGCTCCGCTCCCGGTATCTACGTTGTGATTCCGTCGATGCCGGGAGCGTGATCGTGCGCATCAAGATCGGGGGCTTCGAAGCCTGGGAGGGGGCGGTCACGATCACCGGGGGAGAGACCGCCTACCTGGGGCCCCAGGACCTGGTCCCGATCCCGGGAGAAGCCCATCAACGGGACTGGGACATCGATCCGTGGAGCTTGTAGCGACCGATCCAGGCCCGCGAGGCGACGAGTCTCAATCCAGCAACGCGCTCTCGCTCCCCTCACTCCACCATCACCCGATCCGTCGCGCTCCGCCCAAAGGTCTCGGGGTGGTACATCTCCTCGGCCCGCGTCGGAGGGGCGACGAACTCGCCCGGGGTGGTGGCCTGGACCTCGTAGCGAAGGGTGTGGATGCCCTCGCGGAGCAGCGACGCGAAGACGTCGGTGCGCTCGTCGCGACGGTCCATGGTCATGTAGTGATCGAGGAACGCGTGCCAGCCGGGGGCGTGGAGGTCGGCCGAGTCGCTGAGGAACTGGTTGCCGGCGACGGTGTCGCTGGCGAACTCCAGGCCGGCGGGGAGGGGGTCGACGATGGAGACGTGGTGGCGCTCGTCAGAGACCTGCACGGTGACGACGACCTCGACGCGGGCGCCGGCGCGGATGTGCCAGGCGCCCTGGTCGTCGCGCCACACGTCGTCGGGATCGTCCACGGCCTGGTAGTGGCGCTGCAGGACGAAGCCGCGGTCGAGGGCGGGGAGGTCGGGGGATCGGGGGACGTAGTCCAGGCCGACACGGTAGTACAGCGGACCGCGGCCCTTGCGTGAGAGCACGAGGTCGCGGCCGCCGTCGAGGTTGGCGAGGTGGTCCATGGGAACGTGGATGCGGGACGGGGGTGCATCGCGCGTGCGGAAGGAGTGGCGCCCAGCGTACGCGTCGCCGAGCCAGACCTCGGCGTCGACACGCGGCCGGCGGCTCTCGTGGACCTCGGCATACCGGGCGAGGGCCACGACGGCGAGGGCGGTCTCAAGGGTGTTGGTCCAGTGGCCGTCGCTACGGTTGGCGAGGAGCTCGTGGGCCAGCTTGGCGACCAGGTCGTCGTGGGAGCCGACTTCGAGCAGCGCGGCGAGGATCACGGCATCGGCGCGATGGTCCGAGTGCAGGAGCAGGGGATCTCCTGGGCCGTAGGAGGTGACGAAGTGGGCGCCGGCAGCGGTCTCGGTGACGCTGGCGGCAATGCTGCGCTCCAGCGGGACCGTGTCGGCCTCGGTCCCGCCCGCGGCCAGCACGCGCAGGAGCCAGCCCTGGGCTTCGAGGGGGAGCTGACCGTCGTCGGCCTCGGCGACGAGCGTGCGTGCAGCGTCCACATCGTCATCGCCCATGAGATGGCGGACGTACAGGGCGTAGGCCCGGATCGACCGGGCGGCGTCCACGGGGTAGCCCTCGTCGAGGTTCGCGGCGAGGCCGCCGAGGTAGACATCGGCTTCGTCCATCACCTCGTCGCGGATCTGGAATCCAGCCGTGCGGGCAAGGACCAGTGCGTGGATCACGTGGACGCTGACGAACGGTGAGGCGCGCCTGGAGGAGTGCCACGTGTAGAACCCCCCATCGTGGGACTGCCGCCCCTCGAGCAGGAACAGATCCGCCTCGATTGCGCGCCTGCGATCCCTGCGCTGTGTCGCGCTGCCATCCCCTGTCGGGCCGAACGTGTCCCCGAGCGCGAGCTGGGCCAGGATCCGCGATGCCACCTGCTCGCTGCAGCTGGGGACGTAGCGCTCGAGGTAGTGCCCGGCATCGGCGAGCCCCTGCAGCCTGGAGGCGTACAGGTCGACCTGCAGTCCACCTGCCTCGGTCCAGACGTCGGGCGGGGCGCGCACCGGGACGGCGACCGCGCCGGCCTCGAGCGTTCCGTAGACCGCGACCTCCTCGGCCGCCGCGGGGGTCCACACGGGGACGTCGAAGACGACGGCGTCGGTGAAGTCGTCTGACGAAGCCACCACCTGGAACCGGGCCTGTCCGGGGAGCCTGGATGCCACCGGGATGCGGACCTCGACCTGGGTGCGGGGAGGAAGAACGAGTTCGCGGCCGACCGGATCGGAAGAGTACCCGTCGTCGTTCCCGAGATCGGCATTGAGGGCCTGTACGGCCAGCTCCACGTTCAGGGACAGGTCGGTGCGATTCTCCACCAGCAACGGCAACTCGCAGCGGTCCCCGACGTTGAGGAATCGCGGCGGCGAGGGCCGGACCATGAGCGGGCGTCGGGCCGTGATCGAGGACTCGGCGAGTCCGAACTGGTCGCGGGTGGCGGCCAGGGCGGTGATCCGGTAGCGGGTCAGCGATCCGGGCGCGTGCAGGGGCACGACGGCGCGGCCGTCGGCGTCGGTGAGGACCGCCGGTTCGAACAGGGCGAGGGGGCCGAAGTCCTTGCGCGAGGGGATCGGTCTCGGAACGCCGGGAGGGATATCGCGGCTCATGTTGGAGAAGGGATCTCCGGCGACCCAATCCCACGGCCGGTATCGGGGATGGCGCCCGGTTCCCCGGAGAGTTTGCTCGGCGTTCCCGGGCCCATCGGCCTGGCCTTGGGGCGGGGTAGCCAGCAGGACCGTGTTGCGGAGGTCCCGGCCGGTCCAGACGCCCGGGTAGGGGCCGACGAACTGGTGCCGGTAGTCGAGCCAGTGGCCGTACGCGGGTTCGTAGAAGAACCACAAGGGATCGAGCCACTCGTGGTCGGAGAGCTGCAGGATGGCTTCGTCCACCACGGCCAGCGTCACCTGGGCACCCTGGACGGGAGCGCCCGAGCTGTCGGCCACCCGGACCCTCAGGGGTGTCTCGTCGCCCGGTTGCAGGTCGGCCGCGTCCGGCTCGACGCTCACCTCCAGGGCGCGGTCGAGGGGCGGGACGGAGAGGTTCACGGCAGCCTTGCGGGACGACGGCCAGCGCGGTTCGGCTCGCCCCGGACCACCTGCGGAACCGCCTCCCTCGGCCGCCACGACAAAAACGCCGATCTGGACCAGGGGCACGTGAGCCTCGACGATCGGGATCCGCAGGGTCGCCGTCGGACCGTCCATTCTGAACAGCTCGGTGCGCAGGACGATCCCGTGGATCGACGTGGTCAGCAGGCCGGTCGATGGGTAGACCGGGGATCGCACCAGCAGCTCGAGCGTGTCACCGGGCTGGACGTCCTGGGTGCCCGGGACCAGCTCGAGGCCCTCCACGGCCAGCCTGGACCACCGGCCGGTCCCCCCGCCATCATCGTCGGCCTCCGCGATCCAGAGGTACAAGTCCGTCTGGTTGGGCCGGTTCGCCGCATCGGCGATACGGGCGACGACCCGGTAGCGGCCGGCCTCGTCGACCTCGAAACGGCAGGACCTGGACGCCGCGCCGGCGATCAGGCTGCACTCGCCGACATCGGCCTCCTCCATGACGTGGTGCCCATCGACGACCGACCACCCCTTCTGCTGGACCAGGGTCATGCGGACGTCCGCGTCATGGACCACCTCTCCCCGAAGGTCCACGACCAGCGCCTCGACGTCGAAGGGCTCGCCAGCGCGGACGAGAGAGCTCGCCGAGCGCAGGCCGACATAGAGCTCCGCCGGGTGGACCAGGACGGGATCGCTGTACGCCGTCCAGCGCTGACGGGCCTGGTCCCGCGCGTACACGGCCCCGCCGACCAGCCACGGACGCGGCGGATTCGACGACGCGAACTCCACGCCCAGGCGGTACTCGCCCCGTCCGTCGGCGATCCCGTCGTAGAAGTACCGGCCGCCGAAGCCTCCCCGGACGCTCCCGGACCACCACGGCGTCCAGGGACCGAACCGAAACTCGTCGTGCCCTGGCGGCCGGAACGATGCCACCGAGGCGTCCACGTACCCCGACAGCTCGGCGCCGGCGAGTCCCCCGCCCGTGAGCAGCGTCGTACGGATGTCGAAGACGAGTTCCTCGCCCGCCATGCTGGTGTCGTGCGACGGTGAGATGCCGACGGTGAACCGGGGCTTGCGGTATTCCTCGACCTCGAACGCATGGCGCCGATCCGCAGTCGAGGTCTCCGGTTCGCCCGGAACCGAGACCTCCAGGTGCGCATACCCGTGGGATACGTCATCGGGCAGGTCAGCGGCGATGTCGAAGCCGCCGAGCTCGTCGACCGCGGTGGTTCCCTCGGCGATCACGACGGTGGAATACGGTTCGTGGACGGCGCGCCAGCTGGGTTCGTACAGCCGCCAATCCAGCGTCGGAGGTGGGGCG
This sequence comes from uncultured Rickettsiales bacterium, assembly GCA_964558555.1. Taxonomy (GTDB): domain Bacteria; phylum Myxococcota_A; class UBA796; order UBA9615; family CAYRNR01; genus CAYRNR01. The sequence goes on along the minus strand of CAZLEO010000002.1, from coordinate 59,259 downwards.
GCAGCCCACGGGTCGAAGCCGGCGGCGCTCTGCTCCACGTCGCGGATCCAGCCCTTGACGCGGGCGGTCTCCCCGGGGCGGTACAGGCCGCGGGGATCGTCGATGTACCAGCGGTAGCTCCGGCCGTCCCAGGTGCTCGCGCGCCAGCTCTTCGCGGACTCGTACAAAGAGACCGGATCTCCCGAATCCAGGAGGGCCTTGTCGGGACCCCGGAGCGCCAGCACCCACCTCTGGTCCTCGGCGTTCGTGCTCATCTCGAGGCGCGCCAGGCCCTCGGCGTCAGTACGGGAGTGACTCGTGCCGGCCGGGAGCAGCTGCAGGTCCACGTCCTGAAGGGGCGCACCGTCGGTCAGGCCGGTGGCCCAGACCAGGAGCTCCCCGCCCGACTCGAGGGCTGTCAGGCCGATGTCGGTCACCTGGACCCAGACGCTGCGGCGCGACGAGAAGTGGAAGCCGCCGAGCGCGCGGCCGGGCTCGAACCAGAGGATGAACTGCCCGTGGCCATCGATCAGGTACGGCTGCAGGTCGATTCGCGTCTCGACGCGCTCCCCCTCGTCGCCCGCGAGGGTGTGGACCTCGTCGCTGACCAGGGTGCCCGGGCGGGGGTGTTCGGGCTCTTCGGGGTCGTAGGTGGCCAGGTAGTCCTCGACCCACGCGGTCAGATCCCCGGCTGGATCGTCGGATCGGTGGATCCGCACCCGGACGGACTCGAGGTCGGTGCTGGAGAACTCGTAGCACGGAGGCGCGGTGGGATCGGCCACGACCATCGCCGTGCCAGGCAGGAACAGCTGGGCCGTGCTCCTGTCCCGGACCGAGTCGAACGTGAACTCGAGCTGAACCGCCTCGCCCAGCGTCTGCCCGTGCACGTCCTTCAGGCCGGGGGGGATCGTGACGGTGTACCGAACACCTGCCTCGCGGACTCCGCGTACCTCGACACCTTTCCACCCAGTCTCCACGGTCATCTCGGGGTCAGCCGGCGTTACCGAGATGGCGCTCCCCTGGTCCCTCTCGAGGGGGTTGGCGAACTCGGCGACCCACCGGTCGGAACCGTCGCATTCCTCGGTGAGGTCATCGCTGGACCAGCCCGAGTCACAGCCGTGCCCGGTGAGCCGCAAGGGCCCATAGGTACGGAACGGGAACGAGGAGGGTTCGAACCGTTCTTGCTCCGCTCCCCCAGCGCCGTCACCCAGCACAAAGCTGTACCCGGTATTCGGCTCCAGCGGTTCGGCCGGCCTCACGGCGAGCCACGAGCCCGCGCCGTATCTCTCGTCGAACCAGTCGACGTACTGATCCCCGACCTCGTCGTTCTCCTCGTCCGTGAGCAGACGTAGCCGACGAGAGATTCCTCCCTCCAGCCGCATCTGCGCCAGAATCTGCTCACGGTCCACCTTGCGGTCGAATGCGACGAAGACCACGGGCTGCAGCCGCTGGAGCACGTCCTCGAGGGTCGTGTACAGGACCCCGATCGGCGCCGTCTCGAACCCGAACTCCAGCGCCTCGGCGAGCGCGCCCCCGGATGCGGACCGCGTCCCCGCAGGCACGGTCACGTCGAAGGTCGTCGCCGGCGTGAAGTCACCTTCGGGCTCGAAGACCAGCGTGCGGTTGCCCAGCCACTGCCAGCGCCCGGGCATCTCGGGTTCGATGCGCGCAAACCCATCCGCGTCCGTTCCCTCCACCGCCGACAGCGCCACCATGGGCTGCGAGAACACGATCGAGACCTGGAACGGCCGGCCCGCGTCCCCCTCCGGCGCGTACCGCACGACCTCCAGGACGTCCGTTCCTCTCTCGACTTCCGGGACGGACGCGGACCTGTGCGAGTCCGCCGCAAGGACGATCCGCTCCGCCTCTTGCGATCTCGGACGGGGCCCCTGCCGCACGGCGAACGGCTCCGGCACCGTCTCGCCCGTGTCGATGGGATCGGCGCGCTGCAGCAGCTCCCGAGCGCGTTCTTCGGACAGCGGATGGACGGTCGCGGAAGCGCCTGCCTCGGACGACGGATCGATCTGGATCTCGCGCAGGACCATCCCCAGGCCACCCAGAGGTTCGTACCAGCTCGCGACCTCCCCGTACTTCTCGTCAGGGGAGACGCCCTCCTCCCGCGTCACGATGGTCTCTTCACGTATTTCGGGTGGCGCCGCCGTGACCGGGACCGGGCCGAGCGCGCCAACGGGAACCAGGACCAGCAGGGCGATGGCGATAGCTCGGCGCACGTCCCCTCCTACTCCGCGGCGTTCAGGGGCAGAGGTCCTCGGCCCTCCAGGCCGTGATCATCTCCTCGGTCACCTCCACCAATCCTTGCGTCGGCTCACCGGTCTCGGGATGGACTCCGCTGACATCGACCCTCTCACCGGCCATGTCGAAGGCGGACACGGGCAGGCAATACTCCCCCGACCCATCCGGGCAGTCGACACACTCGATCCCGAGCGTTTCCAGCAAGTCGCACTCGGCGCCCGGATCCTCGGGGAAGCCGACCCCCACCACCTCCATGAACGTGTCCAGCGTCCCACCGGCGAGGGCGGCACCGTCCGCGGTGAAGCTGACGCCGATCTCCACGTGGAGCAGCGTGGCCTCGTACCCCTCGATGGCCAGGTGGAGATCGCCCGGGCCGAAGTGCACGTAGGGATTGTCGAAGAGCCCAGGACCGGGATCGCCGTCCACGCTGGTCATGGCCAGCGTGGGATCGCACAGGTCCTGCGTGTAGGCACCGTCCGCCACTTCCACGCTCCCGACGTGGATCTGGATGTCCGTGTCCTCGATGGACGCGATGTGGGCGATCAGATCCAGATCGCCCAGGTACTGCCCCAGCAGGCTGCCCACCCCGGTTGGCTGGGTGAAGCGGGCCGAGGCCAGGTCCAGCCGAAAGTCACGCCCGACCAGCGAGGCCACGTCGGTGACCGGCGCTCCGACCTCGCTCGTGACGAACTCCCAGGTGACGGGATCGTGATGGACCCAGGTCACGGTCGCAGTGTAGGCAGTGCTGGGATCGAGGTGCTGGTTCTCGCTCTCGCCGTAGGGATCGAACGTTGCCACGGTCGTGGACGCGGACTCGCTGTTGAACGCGAGTACCCCCTCGATGGGATCTCCGTCGTCGTCGACGAGCGTGGTCTCGACCTGATCCGCGATCCCGTCGAACCACACGATGAGGTCGTTGCGGTGATAGACGTCGGTGGCCCCGGCGACGGGGTAGGTCTCGGTGATCTCGACGGGCACCGCAGCAACGTCGTCGTCCGAAGCCACGTCGTCGTCGCCCACCGCGTCGTCGTCCGGCGCGTAGTCGTCCGCCGCCTCGTCCCCACAGCCGACGAGCAAGCCGACGACCGCGGTCAGGGCGACGAACAGAGAAGTGCGCACGGGTCCCTCCTCGGCGAGCATACCAGTGGTGTCACGGTGGTCCGGAGGTTTTCGACGCCTGCAGGCTCGTGAGGGGATCGTCGGTGAGGTCGTGGATTCCCACGGTGGACACCCACGTCACGCAGCGACGAGGTTCTGCCGATACCACATCACGTACAGCAGCTGCAGATTACACCCCGAACAGATCAGCACCGTGTCCTCGGGCACGGCCACGCGGCCGTCGATCCAGTGGTGGAGGACCCCTCGCTGGCAGGTGTCCTCGAAGCAGGCCTCCTCGATGCAGACGTCGCCGTCGTCGCAGGGAGAGGCGCAGTCATCGGTGTGGAAGTGGGACAGACACCACTCGCCGACCATGTAAGTCTCGAGGAAGTCCAGGACGTCGTCCACCTCGACGAGGTAGGCGGCCTCGCCGGTGACCTCGTACAGCAGCATCAGCGCCATCATCAGGTAGTTCTGGCTCGACAGGGTGGTGTAGTCGTCGGTCTGGGCGCCCTCGATGTCAGCGCTGTAGGGGGATCGGTAGCGGCCTGGGCCGGCCAGGCCGCTGTCCTCGGCCACGCGCAGGGGCTGGATGCCGGCGTGGACGGCCAGGGCGCGGTCCAGGTGGGCGGCGTCGCCGGTGAGCTGGAACAGCCGCACCTGCACCAGGATCATCGTGACGTTGGGGTAGAGGTACAGCCCGTCGCGGGTGTCGCTGAAGTCGTAGTAGGTGCCGTTCCAGGCGCGGGCGTCGATGGCGTCGACGACCTGGGCTGCCACGTCGACGAGATCGTCGTCGCCGGCGAGCAGGTAGGCGCGCTGCAGGCTGATCAGCGCGAGCAGGCCGTTGATGGAGGTGGGGCCGTAGAAGTCCATGGCGAAGCTGTCCACGGCCTCGGGCGGGAAGTACCCGTCCACCGCCTCCAGCAGGTCGTTGAGCACGGCGATCATCTCGTCGATGGTCGCCAGCGCCGATGAGTCACCCGTGGCCGAGACGTACTCGATCAGCCCCAGCAGGCACATGGCGATCTCGTTGACGTCGCCGGTGATCAGGTTCTCGCCCTCGATCAGAGCGAGGTTGCGCGCCATCAGTTCGTCGGCGATGGCGAGGTACTCCTCGCTCGACGAGCTCGTCCCCTCCCGGGCGTAGAATCCCAGGCCGAAGAACGCCCCGTCCCCCCAGTCCTCCTTCCAGTCGCCGTCGATGCGGGTCAGGGTCTCGGCCCAGGTCTGGACGTCCTCGTAGAACTCGGCGTGGCGGAATGCCGGCGGCTCCTCGGGCTCGGGCGTGGTGTCCACGTCCTCCGGGCATCCCGGAACCAGCAGGAACAACGAGGCGACGATCCAGACGTGACGCATGTGCCCTCCTCTTCGACGGAGATGTACCGCATCCGCCGCCCCAACGCAGCAGATCTTCGATGGCACAGCGATTGCAGCTTCCTCCCACCGGAACACCCGGAGGAGTCATGCGCATGATCGGCAATCGAGTACAGGCCCGCCGCAACGGCAAGAAGGCGATCCGCGAGATGCTGTCCCGCCGAGACATCGACGGCGTCGTGAGACACGCGCGAGACGCGGGCACCAAGCGGACGTTCCGACACCTGCTGCTATTCGTGCACGACCGCGAGGAGTCGATCCGCTGGCAGGCCATCGAGGCGTGCGGCCGCGTCGCTGGTGTGATGGCCGAAGACGACCTCGAGAGCGTCAAGGACACCATCCGCAAGCTCATGTGGTGGATGAACGACGAGTCCGGCGCGCTGCTGCGGGTGGCCCCGGAGATCATGGCCGAGATCCTCGTCAACGTGCCCGAGCTGGTCGACGAGTACGCGCGCATGCTGCCCCAGTACCTCACCGAGGAGCCGTTCGAGCGCGGGGCGCACTGGGCGGTGTGGCGGCTGGCCGGCGTGTATCCGGAGGCGTTCGACGGGGTGGCGGCGAAGTTGCAGCTGTCCCTGGACTCGGACGACGCCTGGATCCGGGAGTACGCGGGCAAGGCCCTGGAGCTGCTCGATCCCTGACACGCTGTGACACAATGCCCGGCGTGGTGAAGCGACACCCCTGGACGATCCTCGCCTACGCCGTCGGCGCCCTCCTCGCCGGCCAGATCGCGGCGCAGCTGCTGGCTCCCGACGACCTGCTGGTGGTGCTGCGCAAGGAAGGCCCCGTCGAGGTGCTGACCCTGGCGTCGGCCCTGGTGGGAGCGGGGTTCGCCCTGGCCTTCGTCCGGCGGGGTGGGTTCTTCGTCTTGTGGGCCGTGTGCTGCTTCGTGTTCGCCATGGAGGAGACGAGCTGGCTGCGGGAGTACCTGCACTACGAGGTCCCCGGATGGATGCGGCTGTTCAACGCCCACGGGGACAGCAACTTCCACAACCGCACGGCGTTCGGATTCGACCTGATGCTGGTCTTCCGCGGATCGTTCTTCCTCTACTTCGTGGTCCTGCCGTGGATCGGCCCGCTGCGGCGTCACGCGGTACTCGGGCCGCTGCTTCCGCCCCGCGCCGTGGGCGCCGTGTTCGCCGTGTACATGGTGAGCGCGCGGTTCGCGTACGCGCTGCTGCCGTGCCCCGACATCACGGCCCTGTCCGGCAACTACCGCGAGGAGGGGTGGGAGCTCGTGGCGTCGTGGACGATCCTCTACTCGGTGATCGTGCGTGGACTCGCCGCACGACGGACGGAGACGACCGCGGCCAGCACCAGCGCGTGACCCAGCAGCTCGACGGTCTCCCCGGTCCGCGTCTCGAACAGATCCTCTCCAGGGACCCATGCCAGCGCCCCCGAATCGAGGAACTGGGTCAGCGCGTAGGTCCAGGCCGCCGTGGCCAGCAGCGTCACGGTGACGCGGCTCCGCAACTCCTGTTCGAACCACGCGTACCGACGACAGACCAGCACACCCATCCCGACCACCGCGGACAGCGTCAGCGTGTCCGCGCCGGCGAAGTCCAGGTGGATCTCGCGCCAGACGATCAGGGCGCCCAGGACGGCGAGCCACAGCAAGAACGGCCGCCGATGCAGCGCGTATCGGACGCCGGCCGTCAGCGGGATCAGCGGCGTGAACGCCAGCGCCGCCAGCTCCGCGCCGGCCTTGTTGGGCCACAGGGGCGTGAGCCAGAACGAGCCCAGCAGGACGCCGATCGATGCGCCGACCGCGAGAACGGGGAACAGCAGCGCCGGCCACCAGATGTGACGGAAAAGGGAAAGCAGGAGATCGCGCAGGGGTGGAGCGGGCGGGGTCATGCAGCGACGAGAATACCACCGCGTCCGAGATCACCGAGGGGTCAGGGCGTGACCTCCACGACGAAGGAGGCGTCCTCGGACACCTCGAAGGGGACGAGGGGGACGAGATCGGTCTGGGTGAACGCGTAGAACGTGTGCGTACCGACGTCCTCGGCGTCGGGTGTCCAGACCCAGTCGAACGTGTCCTCGGGGTCGACGGGCTCGTACGAGTCGACCAGCTCGACCTCGACGCCGTCGTACTTGTAGATGTCCAGGGAGGTGAGGTTGTAGGTGGACGGATAGAAGAACAGATCCTCGAGGGCGATCGTCGCCGTCACGGGCTCGTTCACGGCCACCGTGGTCGCGTCCGCGGTCACGGTGCCGGACGGGGAGTGGAACAGGGGCGTCTCTCCCAGCGACGACAGGTCCACGGCGGTGTCGATGCCCATGCTGGCCAGGAACGGCTGAGCCGCGGCACAACCCTCGAAGTCCCAGGCCAGCCCCATGTCGTAGTGGGAGCGGTAGTCGTCGAGCAGCACCTGCCCCAGGGGGGTGGCCACCTCGCCGCTCACCTTGGGTCCGAACCGGGCCCGCGCGATGTCCAGGCGAACGTCGTTCTCGAGGAACGGCAGGTCCTCGAGCACCATGCCCAGGCCCGCGGTGGTGAACGCATGGGCGCTGAACTCGGCGTACAGGTTGTCCTCGGGGGTCGGGAACGTCATGTAGGGCTCGATGGTCTCCTCGGCCTCGAACTGATCGATGATCGTCAGCCCCTCCTCCGGGTCGTAGGCCAGGCCGATCTCCAGGGCGATCTCCACGTCGGCCATCACGCCCACCTGAGCGTCGGTGCCGCCCAGGGTTCCGACCAGCTCGAAGCCGGCGCCCCAGGGGATGTCGGGTTCGATGTACTTCGTGAGCGGACCGCCGGGGAGGGTCTTGGTGGTCAGGGGCGTGAACGCCTTGTCACACCGGACCGTACCCAGCCAGCCGGACGGCAAGATGAGGTACGTGTCCAGGGTCAGCGCGATGTCCCCGCCCGCGAGCAGCTCGGCCGCGGTGAGCTCACCCGACGAGATGACGTAGGTGAGCCCCACGTACAGCGTGGCCGTGAACTCGCCGGTGTACTCGGGCGGATCCAGCCAGATCTCCGAGTCTGCGGTGCACTCGAACTCGCCGGCCTCGAAGTCGTACTCCCGCCCGGAGTCGAAGGTCTCCGTGATGGTGTCGATGTCGTATCGGTGTTCCAGCTGCAGGTCCTCGAACAGCGCCGTCAGGGGCGCGGTCGCGAGCGTGACGGCCGTGTCGTCCCCCACGGCCTCGGTGGACACCACGAGGCCGGCCGCCCAGTCGCCGTGTCGTGGCAGCACGGCGGTCCCCACGGCAGGCGGTTCGATGCCCGAGAGCGTCACCGTGTGCTCTATCCCCACCAGCGAGGTGAAGCCGTCCACGTGCCACTCCACGTCACCCACGACCTGCTCCTCGGTGTAGACCAGCGCCCCCTCCTTCGGGTGCGCGGCGAAGAAGTAGGCGAAGTTCCACGGCTCGCCGTCCACGTACACGAGGATCACGGCCGATCCCAGCTCGGCCGATGCCGTGACCACGCCGTCCGCCGAGACGTCGATCACCCCCGGGCTCAGCGACTCGAACGTGAACTCGGTGTCGATGATCCGGTCCTCCGAGTCGTAGGCCGTGGGTACGATCTGTTCGCTGTCCCCCTGGCCGACCAGCATCACGGTGTAGTGGTTCAGGGCGACGCGGTCGAGGTCCTCGGGGTCTCCCGGGTCGCTCGTGTCGTCATCGTCGTCATCTGCGCCGACGTCGTCGTCGTCGTCACTGCCGTCACCACCGTCACAGCCGCTCGCGACCAGGCCCAGAGAACAGATCAGCCCACAAAAAAGCCACCAGTTTTTCATTCGGGTACCCCTCTCCAGAGGCACCCATTGTACCAAGTTGGAGCAGGCTGGTGGCTGGACGGGACGACGCGGGGATCAGCTGGTGAGGGCGTCGCGGACCTTCACGAGCGCCTCCGAGACCTCGCCCATCAGCTCGCCCATGCGCGGATCGTCGACGAGCTCGAACATCTTCTCGGGCTTGACGATGGACACGGTGACGGCGCCGTCGTCGCCCTCGTAGGCGATGACGTTGCACGGCAGCAGCAGGCCGATCTGCGGATCGGCGGTCAGCGCCTTGTGGGCGAAGCCGGGGTTGCAGGCGCCGAGGATCTTGTAGGGCAGGCCGTCGACGTCGAGCTTCTTCTTCATCGTGGCCTTGACGTCGATCTCCGTGATGATGCCGAATCCCTGGTCGGCCAGCGCCGCGGTGGTGCGCTCGACCACGGCGTCGAAGGGGGTGTCGGTGAATCGCAGCGTGTGTCCGAGTTCGGTCGTGGACATGGGGTTCGTCCTCCGGGGTTCATCTGCATAGAGCCATCGGGGCTCGATGGAGATTCACGCTGTGGCTGCCCGGACTCGGATTCCCGGTTGTCAGCAGCCCTCGCCCGACCCGGGGCTGGTGGCCAGCCGCCGCGCCGGGAGCGGGGGAGGCGCTGCAGCGGGGGGCTCCGATCCCTTGCCAGGAGCGCCCTGGTCGAGGGCGCCGAAGCCCCCGGTGAGGTACAGGGAGGCAGCCCGTCGGGCCCGGTAGTCCTGCCAGTCGAGCCTGGAGGCGTCCGCCCCGGGCTCCTGGGGATCTCCGTACCTCGCGTTCCAGGCGGCCTGACCGCCGTCCAGCACGGCGACGCGCTCGTAGCCCAGGCCGCGCGCGTGGCTCCAGGCCGCCTCGGCCGTGTCCGCGGCGGCGGCCACGAGGACGAGACGGCGGTGCTCGGGGAACGGCCCCGGCGGCTGCCACCCGGCGTCGTCGAGGGGCATCCAGTACGCGACCGGGATGCGGTCGGCCGGGGACTCGTCAGCAGCGCGCACGTCCACCACGGTGAGGCCGGGGGCGCCGGCCAGCAGATCCGCGGCGAGCTCGTCCGCGGTGATAGCCGGGACGCCCGCGGGGGGCACGTCGGCAGGGGCGACGACGTCGGCAGGGACGGCCTCGGCGGGGCGGCCGACCGCTTCCCAGGCGCCCATGGTACCGACGCCGGCCCGGCTCGAGGCCACGCCGACGGCGAGGAGCAGGCCGAGGCCCGCTGCGATGTACTCCCATCTGAAGCTCATGGCTGTACCGGCCCCTCTCCGAAGCGCTTTTCGGCCCAATGGGCGCCGATGAATCCGACGACCGCCACCACCGTCATGCCCAGGGCGATGACGCCCGGGCGGACGCCGAGCCACGACGCGACGGTGGGTGAGCCCTCGATCTCGCCGGCCATGAACAGACCCTCGACGGCGGGGTAAGCGAACCCGAAGGCGAGCATGCCGCCCATGGCGCCGACGAGGAACATCAGACCGTCTATCTTTCCCGTGACCGCACCGATCACGCAGGTGCCCGGTCACCACCCGCCGACGACGAAGCCGGCCCCCATGACGAAGCCGCCGATGGCCATCGGCCACAGGAACGTGGGGTTGAGGTAGACCAGCGACAGATCCATCCACCCCAGGGCGCCGGCGCCGAACATCAGCAGCATGGCCGTGACGATGCCGGTGAACATGACCTTGAAGACCGTCAGGTCGCGGAAATAGAACTGCGAGGCGAGCTTGCGGGAGTTGCCCAGCCCGCCCATCTCCAGCGCCCAGCCGAAGCCGATCCCGATCACGAACGCCGCGATCAGCCCGATCTGGGGCGCCCACTCTCCTACCTTGGCCAGAGGTGCCATCAGATCCATTGCCTCCGCAAGAAGTACGCGAACGCGTAGGCGCCCGCGAAGATGCACATCATGCCCACCATGGAGCCCAGGGCGAGGGTGGCCCCGCCGGACAGGGCGAGCCCGGAGGTACACCCCCGGGCGAGGCGGGCGCCGAAGCCGAAGATCCCGCCGCCGAGCAGGGCGAGCCCCAGCCGCGCGGCGCCGCTCATGCGCGGCCCCTTGAGGATCTCCCACCTCAACCGTCGGCCCAGCGCGGCGCTGAGCAGCGCGCCCACGGCCACACCGAGGATCTCGATGAACAGCCAGTCGTCCAGCAGGCTCCGCTCGGCGTACCGGCCGAGGTACGCGTTGGCCTCGACGACCTCGGGGGCGACGATCTCGGTCGCGTGGGCCGCCGTCCGCATCATCGCGCCCGACGCGCCCAGGCCGCGTCCCACCACGAACAGGGCGCTGAACAGCACGACGCCGAGCAGCAGCCCGGAGACGTAGGGGTTGACGTATCGCTTGGGTACGTTGGACATGCGTCCCTCTCCTAGTACGGCAGCCACTGGGTGATCTGGCCGCCGTGGACCATGGTCAGACGGAGCATCACGCCGCCGAACAGGGCCAGCAGCGGCGCGATGGGGGTGTAGCGGGCGCGGCCGCTGAGCTGGAACACCAGCAGCAGCAGCGGCGCGACGAGGCCGACGGCCACGTCGAAGACCAGGAAGTGCAGGGCCATCTCGCCCCCGAGCAGCATGTGGGCCACCTGCTGGGAGGCCTCACCGCCGGTGGCGTGCCCCAGCACGAACAGCAGCAGCAGCACGAGCTCCACGCCGATGGTGCCCATGAGGACCGTGGCGAGGAGCTTGCGCTCGTGCTCGAGCCAGGCGACCAGCAGCGCGACGGACGTGCCCGCAGTCAGCCCGGACGACAGGAACAGGGCGCCGAGCACGTTGGAGTTCCAGAACGGCCGGGCTTGCAGCGTGGAAAGCAGCACGCCGGTGTAGATACCGACGCCGGCGGCCAGCACGGCCAGCACGACGGCCAGGGGGCGGACGATGGGCTGGAGCCGGTCGTGGATGGGGAGCAGCAGCTCGATCCGCACCCAGTTGAGGAACACCGTCCGCGGGAGTACGGCAAAGGCGTACACCACCGACAAGGGCATCACCAGGGTCAGCAACCACGTACCCCAGGAGATGGGCGAGGTGGGCTCGAAGGTGAGGAACAGGTGGTAGAAGTGCCACACATGGCTCAGGTCCAGCATGAGGAGCACCAGCCCGAGCCCCAGCGCCGGAGCGACCACCAGAGGCGCGTACCGAACGGCCGCGGGGTAGCGCTCCTCCTTGCCCGACAACAGCAGCGCGGCCGACAGGATCAGCACGCCCGCGGCCAGCCCCCCCAGGAAGAAGTAGGCGGGCAGCTCCCAGCCCCAGATCTCCAGGTGGGGGTCGATCTCGTGATTCATGCGACCCGAAATGATCTCGATCTCGCGTTCCATCGTCGTATCCCCTCACACCAGGAAGTAGACGTTGGGCCGGGTGCCGGCCTCGGGCAGCAGGGTCTTGTACTTGCGGCTTGCCAGGAGCTTGCTGACCTCGGAGTCGGGATCGTCGAGATCGCCGAACTCCAGCGAGTACGTGGGACACACCGAGACGCAGGCGGGATTCTCACCTTCCTTCGTCCGGTGGATGCAGAAGGTGCACTTGCTGACGTGGCCCTCGGGGTGGATGTAGCGCGCGTCGTACGGACACGCGGCGATGCACGACTTGCAGCCGATGCACTCGTGGGGCGTGACCAGGACCACGCCGGTGTCGCGGTCCACGTGGCTCGCGCCCGTGGGGCAGGTGTGGACGCACGGGGCGTTCGAGCAGTGATTGCACCGTTCCGAGCGGATCTCCTGCCACAGGTCGGGGAACCGCCCGCCCGTCTCCCTGACGATCCAGTCCCGGGCCAGCCCCTCGGGTAACTGGTTCTCGTTCTTGCACGCGAGCACGCAGTCGGAGCAGCCCACACACTTGCGCGTGTCCATGGTCATGGCGAAGCGAGGCATCAGGCCACCTCCTCCCCGTGCGCGCCGGGTGCCGGCCCGTCCACCTTGGTCACGGTCACGAAGTTCCCCCGCATGCCGGTGCCGCCCATGATCGGGTCGCGGCTGAACCGCGTGATCAGGCCGGCGTCGTCGATTCCCTTGAGGTACGACGCCCGCATCGACTTGCTGGTGTGGCCGAAGCCGTGGACCACGTACACGGCGTCGGCGCGGATGCCCTGGGTGACCTTGGCGCGGGCGCGGTTGGAGGTGACCCCGTCCTGGTTGGTCAGCGTCACCCAGTCTCCGTACTCGATGCCGAGGTCGGCGGCCGCGTCGGCGTTGATCCACACCACGTTGGTGTCCTCCACCTCCAGCAGCAGCGGGTTGTTGGTGGTGCGGCCGAAGGTGTGGACCGGCGAGCGGCCGTACAGCAGCCGGAACGAGCCCGGCGGGGGTTGCTCGTGGTGGGTGTAGGTGGGGACGGGGTCGAAGCCCGCCTCGGCCAGGGCGGTCGAGTACAGCTCGATCTTGCCGCTGGGCGTGGCAAAGGCCGGTGCCAGGCCCTCGTCCCAGTAGATGGGCTGGTCGGGGAGCCGCACGACACCCTCGGCGCGCAGCTGCTCCAGGGTGATCCCGGTGCCGTCGAGGCGGGCTCGCAGGTACTCGTCGAGGTCGTTCCAGGGGAAGTGGTCGCCCAGCCCCATCTTCTCGGCGAGCTGCTTGGTGATCCACCAGCCCGGCCTGGAGTCGCCCACCGGGGGAACCACCGGATCGCGCAGCGCGATGGACGGGGACTTGTACGGCGACAGCCTCAGGTCGTCACCGCGCTCGAGGTAGCCGGCCTCCGGCAGCACCACGTCGGCCCAGCCGGTGATCTCGGACGGCAGGATGTCCACCACCGCCAGCAGCTCCAGATCGCGGATCCTCTCCTGGATGCTGCCGAAGTCCGGCAGGGTCAGCGACAGGTTGGTGCCGTACACGATCCAGGCCTTGGTGTCGGGGGCGTCGACGGGCCGCGGCGTGGACGCGTCGGCCAGCTCGTGGGCCAGGGCCAGGTTCGCCATGGGGTACCGGCCCCCCAGGGTCGTGCGCCAGGTGTGCTCGGGGGCCTCGGTGTCAGCGTACGGGTACTTGGGGATCCGGGCCCTGGCCGGCTCGTAGAACCCGCCGCGACGCCCCCACGAGCCCAGCAGCGCGTTGAGGATGGCCACGGCGCGGGACCGCTGGGTGTCGTCGCCGTACCAGGTGACGTGACGGCCCGGGTGCACCAGCGTGGCCGGGGCGGCGCGGCCCATGGCGCGGGCGGTCTCGCGGATCTGTGCCGGCTCGATGCCGGTGATGGGCCAGGCCCACTCCGGGGTGTTGCTGGCCACGGCCGCCCGCAGCTGGTCGAAGCCGTAGGTGTACCGCTCCACGTACTGCTCGTCGTACAGCTCCTCTTCGATGATCACGTGGATCCACGCCAGCAACAGCGCCACGTCCGTGGCCGGACGGATGGGCAGCCAGTGCCTGGCCTTGCCCGCGGCGGTGGAGAAGCGCGGGTCCACCACGATGATGTCCGCGCCGCGGTCGATGGCCCGGGAGAACTCCTGCACCTGGGAGTTGTGCATGTTCTCGCCGAGGTGACTGCCGATGAGCACGAGGCAGCGGGTGTTGGCGATGTCGGTGTTCTCGGGCGAGCCGACCCCCCGGCCGTAGGTCACCTGGAACGCGGCCTCGCGCGGGCCCCGGCACTGGGCGTAGCTGGGCGCGGCCACGTTGGCCGAGCCGTAGGCCTTCATCAGCTCCTTGAGGTAGGCGCCGCCAGAGCCGTGGTAGAAGAGCGCAGCGCTCGACGGGCCCCACGTCTTCTTCACGTGGTCGAGCTTGTCGGCGATGTACCCCAGCGCCTCGTCCCAGCTCGCCTCGCGGAACACCTGCTTGCCCCGCTGTTCGGTGCGGATCAGGGGGGTGCGCAGACGATCGCGATCCGTGTAGGTGCCGATCCCGCCGGTGCCGCGGGGGCACAGCCGCCCTCGGGTCAACGGATCGGCGGGGTTGCCCTCGAGCTTCCAGATGCGGTCACCGGACACGTACGCCCGCACCGCGCACTTCCAGAAGCACATCTCACAGTAGCTGTGCCTGATCTGGACGTCGTCGGGCGTGGGATCGTGCGCGGCCAGGGCCCGGCGGGGCCGTAGCAAGGACGGCGCCAGGGCCGCTCCCGCGGCGACTCCGGCCGACGACGCGGCCCCGATCTTGATGAATTGCCTTCGGCTGACGGGTGCCATCAGGAGTTCCCTCCCAGGACCTCCGAGCGCGCCTGCACGGTGCGCTGCAGGATGGCGCGGATCATGTCGCACGCGCTGGAGATGTTGGGGTCGGACAGGCTGTAGAAGACGTGCTGGCCGTCCCGGCGCATGAGGACCACGCCGAGCTTGCGCAGCACTGCCAGGTGCTGGGAGACCACCGGCTGCGAGACGCCCAGGATCTCGGTGAGATCGGACACGCACATCTCTCCTTCGCGCAGGGCGTGGAGGATCATCAGCCGGTTGCGGTTGCCCATCATCCGGCAGAACTCCGCCTGTATCTCGAAGAGCTGGGGGTCGAGGTCGATCTTGGGTGGCATCGAGTTCCTCCAGGATTCGAGGAAACCCTACCCACTCGATCACGCATAGTCAAATATAAGAATATACATATATACGTTAGCTCTAACTAATTCCACGAAATCGATGGACTATGCAACTGCCGAGATTTCAGGGAGTTAGACCGTGCACTGGCCCAGGACGGGCTGATCCAGACTCATCGAAAAATCGATCATGCGCTGCAGCGAGACCATGGCCTCGCGGCCCACGGCCGGGTCCACGAGGATCTCGTTGCGGCCGGTCTCGAGGACCTCGACGAGGTCGCGCAGGCCGTTCATCTCCATCCACGGGCAGTGGGCGCAGCACTGGCAGGTGGCGCCGACGCCGATGGTGGGCGCCTCGATGAGACGCTTGCCGGGCGACGCCTGCTGCATCTCGTGGAAGATGCCGCGGTCGGTGGCGACGATGTAGGTGTCGGCATCGCCGGTGCGCACGGCCTCGATCATGGCGCTGGTGGAGCCCACCACGTGGGCCTTCTCGATCACCGCGGCCGGCGACTCGGGGTGGACGAGGACCCGGGCGCCGGGGTGGCGCTCGACCAGGGCGTCGATCTCCTCGGCGCGGAACTCCTCGTGCACCACGCAGGTGCCGTCCCACAGGATCATGTCCGCGCCGGTCTCCTTCTGGACGTACGATCCCAGGTGGCGGTCGGGCGCCCAGAGGATCTTCTCGCCGCGCTCGTGCAGGTGCCCCACGATCTTCAGGGCGATGCCCGAGGTCACCACCCAGTCGGCGCGGGCCTTCACCGCGGCGCTGGTGTTGGCGTAGACCACGGCGGTCCGGTCCGGGTGAGCGTCACACAACGCCGCGAACTCGTCGGCCGGGCAGCCCAGGTCCAGCGAGCAGTCGGCCTCCAGGTCCGGCATGAGCACGGTCTTCTCGGGGTTGAGGATCTTGGCGGTCTCCCCCATGAAGCGCACACCGCACACCACCAGCGTGGACGCAGGGTGAGCATTGCCGAACTTGGCCATCTCCAGCGAGTCCGCCACGATTCCGCCCGTGGCCTCGGCCAGCTCCTGCAGCTCCGACCGGGTGTAGTAGTGGGCCACCAGGATCGCGTCCTTCTCCTCGAGCAGCTGCGCGATGCGCTCTGCGAGATCGGCCTGCTCCTGCTCGGAGCCGGGCGCGCTGCGCTTCGCGCGCTCGATGGCCCGCTGGACTTCCTCGTGGATGGACTCGGCCCGGGTCGGCATGGCTGGACCTCCGCGGTTGCGTCGGGTGCTCACATAGCACGGTTGCCCGGGGTGTCCAAGCCCCGCGCGGGCGCGGGCAAGATGAACAATAGTCTCCAGCGGGTTGCAGACTATTGTGCACTCGGGCCCGGATCGCCACCGCACGCCCCCACGGCGGTCCCGGTATCCGGCTGTTTTCAAAGCACTTTTTCGAATCCCGCGTTTCTGGCAAGCCTCCTGCAACGTCCGTCGGCGACGAACCGGAGGTACCCCCATGATCAAGTCGACCGTCACCCTCTCGACCCTGACCCTCGGCCTGCTGGCCGCCCTGAACATCGCCGCGTGTGGTGGCACCGCTGACGAGCACGCCCACGACCACGACCACGCCGCCCACTCCCACGTGGACCACGAGGGACACGCGCAGGCCGACCACGCCGCCACGGCCGAAGAGGCCACCGCAGGCGAGGCCGCCATGGAGATGGAGGGCATGGCCAAGGTGGACCCGGAGGGCGCCGTGAAGTCCTGGGGCGGCAAGCCGGACATCGGCGCCAAGGGCATCTGTCCCGTCAGCGGGGAGGCCTTCCTGGTCACGGACAAGACCGTGTTCTCGGTGGTGGACGGCAAGTACTACGGCTACTGCTGCCCCGGCTGCCAGGGCAGGTTCGAGGCCGACCCGCAGTCCTTCATCGCCAGACCGGCCGAGGGCTGATCGAGTCGATGATCCGCGCCCTGGCCACGCTCGCCCTCCTGGCGGCGACCACGATACCCGCGACCGCCGCGGAGGGTCCCGACGACCTCGTCCGCGCGGCGCTGCAGGCGAACGCCACCCTGTCGAGCCTCGAGGCGCAGGCAGCGGCCGTGGATCACCGCATCACCCAGGCCGGCGCCGGCCCCGAGCCGCTGCTGGGCCTGGAGTACTCCAACATGCCGGTGACCGCCCCCTACCCCGGCGTGCACCCCATGAGCGGCGTGCAGCTGTCCGTGCGTCAGTCCCTGCTGGCTCCGGGGACCCTCACCCACCGCAGATCCGCCGCCGAGGCGCAAGCTGAGGTGGCCGACGAGGCGCTGCGCGCAGCGCAGGTGGACCTGGCCGCGGCCGTGCGTCGCGGCTACTGGAACCTCACCCTGCACCGCCAGCTCGGCGCCCTGGCCCACGAGCAGGTGGACCTGGCCGGACAGCTCGTCGAGGCGGTCCGCGCGGGCTACGAGGTGGGACGCGCCGAGCAGTACCAGCTGCTCTCGGCGCAGCTGGGTCGCGATCACCTGAACGAGGTGGCCGAGGACCACGGCCGCGCCGAACGCGAGGTGCTCGCCGGGCTGGCCGCGGCAGTCCAGCTGGACGGGACGCTCGAGGTCGTCACCCCCGGCGACCTCGCTCCCCTGCCGCCGGTCCCGCGCCGCGATCCCTTGCTGGAGACGGCCCTGCGCGAGAGCCCGACCCTGGGCGGCGGGGCCGCGGCGGCCGACGCCGAGCAGCGGGCCGCCGACGCGGCGCGGCAGGAGGCCCACCCCGACCTCACCGTCTGGGCCGGCTACCGCGTCCGCGCCCCCATCGACGGCATGGACGAGGGGATGAACCAGGCGTCGCTGGGGATCGCGATTCCGCTACCCACCGCGGCGAAGAGCCGCTGGGGCGCGCGCGCCGCCGAGCACGAGGCCCGTTCACGAGCCGCCGCAGACCAGCTCGACTCGGCCCGCGCCGGGGTGCAGGGGGAGCTCGACGCTGCCCTGGCCCGCTGGGAACGCGCCGCGGATCGAGAGCGGCGCCACCGCGAGGACCTGGTCCCCGGCGCGCGCGCCACGTGGGAGGCCACCCTGGCCGCCTATCAGGTGGACCGCGCGGCGTTCCCCACCCTCGTGCAGGCGTGGGAGCGGGTGCTCGCCATGCAGCGCGACGCCGTCGTCTCCGGCGTGGACGTCCACCTCGCCCAGGTGGAGGTGCAGCGGCTGTGCGGTGTGGTGTTCGACGAGGAGGACCGATGAGAGCCTGGATCACCGTCGTGTTGCTGCTGCTGAGCGGCTGCGGATTCCTCGATGTGGAAGGAGACGCTCCCCAGGCCGACGGCCATGCCCACGAGGCCGGCCCGGCCGAGGATCTCCACACCTGCGGCATGCACCCCAACGTCATCCAGGAGGGGCCCGGCCTCTGTCCCATCTGCAAGATGGATCTGACGCCCATGAAGCCCATGGACGGCGCGGTCACCGAGCTCCAGCTCGACGCCGGCGTGGTGCAGAACATGGGTGTGCGGCTGGGCGCGGTCACGCGCGGCGACCTGGACCGGGGCGTGCGCACCGTCGGCGAGATCGCCGTGGCCGAAGACGAGCTGCACGCGGTCAACCTGCGCTTCGACGGCTGGGTCGAGCGCCTGCACGTGTCGCGCACCGGCGACGAGGTACGCCGCGGCCAGCCCCTGCTGGACGTGTACAGCCCCGAGCTGGTCTCTGCCCAGGAGGAGTACCTGCTGGCCCGCCGCACGTCGGGTGAGGACGCCGCCCTGACGCGGTCCGCCCGGGCGCGGCTGGAGCACCTGGGCCTGGGCGCCGGCCAGATCGACGCCGTCGCCGCGGCCGGCCAGGCCTCCCGCGCCGTGGCCGTGTACGCCCCCGCCGCCGGCCACGTACTGCACAAGGACGTGGTGGAGGGCTCGGCCGTGAAGGCGGGCGCCGACCTGTTCCACATCGGCGACCTGGACCGCATCTGGGTGCTCGCCGACGTCTACGAGTTCGACGCGCCGTGGGTCGCCGAGGGGCAGTCCGCGACGCTCGAACCCAGCCACGCCCCGGGCGTGCGCTACCTCGGCACCGTGGACTACCTCTACCCGACCCTGGACGAGCGCACCCGCACGCTCCGCGTGCGCCTGACCTTCGACAACCCGGACCTGGCCCTGCGACCCGGCATGTTCGCCACGGTGACCCTGCGGGTGCAGGGCCGCGAGGGGGTGCTCAAGGTCCCCACCGAGGCCATCCTGCGATCCGGCGACAGCAACTCGGTCTACGTGTCCGAGGGCGACGGCCTGTTCCGCGCCGTGGATGTGATCCCCGGCCTGGTGGGCAACGGCGAGACCGAGATCCTCGCGGGCCTCGACGAGGGCCAGGAGATCGTCCTGTCCGGCCAGTTCCTGCTCGACTCGGAGAGCCAGCTGCGCCAGTCCACCGCCGACCTGCTGTCCCGGCGCGGCCACGATCACTGAGGAGGACCCGGTGGAACGCGGCCTCGTCGCCAGCATCATCGACGCCAGCATCCGCAACCGCGTGATGGTGCTGATCGGGCTGCTGATGCTCATCGCCGGCGGCGTGTGGGCCCTGCTGACCACCCCCGTGGACGCCATCCCCGACCTGTCCGACGTGCAGGTCATCGTGGTAACCGACCACCCCGGCCAGGCGCCCCAGGTGGTGGAGGACCAGGTCACCTACCCCGTGGCCACGGCCCTGCTGTCGGTGCCCTACGCCCGCAACGTGCGCGGGTACTCGTTCTTCGGGCTGTCCATGGTCTACGTGATCTTCGAGGACGGCACGGACCAGTACTGGGCCCGCTCCCGCGTGGCCGAGGCGCTCGACGCGGCCGCAGACCGGCTCCCCGAGGGTGCGAACCCCCGCCTCGGGCCGGACGCCACCGGCGTCGGCTGGATCTACCAGTACACCCTGACCAGCGACCGCCACGACCTCTCCGAGCTGCGCTCGATCCAGGACTGGTACCTGCGCTACGAGCTCACCGCCCTCGACGGCGTGTCCGAGGTGGCGTCCGTGGGCGGCTTCGTGCGCCAGTATCAGGTGGAGGTCGACCCCGAGAAGATGCGGGCCCACGGGGTGAGCCTGGCCCAGGTCAAGCGCGCCATCCAGCGATCCAACGGCGACACCGGCGGCCGCTTGGTGGAGATCGCCGAGACCGAGTTCATGGTCCGCAGCCAGGGGTACCTGCGGTCCATCGAGGACCTTCAAATCGTGCCCGTGGGCATCGATCCGGTCCGGCACACGCCGGTCCTGTTGCAGCAGATCGCCCATGTACACCTCGGCCCGGAGCTGCGCCGCGGGCTGGTGGAGATGAACGGTCAGGGGGAGGTGGTCTCGGGCATCGTCGTGATGCGTTCCGGAGAGAACGCCCTGCGGGTGATCGAGCGCGTCGAGCGGCGCCTGGACGAGCTCGCCGAGGGCCTGCCCGAGGGGGTGGTGGTCCACACCTCGTACGACCGCTCGACGCTGATCCACCGCGCCATCGACAACCTCACCGCCAAGCTGCTGCTGGAGATGCTGGTGGTGGCGCTGGTGATCGCGCTGTTCCTGCTGCACCTGCGGTCGTCCCTGGTGGCCGTGCTGACCATCCCCACGGGCGTGCTCGCGGCGCTGCTGGTGATGCGCATCCTGGGCATCAACGCCAACATCATGAGCCTGGGGGGCATCGCCATCGCCGTGGGGGTCATGGTGGACGCCTCGGTGGTGATGGTCGAGAACCTCCACAAGCACCGGGAGCGAACCCCGGATCTCCCACACATCCAGCTGGTCCAGCGGTCGGCCCGCGAGGTGGGGCCGGCCCTGTTCTTCTCGCTGCTGATCATCACCGTGAGCTTCCTGCCCGTGTTCACGCTGCAACAGCAGGAGGGGCGCCTGTTCACGCCCCTGGCGTGGACCAAGACGTTCGCCATGGCCGCGTCGGCCGTGCTCGCGGTCACGGTGGTGCCGGTGTTGATGGTCTACCTCGTGCGCGGCCGCATCCGCCCCGAGGGTCGCCACCCGATCACCCGCGCCTCCATCGCCCTGTACCGACCCGTCCTGCGCGCCGCGCTGCGCTTCCCCGTCCTCACCGTCCTGGTCGCCGTCGCGTTGACCCTCGCCACGGCCTGGCCCGCCGCCCGCCTGGGCACCGAGTTCATGCCCCCGCTCAACGAGGGCGACCTGCTGTACATGCCCACCACCCCGCCGGGCATCAGCATCGCCGAGGCCCGCGAGGTGCTCCAGCGCACGGACCGCATCATCGCCAGCCACCCCCAGGTGGCCCACGTGCTGGGCAAGGCTGGACGCGCCGAGACCGCCACCGACCCTGCTCCACTGTCCATGCTCGAGACCACGATCCTGCTCACCCCCACGGAGCAGTGGCCCGATGGCAAGACCATCGAGGACGTCATCGCCGAGCTGGATCAGATGGTGCAGTTCCCCGGCCTCACCAACTCCTGGACCATGCCCATCCGCACGCGCATCGACATGCTCGCAACGGGCATCAAGACGCCGGTGGGCGTGAAGATCATGGGCGACGACCTGCAGCAGCTCGCCGACGTCGCCGAGCAGATCGAGGGGGCGCTGCGCACCCACCCGGACACCCACTCGGTGTATGCCGACCGGGTCATGGGCGGCCACTACCTCGACATCGACGTGGACCGGGTCGAGGCCGCCCGCTACGGCCTGACCGTGGCCGACGTGCAGGACGTGGTCCGCTCCGCCATCGGCGGCATGAACGTCACCTGGACCGTCGAGGGGCTCGAGCGTTACCCCGTCAACGTCCGCTATCCGCGGGACCTGCGCGACGATCCCGAGGCGCTGAAGCGCATCGCCGTGCCCACGCCGCTGGGCCACGCCGTGGCCCTGGGCCAGGTGGCCGACGTGGGCCTCAGCGATGGCCCCGCGGCCATCAAGAGCGAGAACGCCCGCCAGACCGCGTGGGTCTACGTGGATCTGCGCACCGGCGACATCGGCGGCTACGTGCGCGACGCCCGTCGCCTCGTGGAGGCGGAGGTGGACGTGCCCGACGGCGTGTCCGTCGCCTGGTCGGGCCAGTACGAGTACATGCAGCGCGCCAACCGCCGCCTGCTGCTGATGATCCCCCTGACGCTGGGCCTGATCTTCCTGCTGCTGTACGCCCACTTCCGGTCCATCGTCGAGTCCGGCCTGGTCATGCTCTCGCTGCCCTTCGCCCTCGTCGGCGGCGTGTGGCTGCTGGCGCTCGCCGACTACAACCTGTCGGTGGCCGTGGGCGTCGGCTTCATCGCCCTGGCGGGGCTGGCCGCCGAGACCGGCGTGGTCATGCTCGTGTACCTGGACGAGGCCTTTCACCGCTGGCAGCGGGAGGGCCGCCTGAACACGGTCGGCGCCCTGCGCGCCTCCATCGTCGAGGGCGCGGTGGAGCGCCTGCGGCCCAAGCTCATGACCGTCGCCACCACGGTGCTCGGCCTCGTCCCGGTGCTGCTGGGGACCGAGGCCGGCAGCCGCGTCATGAAGCGCATCGCCGCGCCCATGGTGGGGGGCATGGTCTCGTCCTTGGTGCTGACGCTGGTGGTGCTGCCGGCGCTGTATCTGCTGTGGAGGCGGGCGCAGCGGTTCCTCAGGCGGCCGGAACCCTGATCCTGAAGCTGACCCCGTCGTCGAGGTTGACGGCCTCGATGTGGCCCTCGTGCGCGTCGACGATGCGCGCGGCGATGGAGAGGCCGAGGCCGGTGCCGTCGTCCTTGGTGGTCACGAAGGGATCGAAGATGCGCTCGAGCAGCTCGTCCGGGATCGCGGGGCCGGCGTTGGCGATGTCGACGGTGCGGTAGGTCCTCGAGCCGCGCTGCTCGTCGCGCAGGGCGATGCGCAGCCAGCGATCGTCAGGGCGCTCCTGCAGGGCGTCCAGCGCGTTGAGCACCACGGACAGCGCCACCTGGACCAGCTGCTCCGGATCACCCAGGACGTGCTGCGGCGCCACGGGCAGATCCGCGCGCACGGACACATCCGCCTTGCGCGCCTGGGCGGCCGTCAGGTCCTGGACCCGGCGCACCACGTCGACCAGATCCACCTCCTTGTGGTGCGTGACCTGCGGCCGGGCAAAGGCGAGGAAGCGTTCGAGCACCCCCGACAGGCGGTCGATCTCCTGCAGATGCAGGTCGGCCATGCGGCGCTGTTCGCTCCCGCCCTCGACGGCGTCGCGCACGATCTCGGCCGTGCCGCGCATGGCGTGCAGGGGATTCTTGATCTCGTGGGCCAGCCCCACCGTCAGCTCGCCCAGGGCGCCCAGGCGGCCGCTGCGCACGAGTTGCTGCTCGGTCTCCTTGAGGTCGTCGAGGGTGCGCTGGAGCTCGCGGGCCAGGTCTTGCTGGCGAAGGCGCTCCGCCCGTTCCCGGTCCACCAGCATGCCACCCACCACCCCCACGACCCCGTACAGCACCACCTCGAGGAACTTCTCCAGCGGCGACCCAGGATCCATGTGGGCGATGTGCGTGAACGCGTGGGGCAGGTACGCGGCCGACGCGACCGCGGCCGCGGCCACCCCACCGCGCGTGCCGGCGAAGAACGCGCCGAGGATGATCGGCAGGTAGTACAGCCGCCGCGCCACGTCGTGCACCCAGTGGTGACACGGCGGCGTGCCGTAGTGCACCGCGCTGACCACGGCGATGGGCAGCCAGACGCCGAGCACCATGCGCCAGCCGAACAGGCGCCGCCAGGGGCTGGGGGGGGCCGGATCAGCCATCCGCGCGTATCCCGTACTTCTCGATGCGGTACACCAGGATGTGCCTCGGCACGCCGAGGGCGCGCGCTGCCGCCGACACGTTGCCGCTGCAGCGCCGCAGGGTGTGCTCGATGGCCTGCTTCTCCAGGTCGATCAGGGAGATGCCGTCGGGCAGGTGGTCGAGCCAGGTGTCCCCGTCGGCGGGGCGCTGGCCGCGCACCGGCGGGAGGTCCTCGACGCGCACCTCGTCGCCCGGGGCCAGGATGGCCATGCGCTCGCAGGCGTTCTCGAGCTCGCGCACGTTGCCGGGCCACGGCCGCAGCTGCAGGGCCTCGACGACCTCGCCGGGCACATCCAGGCCACGGTCCCGCGCCGCCTGGGCGATGAAATACCGGGCCAGCGGCTCGACGTCGTCGGGCCGCTCGCGCAGCGGCGGCAACTCCAGCTCCACCACGGCCAGCCGGTAGAACAGGTCCTCGCGGAACTCCTCGCCCACCGCGGCCGCGCGCAGGTCCCGGTTGGTGGCGGCCACGAGGCGGATGTCCACCTGAACGGGCTCGTCGCGCCCGACCACGTCCACCACCCGCTCCTGCAACACGCGCAGCAGCTTGGACTGCAGGTCGGCGGGCAGGGCCCCCACCTCGTCGAGGAACAGCGTGCCGCCGTGGGCCCGGCGGAACCGCCCCTTGCGCGCCCTCGCGGCGCCGGTGAATGCGCCCTTGTCGTGGCCGAACAGCTCCGACTCCAGCAGCTCGGCGGGGACGGCCGCGCAGTTCACCGCCACGAACGGGCCCTCCGACCGGCCGCTGCGGGCGTGCAGCCGCCGCGCCACGAGCTCCTTGCCCGTGCCGCTCTCTCCGGTGACCAGCACCGTGGCGTCGGACCGCGCCACGCGGTCCACGGTGGCGATCAGCTCGGTCATCGCGCCCGAGGCGTGCACGATGGGCCGTTCCACGCCACTGAGCTGGCGCCTCAGGCGGCGGTTCTCCTGCGCCAGGCGGCTCCGCTCGGCGGCACGAGCCACGATCAGCTGCAGTTGATCGGCCTGGAACGGCTTGGCCAGCACGTCGTAGGCGCCGCTGCGCATGGCGTCCACGCCCACCTCCAGCGACCCGAACGCCGTGATCACCAGCACCGGCACCTCGGGCGCCTGCTCTCGCACCCGCTGCAGCACCTCCATGCCGCCGATCCTGGGCATCTTCAGATCGGTGACCACCACGGCGTGCCGGTGGGGGTCGAACCGGCTCAGCCCTTCGACGCCGTCCGCGGCCAGGTCCACGCCGAACCCGGCCTGACGCAGCTGGTACGCGGCCACCTCGCGCCCGGTGGCGTCGTCGTCGATGAACAGGACGACCGTCCGTTCTGCGTCGAGCTTGTCACCCATGACTCCATCCTAAGCCACGAGCCGTCCGCCGGCGAACTCTGGTAGCATCCCCTCCCCCAGCGACCCCCCGGGAGGGAACCATGATCGACTACCTCGTGCCCTACCTCACCAAGCTCGGCGCCACCGAAGGCGTCGCCGACCTGGCCGCCCGCGCCATCCTCGTGGTGCTGGTCATCCTGCTGAGCTACCTGGCCAACATCATCACCAAGCGGATCCTGCTCACCCTGGTGTCCAAGGCCATCCGCAGGTCCGGCACCAAGTGGGACGACCAGCTGCTGGAGAAGCGGCTGTTCAACCGCGCGGCCCACCTCGCGCCGTCCATCGTCATCTACCTCGCCGCCGAGATCCCGTTTGCCGGCCACGAGCGGCTGATCTCGGTCACCCACGGCGCGGCCAACATCTACATGCTGATCGTCGGCTTCCTGGTGGTGGACGCCCTGCTCAACGGCGTGCTGGGCATCTACCGCACGTTCGACGTGGCCCAGCGCGTGCCGATCCGCGGGTTCTTCCAGGTCATCAAGGTGATCATCGCCTTCGTGGTGGGCATCTTCGTGCTGTCCATCCTCATGGGCGAGTCGCCCAAGTTCTTCCTCGGCGGCCTCGGCGCGCTGACCGCGGTGCTCATGCTGGTGTTCAAGGACCCCATCCTGGGGTTCGTGGGCGGCATCCAGCTCACCGCCAACAACATGGTCCACCTCGGCGACTGGATCGCGTTGCCCAAGTACGGCGCCGACGGAACGGTGATCGACATCTCCCTGACCACGGTCAAGGTCCAGAACTGGGACAAGACCATCACCACCATCCCCACCTACGCGCTGATCTCGGACTCGTTCAAGAACTGGCGCGGCATGACCGACTCGGGCGGGCGGCGCATCTGTCGGTCGATCAACATCGACGTCAGCTCCATCCGGTTCTGCACGCCGGAGATGCTCGAGCGCTTCCACAAGATCGAGTTCATCCGCGAGTACCTCGAACAGGTCGAGGCCGAGGTCGCCGAGTACAACGACACCCACAAGGTCGACGACACCCTCAAGGTCAACGGCCGTCGGCTCACCAACGTCGGCACCTTCCGTGCCTACGTCTCGGCCTACCTGAAACACCACCCCGACATCCACACCGAGGGCATGACGTTCCTGGTGCGCCAGCTCGCCCCCTCCGAGCACGGCCTGCCGATCCAGATCTACGTCTTCACCCGGACCACGGTGTGGGTGGAGTACGAGGGCATCCAGGCGGACGTCTTCGACCACCTGCTCGCGGCGGTGCCGGAGTTCGACCTGAGGGTGTTCCAGGACCCGACGGGGGCGGACTTCGGGAGGCTGGGAGAGGACGCCGCCTAGGCGGCTACTTCTTGCTCTTGAGGGAGGTCTGGCCGGCCTTGCGCACCACGGCCTTCTTCCTGGCCGGCGCTTTCTTGGCCGCCGCCTTGCGCTTCTTGGTGGCCGCGACCAGCGGCGACTCCTTGCCGCCCGCCTCGAGGTGGTGGGCGTAGCACATCTTCTTGTCGCCGGACGGCATGTAGACGTTCTTGGTGCAGCCGTCCACCGTGCAGGTGGGCCAGGCGCGCTTCTTGCGGGCCTTCTTCTCCGGCGCGGCCTCGACCGCGGGCGCCGCTTCCTTCTTCACCGCCTTCGGCGCGGCCTTCGGCGCGGCCTTCTTGGCAGGCTTGGCCTTTACCGCGGCCTTCTTCTTCTTCTTGTGCACACCGACCAGCGGAGAGGGCTTGCCGCCGGCTTCCATGTGGTGGGCGTAGCACATCTTCTTGGCGCCCGAAGGCATGTACACATTCTTCTCGCACCCGTCCACGGAGCACGTGGGCCACGCACGCTTCTTGCGGGGTTTCTTGACCGGGGCGGCCTCCGCCTCGGGAGCGGCGTCCTTGGCGGGCGCCGCCGCCCCCTCCGTCAGGCTGGCGATGTCGTCGACGGTCGCGTTGCGAATGGCCAGCAGAAGCTCTGCGGCAAAATTCTGTGCTGCCTTCTCGATGGCCTCCTGCAGTGGATTCTTGGCCGGCATAGTACTTCTCTCCTCCCGGTCGCCCCCCGGCTGTTGTGGATGTGCGGTGTGTACGTGGCAGGTTCTCTGCTGATGTCCGCTGTTCTACGTATTGGTTTCGAACCAGACGAAACAGTAACAGCTTTCACCGCGGAGGACAGTCGAAAAATGAAAACAGCCGCCCCCATATTAGGAGCCCGGATGCTTCGGCAGCGGCGATGGGACGCCGCTGTGGTACCCTCGAAGAGGATGAGGAAGCCCTGGGAGGGTGCATGACCAAGACGATGACCGAGGGAATGGAGAAGGTCCTGGCGGACCAGCTCGGCAAGTGGGACGGCGTGGAGACCCGGCGCAAGGAGGCCCGCAAGTTCGACCTGCGCGTGATCACCGTCTCGCGCCAGGCGGGCAGCGGGGGCAAGCTCATCGCCGCGCGCGTGGCCCAGGAGGCGGGCCTGCGTTACTACGACCGCGAGCTCATCCTCAAGATCGCCCAGAGCGCGCGGACCGACGAGGGGGCCGTGGAGAGCCGCGACGAGCGGGGGCACTCGGTGATGGAGGGGTGGTTCGACTCGCTGGTCACGCAGCGCCAGCTCATGCCCCAGCGATACCTGCGCCACCTCAACCTGCGGCCCGACGAGTACCTCGAACACCTCACCAAGGTGGTCCTCGAGATCGGCGAGGGCGCCGGGGGTGTCGTGGTGGGCCGCGGCGCCAACTTCATCTTCCCGCGCGAGAACTGCCTGCGCGTGCGCATCATCGCCCCGCTGGAGATGCGCATGGACTACATCGCCAACATCCTCGACATGTCCACCGTGCGCGCCAAGCTGCTGATCCTGCAGCGCGAGGCCGACCGCAAGGCGTTCGCCAAGCACTACTTCAAGGCCGACATCACCGATCCGGACAACTACGACATCGTGTTGAACATGGATGTGTTCACCCTCGACGAGGCGGTGACGGCGGTGCTGGCGGCGTGGGACGCGGCGCGGGACTAGCGATCAGTCGTCCGAGTCCGGCTTCCAGTCGCGGCCGAGGCCGACCGTGGCGGTGGAGGCGTTGCTGTCCGGCAGCGGGCCGGTCCGGGTGTAGGCGTCGGGATCCCACTCGCCCACGCCGCCGAGGTGCTCGGTGGAGTGGTCCAGGAACTCGGTCTCGCCGTCGTCGAGGTCCCGCCCCCACTCATCCCAGAAACGCCTCGCGTCCGTCGGTGACCAGCGGTCCGCCGCCTCGCAGGCGCCCAGGGCGTCGCGCAGCTGCGTCATCGTCTGGTAGCGATCCTCGGGCTCGAGGGTGAGGCAGCGCTGCACCACGGCCGCCAGGTCGGCGGGGATGTCGAGATCGGGCCGGCGCTGGGTCGCCAGTGGCGGCGGCCCCTCCATCTTCTTCATGAACAGCGCCCACTGGTTCTCGGCCGTGTAGGCCTCCACCCCGGTGAGCATGAAGTAGAGCACGCACCCCAGGGCGTGCACGTCCGTGCGCCCGTCGGCCTCGTCCCGCTCGATCTGCTCCGGGGCCAGGTACGCGGGCGTGCCCACCAGGATGCCGTGCTGGGTCAACCGCGCGGGCGCCTGGTCCTGAGACACCTCCCGCAGCTCCTCCTTCTTGGGGCGCGGCTGGGCGGCCGCGGCCGCGGTCTGGACGAGGCCGAAGTCCAGCACCACGAGGAAGTCGGGATCCTCGTCCCGCTCGGTGACGAAGAGGTTGGGTGGCTTGACGTCCCGGTGCAACAACCCCGCCTTGTGCGCCGATCCGAGCCCCAGGCAGGCCTGACGCCCCAGGTGGATGATCCGCTCGGCGGGGATCGGTCCCTTGCGGCGGACGATGTCCGAGATGTCCCAGCCGTGCAGGTACTCCATGGCGTAGAACAGCTGGCCCTCGAACGTCACGCCGTAGTCGAAGATGTCGATCACGTGGCTGCCGCTGAGCTGGCTGGTCTTGCGCGCCTCCTCCACGAACCGCTTCGCAGTCAGCTCGGGGCGGTCCGACAGCTCCTTGTCGATGACCTTCAGCGCGCAGGGCCGGCCGAGCATCACGTCCTGGGCCCGGTACACGGCGCCCATGCCGCCCTGGCCCAGGAACGCCTCGAGCAGGTAGCGGTCCTGGTGCTTGGCGAGCACGGTGCCCTGCAGGGCGCGCTCGTACACGTACGAGCCGATCATGCCCACCGCCATGAGCCCCACCAGCCCGGACAGCGCCGCGATCACCCGCTCACCGCCCGCCCCGGTGAACACCTCGGCGTCCAGCCCGTAGAAGCCCAGCAGGCTCAGCGGGAGCGAGGCGAGCAGCACCGCGCAGATCGGGATGGCCCGCTTCGGTCCACCCGGCAGCAGCACACACCGCACCACGATGAGCTGACCGATGCCGATGTAGTAGTCCGGCACCACGTCCCACATCAGCGCGACGATGGACGACGTGATGAAGCCCACGAACAGGAACGACAGGTTCTCGGCCCACCCGAGGCGCCGGGGACTGAACCAGTGCCGGAAGAACAGCGGCGCCAGCGCACCGAACAGCAGGCCCGCCAGCAGCCGCATCCCGATGATCAGGCCGAGATCGCTGCGCTCCAGCTCGCCGCCGGCCGTGCCGAGGTCCAGCAAGATGTAGATGGGGAACAGGATCGCGCCGGCCACACAGATGATCCCCATCCGCTGCGACGTCAGCCGGTACTTCTTGCGCTCCTCGAGCTGGCGCGTGTCGTGCTCGAACCCGTGGGTCTTCTCCAGGTCCGCCGCAGGGGTCCCCCGCGTGGCTGGCTTGCCCTCGTGAGTCTGGGTGATGGTCGTCGACACGGCGCTGCTTTCTTGCACCGAAGATAAACCGACGGCGCCCTCAGCGACAGTCCCCGAAATGGATCACCCGGTCGGCGCCGGCCGCTTGCGCGTCCACAACAGGGCCAGGACGAACAGGACCAGCCCGCCCACGGCGGCGGCGGTGAACAGCACGAAGCCGCCGTCCCAGTCCCAGCGGTCGACCACCACGCCGACGCCGATGCCGCAGACGGCGGAGCCCAGATAGCCGAACAGGCCGGTCATGCCCGTGGCCGTGGCCGCGGCCTTCTTCGACGCGTAGTCGGCCGCGGCCACCGAGACGAGCATCTGCGGCCCGTAGACGAGGAAGCCCACGCCCACCAGCGCCGCCGCGTCGAGCCAGGCGTGCCCCGGCGGGATGAACCACAGCAGCACCACGAAGACGATGAGCCCGACCATGTACGCGACGTTGACCGGCGCGCGGTTGCCGCGGAACACCCGATCGGAGATGAAGCCCGCGCAGATGGAGCCCAGGATGCCCGCGATCTCGAGGCCGGCCACCTGCCATCCCGCGCCCTCCAGCGACGAGTCCTTGGCCTCCACCAGATACGTCGGCGCCCAGTCGAGCATGCCGATGCGCACCACGTACACGAAGAAGTTGGCCAGGGACATCAGCCACACGAGCTTGTTGGTCAGCACCTGCTCGAAGAGGATCTTCTTCAGCGGCAGGGACGGCTCCTCGTCCACGGCGACCGCGGGATCGTGGCCCGGGTCCAGGGTCTCCACCGGAGGCAGGCCCACCGACCGCGGCGTGTCGCGCAACAGCGCGACCATGACGAGCACGCCGATCACCGCCAGCCCGGCGGGCACGTAGAACGCCGATCGCCAGCCGTGGTTCGCCACCAGGTACCCGCCCAGCACGAGGATGCCGGCACCCCCCAGCTGGTGGGACATGTTCCAGATGCCCCACCACGTACCCAGGCGTTGTTTGGGGTACCAGTGGGTCAGCATTCGCGCGCAGGGCGGCCAGCCCATGGACTGGAAGTACGCGTTGATCAGCCAGCACGCGCCGAACCACGCCAGGGACGCGCCGAACCCGAAGAACACGTTGACCGCGGCCGCGCCCAGCAGCCCGATGGCCATGAAGTAGCGCGCGTTCGCCCGGTCGGCGAGCATGCCGTTGACCAGCTTGCCCACCCCGTAGATGACCGAGAACAGCGTGAGGATCAGCCCCAGATCGGTCTTGGTCAGCCCCAGCTCGTCGTCCAGCGCCGGCATGGCCATGCTGAGGTTCTTGCGGACGAAGTAGTACAGGGCGTACCCGACGATCATCGCCCCCATGGTGCGGAACTGCCAGTGGCGCCAGACGCGATCCACGTCCCCCTGGACCGGATCAGCGGGAGGCGGTGGGGCGAGGAGGCGCTGGAGCATCGAGGATCAGGTCCGGGCCGAGTGCGGCAGCTCCAGCTCGACGTCGGATACGGGGTAGGCCAGGCACGGGTGGATGTAGCCGTGGTCGCGGTCGCACTGGCGCACGCCCACGTGCTGGGGCATGAAGACTTGCCCCGACACCAGCCGGGTGCGGCAGTAGGAGCACTCGCCGGAACGGCACACGGACGGCAGCTCGATTCCCTCGCGCTCCAGCGCGTTCATCAGGGGCTCGCCGGCGCGGGCGGTGAAGGGCTCGCCGCGGTTCGTGGTGATGCGGAACTCCTTGCTGCGCGTGACGCCGTCGGGCCAGCCCGGCTCGCCGGTGATGTGCTCGGGGGGGCCGTAGACCTCCCGGCGAATCTTGTGGCGGGGAACGCCCAGCTCATCGAGCGCCGGCAGCACGTGGTCGATCATCGCCCCGGGGCCGCACAGGTAGAAGGTCTTGCCCGAGACGTCGCCGACGCGCTCGGTGATCAGGTCGGCCCCGATGAACCCGGTGAGCCCGTCGTAGTCGTGGGGCGGGTGGGAGATGACCAGGGAGTAGTGGAGGCGCCGGTGCTCGTCGGCGAGCCGGGCGAACTCCGTTCCGAAGATCACGTCCTCCGGCGAACGGCTGCCGTACAGCAGGTGCACGTCCAGGGCCCGCTCCCGGGCCACGGCGTCGCGGATGATGGAGGCGAACGGCGTGATGCCGCTGCCGCCGGCGATGAACACGAGCTCGTCGCCGTCGATCAGGGGCTCGTGATAGAAGCTGCCCGCCGGGCCGGTGCTGGCCAGCTCCTGGCCCTCCTCGACCTTCGACAGCAGGTACGGCGCCACGAATCCGCCGCCCACGCGGCGCACGGTCAGCTCGATGTAGCCCGTGCCGGGGGGCGACGCGATGGAGTACGGCCGGGAGCTGCGCACGCCGTCGATCTCGACGAAGAGGTTGACGTACTGCCCGGGCCGGAACGGGGGCAGGTCGCCGTCGGTGCGCTCGAGCCGCAGCGTCTTGGTGGACGGCGTCTCCTCGCGGACCTGGACCACCCGGAGCTCCATGCGCGACGGGTGGAGCCTCTGGACCACGTCAGGGACCTGCCGGCCGTAGATCTCGGCGGAGTAGTCCACCCCCTGCCCGGGCTCGCGCAGGGCCTCGCGGCGGCGGTTGACCACCCTGTGCTGGCGGACGTCCTGGAGCCAGTACAGCAGTTCCATCAGCTCGCCTCCCCCTTCTCGGCGCCCAGCTTGCCCACCACGATCGCCCCGGCCATGCGGCCGGACATCATGCAGGGCTCGAACCCGCCGCCGGGGCGGGTCCAGGCGCCGGCGAAGACCAGGTTGTCCACCGGCCCGCGGCTGCCCATGCGCCAGACCATGTTGTCGCGCGGCGGCTGCGCGAAACCGTAGATGCTGCCGCCGGTGGCGCCGGCGAAGCGCATGTTCGTGATGGGGGTGGAGACCTCGCAGACCTCGGCGTACTCCCGCAGGTCGGGCGCCACCTTCTCGGCGAAGCGGATCAACGAGTCGGCCACCTTGTTCTTGGTGTCCACGTACCGATCCGGCGGCAGCTCGCACCACGGCTGGCCGTAGGCCAGGGCCGTCAGCACGACCATGGACGTGCCGGGCGGAGAGATCTCGGGGTACACCGCGTTGTAGGAGGTCACCGCGATGGCCTCGGCGGGGCCGATGGATCGCATTCCCGCGGCGTGGCGGTCGAAGTCGCTGTCCGAGTTCAGGAAGATCTCGTGCTCGTCCAGGCCGAGCTGTTCCAGCGTCCGGTTCAGGCCCAGGTAGACGTTGACCGTGGACGGCGCCACCTCCGAGGACTGCAGCTTGCGCAGGAACTTACCCGGCACGTTCTCCAGGCCCACCAGATCGTGACAGGTGCGGATGGGATCGGCGTTGGACACGACCCACTTCGAGGCGATCTCCTCGCCCTCGTCCGTGATCACCCCTGCCGCGCGGCCGTTGGAGAGGACCACCTTGGAGGCACCGCAGCCGAAACGAACCTCGCCGCCGTGGGCGCGGAACGCCTCGAGGAACCCCGCGGACAGGGCCTGCGACCGCCCCTCGGGGAAGGCCGCCCCGCGCAGCACGTACGCCGCGAGGGTGGCCGCGTGGAACAGAAACGAGATCTCCGCCGGGCCCGCGCCCACGTAGCCCCAGTACTGCGACAGCATCGCCCGGGCCATGGGGTCCTGCACGTCCCGGTCGAGCACGTCGCCCCACTTCGTGGGCACGTAGCGGAAGAAGTGGCGGTACTTCAGCGCCACCGTCCGTGGATCCACCTGGCCCCGGGCGCGCACGATGCGGCCGAAGTCCCGGCCCATGGCGAACACCCGGTCGAGGAACTTGCGGATGCCCTTCGCCTCGTGGGGGAACAGCTCGCACAGCTTGTCCGTGTACGCCTCGCGGCCCACCGGCAGGATCACGTCCAGGTCCGGGAAGACCGACCGGAACAGGTTCTCGGTCTGGCGGAACCCCACTCGCTGCGCCACGCCGATCTCGTCGAGGTAGCGATACAGCGCGCCGCGCTTCTCCGGCGGGCCGATCCCCGACAGCTCGTGCAGCGCCACCTCGAACTCGTACCGCCCCCGCACGAAGCTCGTCGCGTAGCCGCCGGGCACGTTGTGCCGCTCCAGCAGCAGCACGTGCAGCCCCTGGTGCGCCATCATGGTGGCGGCGGACAGCCCACCGAGTCCCGCGCCGATGACGATCACGTCGTACTTGGCCATGGTTCCATCCCCTGTGCCACGGATGCTTGGCGATTCTATGCGAGATCAGGGAGACTCGGGGTGGTGAAAGCTCGCCGTCTCCTCCCACGCCTCGCCCTGGCCGTCGCCGCAACGGTCGTCGCCCTCTTCGTTGCCGAGGCGGCGTTGCGCATCATCGACGGGTACCGACTCGACTCGGCGCAGCTCCAGCGCAAGGCCGTACAGCGGGACATCCAGGCGCGCGGCGGGCTCGATGATCGGGGTGAGGCGCTGA
Organism: uncultured Rickettsiales bacterium; assembly: GCA_964558555.1. Taxonomy (GTDB): domain Bacteria; phylum Myxococcota_A; class UBA796; order UBA9615; family CAYRNR01; genus CAYRNR01. The sequence continues at coordinate 25,229 of CAZLEO010000002.1, read as the reverse complement.
TCGAGGCGTTCGTGGACGGGCGAGCGATGCCCGAAGGCGTGGACTGGTCCTGGATCGCGGATGTGCCGCCGCCGCTGCCCGAGCACCCCGCCACGGCCCGACAGCGCCGCCTCCAGCACCGCTGGGGCTGGCAGTCGTCCTACGTGTGGAACGAGGCGTTCGTCCGGGGCGTCGAGCCCGGTTCCCAGTGGGCGAAGGACCTGCCGTTCCTGCTCGAGGCCGAGGAGCTGTCGCTGTTCGCGCCGCCGGACGGGCGCCCCGTGCCCCGCTACCGCTATCCGCCGCTGGCCTCGCCCGCGCCAGGCATGATCACCAACGAGTTCGGCTGGCGCGGCGAGTCGCTGCCGCTGGACAAGGCCCCTGACACGATACGCATCGCCTGCGTCGGCGCATCGACCACCGCGTCCCCCGGCCTGGAGATCGACTACCCGCGGCTGTTGCAGCACTGGCTGGGGCTGTGGGCGGCGTCGCAGGGGCTCGAGGTGCGGTTCGAGGTGATCAACGCGGGCCGGGAGGGCATCGGTGCGGCCGACATCGAGGCCGTCGTGCGCCACGAGGTGCTGCCGATGGAGCCCGATCTGGTGCTCTACTACGAGGGCGCCAACGACTTCCAGCCGTGCTCACAGGTGGAGCTCGAACAGACCGCCGGGCCGATCCCCCACGCCGAACGCGACATCGGTCCACGTCCGACCCGATCCGCTCGTCCCGCGCTGGCGCGGTACTCCGCGATGGGGGAGCGACTGGCTCGACTGGCCGCCGCCCCCGAGGGTCTGCCGGAGTGGCCCAAGCCGGCGCAGCGCCTCCCCCCGGGCGCGGCCCGCGACGATCCCGACCTCGCCCGCGTCCTGACCGCGCTCGACACCATCCGGGCCGCCACCGCAGACGCGGGCGCCGAGCTCGTGGTGTTCTCCTTCGCCACGATGGTCCACGACGGCCTGCGCCTCGACCCCTGGGACGACGCGTCGCTCTTCGAGCACCTCAACGTCCACTACTGGCCGTGCAGCTACGCCAGCCTCGAGGAGGCCTTCGCCGCCCAGAACCACGCCCTGGCGGGGTGGGCCGAGCGCTCCTCGACGACGTGGTTCGACGTGGCCGCGCAGATGCCGCCGTGGCCGGGCCTGTACACGGACACGTTCCACCTCAGCCGCGCCGGGCTGCAGGTGCGCACCTGGATCATGTTCGAGGAGCTGGTCCCCTACCTTCAGCGGGAGACCGACGAGGGGCGGCTACCCAGGCCGGACCGGGCGCCGCTGACCGCGCACCCGGCGTTCACTGCACCCGAATAGCGTTGGTGTACACCCACGGGAACGGGTGGAGGTAGGGCGTGGGGTCCTCGCCCAGGAACGGCGTGAGGTGATCCGGCGTGATGTCGACGCGGGCGCGGTAGGCGCCGGGCTCGGAGACGTCGAAGCTGCCGCAGCCGGTCTGCCAGACCTCGCCGTCGCGGAACACCGTGGCCTCGATCACCGGGTCGTTCTCGCCGTCGCGGGGCGAGGCGGACGACAGGGTCGGGCACTGCAGGTGCAGCGTCCCGCCGGTGCAGCCGGTACAGGACTCACCCATCTCCAGCTCTGTGCCACCGTCGTCGTAGTGGAAGGCCAGGTCCGCGGGGGTGCCGAAGATCTCGAAGGCCATGAACAGGCGACCCGCGCCCACGGCCTCGTCCGCGGCGGCGGGCGTCTTGTCGTCGGCCAGCACCACGTTGGAGAACCAGCGGAAGTTGCGGCGGTAGCCGTCGGGCCGCTCGTCGTCCCGCAGCAGGTACGGCAGCACGTTGCGGTGGGCGTCGGTGGCCGCGATGCCCACGGCCGGCCCGCGCTGGAGCAGGTGGTCCCAGCGCTCGACGTTGGGGCCGAGCTCCTGGAAGAACGCGGCGAACAGCAGGTCCGGCTCGCCCGTGCCCTCCGGGTCGGTGAACGGGCCGATGTCCTCGATCCAGCCGAAGGGGTCGAGGCCGTAGATCTCCTCGCGGGAGTCCGGGTCGAGCATGGAGTGCAGCTGGAAGACCTCGAGGCCGACCATGCCCATGTCCTGGCGCTGCTCCAGCGTCTCCAGATCCCGCTCCTCGGGGTGCTCCTGGAAGACCATGCCGCCGGCCGCGGCCACGGCGTCGAACAGCTCGGGGTTCGTGGTGTTGTACAGCTCGTCGGCTTCCTGGCCGACGGGTGCGGCGTGGCGATCGAGGCCCAGGGGCATCACGTCGTCCTCGATGCCGCCCATGTAGACGACCTCGTGGCCGCCCGGGCACTGGATGAGGTTGGCGATGGTCTCGCCGCCCTCCTCGATGGGCACGTCGTCGTCGCGGAACAGCAGGATCTCGTCGAAGGCGTGGAACGCCGCGTAGCTGGGGTGGTCGGAGACGTAGGCGAAGTCGATGCCGACGCGGCACAGGCCGTCGCGCATCTCGGCGAGGCAGACCTCGTCGAGCACGCCGTCCTGATACCCGAACCCGTCGCAGGCGTCGTGGGAGAACACCGAGTGGAAGTGGAGGATGGACCGCATCGGCCGGAAGCCACGCACCAGGCCGATGTCCCCCTCCAGCGACGGCAGGTCCTTCGTCCAGGGCACGGACGTGTCGGCGGCGGAGTCGTCGTCGTCGTCGTCCACGGGCGTCGCGGAGTCGTCGTCGTCGCCGCCGGGGCAGCCCACGAGCAGCAACAGCACCCAGAGCAGGGTCCAGATCTTCACTTGGACAGCTCCTGTTCGCGCAGCTCCCGCCGCAAGACCTTGCCGATGACGGTCTTGGGGAGCTCGTCGCGGAACTCCACCAACCGCGGGATGCGGTACGCGGCCATGCGCTCGCGGCAGAACGCGATGATCTCGTCCTCGGTGGCGGTCTGCCCCTCGTTGAGGACCACGAACCCCTTGACCGTCTCGCCGCGCTTCTCGTCGGGCACGCCGATGACGGCGGCCTCGAGGACGGCGGGGTGCTCGAACAGCACCGCCTCCACGTCGGCGGGGTAGATGTTGTACCCGCCGGCGATGATCATGTCCTTCTTGCGGTCGGCGATGTGGAAGTACCCCTCCTCGTCCTGGTAGCCGATGTCGCCAGAATAGAACCAGCCCTCCTCCCCGTCCGGGCCGGTGCGGATGGCCTTGGCCGACTCCTCGGGCAGGTTCCAGTAGCCCTTCATCACCTGCGGTCCCTTGATGATGATCTCGCCGATCTCCCCCTGGGGCAGCTCCTTGGCGCCGTCCTCGATGTCCACGATCTTCACGTCGGTGTTGGGGATGGGCACGCCGATGGAGTGGTCCATGGGGCGGCCGATGGGGTCCATGGTGGCCGTGGGGCTGGTCTCGGTGAGGCCGTAGGCCTCGACCATCTTGCAGCCGGTGATGCCCTCGAAGCGCTTCTGCACCTCCGGGGCCAGGGGTGCCGCGCCGCTGGGGGCGAACCGCACCGACGACAGGTCGTACTGGTCGAGGTCGGGGTGGTTCGAGAACGCCACGAACAGGGTGGGGATGGCGGGCAGGAACGTGGCCCGGTGCTTCTGAACCGACAGCAACGTGTGCTCCAGGTCCCGCGGGTTGGGAATCAGCACGGCGGTCAGGGCGTTGGCGAACACGGTGTTGATGCCCACGGTCAGGCCGTAGCTGTGGAAGAACGGCATCAGCGAGATCAGCACCTCGCCCGCGCGTCGACTCTTCGCCCAGAGGTTGAGGAGGGTGGCGTTGGAGACCAGGTTGCGGTGCGTGAGCTGCGCGCCCTTGGGGCCGCCGGTGGTACCACCGGTGTAGATCAGCGTGGACACGCCGCGGGGATCCACCTCCACGGGGGACGGTCGCTCCGGACCGCCGCGCAGGATGTCGGGGAACGGGTGGGTGTCGGCGTCGCCGGAGAGGTCCACCCGGTGGCCCTCCTTGCGCTCCTTGGTCAGGGTGAACATCCACTTCAGCAGGAACGGGAAGTGTTCCTTGATGTTGGCCACCACCACCCGCTTCAGCGACGTGTTCGCCCGCACCGCCTTGACCCGATCGTACAGGCTGCTCATGACCACCATGGTCTCGGCGCCGGAGTCCTTCAGCAGGTGCTCGACCTCGCGCTCCACGTACAGGGGATTGCAGCACACCACCACGGCGCCGATGCGCCAGGCGGCGTAGGCCGCGATGATGAACTGCGGGCTGTTGGGCAGCATGATCGCCACGCGATCGCCCTGGCCCACCCCGAGGTCCTGCAGGCCCCCTGCGAAGCGGTCGACCATGGCGTCGAGGTCGCGATACGAGATGGCCGCGTCGAGCAGCCGCGAACCGACCCGCGCGCCGAATATCAGCGCCGTGTGGTCGGGGTGCGAGGCGGCCGAGTCCCTCAGCAGCCGGTCCAGGGGGACGTCCGGGATGTCGAAGGTGTGCGGGACCCACTCGTCGTAGTGCGCGAACCAGGGCTTGTCCATGGTTTCCCTCCTCGTGAGGGGGGATTGTACAGCCTCGCGGGCGCGTGGGAAGTTACAACCCGACCTGGCAGCCACCGGCCTCGCCGGTCACCGACGGCGACTCGATGAAGATGTCGTCGATGAAGCTGCCGTCGTTGGGGGGCGAGTCGTCCTCCTGGCAGACGGTGAAGTACAGGTGCAGGCGGGACGGGTCCCCGGTGTTGGGCATCCACTTGCCGCGAGCCTCGCCCGTGGCGCCGTCGTCGACGAGGGTGCGGTAGTCGTAGACCTGGGCATTACCCGTGGGCGTCAGGGTCACGGAGTAGGTGTGGAACCGCTGTTGATCCACGTCGATGGTGTACTTGGGGGTCACGTCGTGGCCGTTGTCGGCGGAGTTGAACTTCCACGTCCCATCCTTGATGTACCACTCGCTCATGGGCTGCTCGAGGTAAGGATCGCCCCGCGTCTCGCGGTGGGCCATGGCCAGTACGACCTCGGAGTTGCCGCTGCGGGCGCGGAACTCCACGGTCATCGGACCGACGGTCAGATCGACCACCTGCCGGAAGCGCACCCCCACGCCGTCCCAGCCGCCGCTGAGGTGGAACATGTGCAGCGTCCCGTCCACCTCCTCGAGCACCCCGGTGTTGGAGTAGCTGAACTCCTGCCAGAGGTTCTCGTCGAGGTGGCCGTCCTCGAAGTCGTCGGTGATGTACCCCACCTCGGAGGCACAGGCCGACGCCAGCAAGCCGAGGATGGACAGCATGGGCACGCAACGGATCATCGCCAGACGATCATTTCACCACGAACGGCGCAAGATTTCTCCAGGTGGGGTGAAACGCAGGGTGAACGAGGCGCTGCACAAAGGGGGTGGCGCTGGCGAATCGGAGAGGGCAAAGTAGCCCTGATCGTTGGCTTGAGCTACGATGCGCACCTTCGCTGGCGCTGAGAACACGGGAAACACGCGCAACGAGGTTGGAATCATGACGCAGTACCGAGTGCTCCTGGTGGACGACGAGGAACTCTTCCTCACCGCCCTGGCCCAGCGCATGGCCAAACGCGGCTACGACGTGGCCACCGCAGAGAATGGCAACGTCGCGCTGGAGATGGCCGAGGCCCGCGACTACGACGTGATCGTGCTGGACCTCGCCATGCCCGGTATCGACGGAATCGAGACCCTCAAGAAGCTCCGCGTCGCCGATCCGGATCTGCAGATCATCCTGTTGACCGGTCACGCCACGGTGAGCGCAGGCGTGGAAGCGATGAAGCTCGGCGCCATGGACTTCCTGGAGAAGCCCGCCGACTTCAAGGACCTCCTGGCCAAGATCGAGGAGGCCGGCGACCGCAAGGCCTCGCTGGCCCGGCAACGCGCCGAGGACGCGGTCTCGGAGATCGTCGGCAAGAAGGGCTGGTAGCCCGCCTCAGCCGTCCTTCCTGGAGTGCGGGGGGAAGATCACCGTGAAGGTGGTGCCCCCTCCCAGCGCCGAATCCACCTGAATCTCGCCGTCGTACCGCTTGACGATCCCGTAACAGATGCTCAGCCCCAGCCCGGTGCCCTTACCCGGCGGCTTGGTCGTGACGAACGGATCGAAGAGGCGGTCGCGCACCTCCTCGGCGATGCCCGGCCCGTCGTCGCGCACGGCGACGCGCACCTTGCCCTCCTCGAAACGGGTGGACAGCCAGATGTTGCCGCCGTCGTCCTCGCCCAGCGCCTGGATGGCGTTGTTGATCAGGTTGATGAAGATCTCCTGCAGCTGCATCTCCTCGACCCGCACGTCGGGCAGGTCGTCGCCGTAGTCGGTGTGCAGGGTGACCTGCGCCAGGTCGGCCTCCTTGGTCACGAACGGCAGGGTCTCCTCCAGCGCGGCGTTGACGTCGACCACGTGCACGTCGGACTCGCTCTTGCGGGCGAAGCTGAGCATGCGGTAGGTCACGCTGCGGCCGCGGCGGACCTGGTCGTTGAGCTTGGGGAGCCATTGCTGCAGCTCCTCGAGCAGCTCCTCGTGCGCCGGGTTCTCCTCCACCACGTCGGTGAGCAGGCCGCCGATCTCGCCGATGACGGCGAGGGGGTTGTTGATCTCGTGGGCCACCCCGGCGGCGAGGCGCCCCACCGCGGCGAGACGCTCGGACAGCAGGATCTGGTCCATCAGCGCCTTGCGGCGTGAGATGTCCTTGGCGATGCCCACGGTGCCGATCATCTTCCCCGAGGCGTCGCGCAGCTGGGACAGGGTCAGCGACGCGGGCAACGGCTCGCCGTCCTTGCCGTACAGGTCCGTCTGGTAGTCGCGGACCGCACCCTCCTGGTGGACCCGGCGCAGCAGGGCATCGCGCTCCCCCCTCTCCGCGTACATCCGCGACGCCTCCCGCCCGATCATCTCCTCGGCCGCGTACCCCAGGCTCTCCTCGGCGCCGCGGTTGAACGACACGATCTTCCCGTCGAGGTCCGCGGTGATGATCATCACCGGTGAGTTGTCGAGGATGTGCTGCAGGTACTCGCGGGTGTGCGTCAGGGCGGCCTCGGCCTCCCGCTGGGCGGTGACGTCCTTGGACAGGGAGCACACGGCGGCGACCTTGCCCGCGGCGTCGAGGATGGGGAAGCGGATCACCGACAGGTGCACGGAGTTTCCGCCGAGCTCGACCACCGCGTCGAAGTTGACCTCCCGGCCCTCCTTGAGGATGTACCGGGAACCGCGGCGCATCCTCTCGGCGGTCTCCCGCGGCAGCAGCTCCAGCGCCGTCTTGCCGATGATCTGGCCCTTGGGCGTCCTCAGCAGATCGCAGGCGGCCTCGTTGGCGTCGACGAACTGGCCCTGGCGGTTCTCCACCAGCACGGCCACGGGGGCGCGCATCATGAACTGTTGCAGCTGGTTCTCGGCGGCCTTTAGATCCTCCTCGAGCAGGATGCGGTGGGAGATGTCGCGCGTGACCTCGATCATGCCGACCACCTCGCCGTCCGTGTCCAGCATGGGACCGGCGACGATGGCGGCGAAGCGGGGGTTTCCCTCCTCGTCGAAGTGCTTGCGTACCAGCGACGCGCGGCTCTTGTCCTTGGTCACCTGGATGAACGGGCAGTTGCCCACGGCCACCTGGCACTCGCCGCGGGCGTGCTGCTCCACCTCGTAGCAGTGCTTGCCGCGCACCCCGCCGATCTCCAGGTCGTTGTTGTGCAAGAAGGCGTGGTTGGCCTCCTGCACGACCATCTCGTTGTCCACCACGAGGATCTCGTCGGGGATGGAATCGAAGATCTGCTGGATGCGCTGCTGCTCCGCCTCCACCTGCAGGCGCAGCTCGCTGCGCTGGTGGAGGATGCTCTCCTCGGCGCGGTGGAGCTGCCAGAACAGGCGGGCGCCCACGTGATCGATGAGCGTCACGTGCCGCGGACGCGTGCGCTCGATCTCGTCGCGCACGGACACCAGCCCGGTCAGCTCGATCAGCAGGTCGAGGTCCGGGATGTCGTACAGCTCGCGGTAGTCCGTCGTGATCAGCGGCACGCCCTGTTCGCGGGCGTAGCGCACTCCGGGCGCCGCCGCGGACACCTCGGCCACGCCCAGGATCTCCATGCGGAAGCGCCCCAGGGTGTCCTCGCTCACCATGCGCAGGATGGATTCGCAACCCTGGCCGCCGCCGACGATGGCCGTGCGGAGGCTGGTGCGAAAAACGTCGCTGTCAAAATTGAAGGAGTCCATCGACATATCGCTTTCCCTTCGCCGATCGGGCCGGCGCTTGGACTCGAACCTATGAAGGATAGTCCAACTCCTGATATCCTGGGTGGTGAGGGGAAGGGTAGGGGCACGAAGTTGGTCGAGGTCTATCAGTACACCTGCGTCGGCTGCGACGCATCCGAGGCGTCCACCGAGCTCGCCTACACGCGGATCTGCCGCAAGTGCGCGGGGAAGGCGTTCGTCCACCACGAGGTCTACTTCGAGGGCGCGCTACACCACATGGCCCTCGAGGCGCCCGAGGCGCCGGCCGAAGCCTGGCAGGGCGCCCGGGAGGAGCTCACGCAGCTGGCGGGCTCCATGCGCCAGGCCGCCATCAAGCCGGACCCGCACACCTGGAGGGCCCACGCCCGGGCGTACTGGCGGCTGCTGGCCTGGCTCTTCCCCGTGGCCGAGGAGCGAGAGTTCACCCAGGCCTGGGCCGTCGACGGGTTCGTCGCGTGCCAGGTGCGGTGGTGGGGGATGCTCACCTTCGAGTCGGCCGTGGCCGACCCCTACCGCGCCTTCCGCCGCCTCGCCACGGCGCCCCCCGACCAGCCGTCGCCCGGTTCCATCGGCCACGCCGCGGCGCTGATGGAGGCGGCAGAGGCCTTCCTCGAGGCCGCGCTCTCCCGCTGGGACCACGCGCGCTTCCCTCTCACCGAGCCATCTGCCGACGTGCTCCGCGCTGCCAAGCTCGACGTGCTGTGGTGGCTCCTCGACGACACGAACTCGTGGCTGTCGCGCCCCCAGCGCAAGATGCTGGCCATGAACCACGCGACCCTGGACCCGGCCGTCTCCAGCCGGGCGTACGACCTGCGGCGCGCCCTGGCCGTGGATCCGGATCCGCCGCGCAGTTTCACCTGCCCCAGCTGCGGCGCGGCCGACGCCGTGGCCATGGGCTCCATCGACTTCTGCCCCCGCTGCATCTTCGACATCTCCAGCTGGGTGGCCGAGGAGAGCCAGTTCGCCGCCTTCGATTCGGGTGTATTCAGCCTCGGTGACGACGACCTCCTCACCGAGGACGACGAGCTGGAGACCGAGGTCGAGGACGACCGCGACGAGGATCTCGGTCTCGGCGACGGGGCCAGCGAGTCCGTCAGCCTCGTCATGGAGTTCGACGCGGATCCGAGCTTCGATATGGAGGCCGATCCCGGCGGCCTCGACGCGGCCACTTCCGCGAGCATCGAGATGCAGATCGACGACGATCCCACCACGGACGAGGGGCCGGGGATCGACGAGTCCGTGGACGAGACCGACGACGATCTCGACGAGGAGGCCACCACGCTGAGGGCCGAGGAACTCCCCGACCCCACCACGGTCCAGCGCCCCATCCTCGGTGACGCGGCGGCCTCCACGGCCAGCGTGGTCCTGGAGATCGAGGACAGCACCGACGAGGCCCCGCAGGGCTCGATCGTGCCGGGGGCGACCGATCGCTACGACGCGGACGAGATCACGGGAGATCTCTCCGACGAGATCTCGAGCAGCTACGAGGTCGTCCACGACGGTCCGAGCCAGGACGCCGAACCGCCCCTCGATCGCAAGCCCATGACCGAACCGGAGTTCGAACAGGTGTTCTCGAGGGACCCCGAGCCCGACCCCGAGCCCGACCCCGAGCCCGAGCCCGAGCCCGATGAACCTCAGCAATACGACCAGGTCTTCGACGACAGCTGGGACGAGGAATCCGAGGACGGAGACAGCAAGAAGAAGAAGGGGATGCTGAGCAAGCTGTTCAAGAAGTAGGGGCTACCGCCCCGCGTACGCGCCGAAGTCCACATCCACGACAAAGTCGCTGTCCCGCTGGCCGTCGCCGTAGGCCGCCTCGAAGTACTCCTGGCGGCCCTCCTCGGTCTGCGTCCAGTGGTCCAGCAGCTCCTGCAGCTCGTCCGGGTCCAGCCCGAAGGTCTCGAGGTACGACCCGAAGTAGTCCAGCGCGTCCTGCAACACCTCCAGCGACACGTCCAGGCCGTCGCCGTTGGCCCGGTACTCGTCCTGCAGCGGCGAGTACGTCTGCACGTGGACGGTGCCCGCGTCGAGATCATAGGTCAGCAGCTTCATCCAGCCGTTGCCGCCATTGGGGTGGTACGCCTGGAAGTCGGTGAGCACCTCCTCGACGGGCAGCCCCGCCTCGTTGAGGCTGGTCTGGCGGTACTCCGCGTCCACGTGGCCGCACTGCACCATGTAGATGTTGCGGTTGGGCGCGATGAGCTCGGCGAACAGATCGTCCGCCGAGATGCTGTCGGTGTAGTACAGCGCCTGCCCGCCCAGGCTGTGGATCAGGGTGTTGTTGCGTCCTCCGGTGAGCATGGGCAGGGGGTCGGGCATCGCTTCGACGATGCGGTAGTCGTACAGGTAGCGGTGGGTGGTCAGGTGCACCAGTGCCGTCGGGTGATCGTCCAGCACCTGCTGGGCCCACTGCCGCTCCTCGGCGCGCGGGTCCACGGCCAGGTGCAGGAACAGGAACTCGAATCCGCCGAACTCGAACACCTCGAAGTTGCTCAGCCCGGACGGCGACGCCCCGCCGAACCACTCCTGATCCTGGACCGTCTCCGGCCCCACGTACTGCAGGAAGTGCTCGCCCGCGCAGTCGATGTCGGACAGCCAGTCGCTGCACGAGTCGTCCACCTCGAGGCCATAGGAGTACTCGAAGTCGCTGTACTGGTTGTCGTGGTTGCCCATGCCGATGCCGTAGGCCACGCCCGCCGCGTCGAGGATGTCCAGGGACGCGCGGGCCGCCTCCCACTGTCGCTCGCTGGGACCGTTGTCCACCACGTCGCCGAGGTGGGTGACGAAGGCGATATCCAGGGCCTCGGCGTGATCGGCGATCCACTGGGTCTGCGCGTCGAACACCTCGGGATACGAGTCGGCGTAGACCTGCGTATCAGGCAGCGCCACCACCGTGAACGTGCCGAGCCCCGCCGCGTCGTCGTCGTCGCCAGGGACGCCGGCGCTGTCGTCGTCGTCGCCGCCCGTGCAGCCGGAGAGGACCAGCATTGCCGCCACGAGGGCTGCGCAGCGCCGCCGGATCGTCTCAGGGGTCGCCACCATGTGGGTTGCCTCCGGTTGTGCGAAACTCGATTCTAGGCACCGCCCCTGCTGCGGGCCAACGAGATGATCCCGGAATGAGCCGACGACTACAACGCGAACAGAAGTGGCCAGCGGCCCTGGCGTGGGCCGGCCTGTTCGTGATCGTGGCCGGCGGCTGCGCGCTGCGGCTGCAGACCCTGGGGGCCACCCAGATCGGCAGCGACGAGGTGCACCCGCTGCTGGCCGTGTACGACCTGCTGCGGTGGCACGTGGTGCCCACCTACGGGGAGGCGGCCGGCTTCCACTACGGCGCGTTCCAGAGCCTGCTGCAGGTCCCGTTGATGATCGTGGCGCGCGACCTGGCGCAGTACTACGCGCTGCTCGCGCTCCTCCAGGGGCTGGGAGCCCTGGCGGTGGGCCTGGCGGGGAAGCTCCTGCGCGGGTGGGGCGCGGGGCTCGCTGCGGCGACCCTGTACGCGGCCTGGCCGGTGCTGGTGCTGCACGGCACGGTGCCGTCGTACACGTATCTGGCGCCGCCCCTGGTCGCGCTGGCCACCCTCGGCGTGGCGCTCACCCTGCGCCGTGAAGGCCGCACCGGCCCGTTCCTCGCTGCGGTGGCGCTGGCCCTGGCCGTGAACATGCACCCCTACGCCGTGGCCGCCGTGCTGGGGGCCGGCGCCGCCGCACCTGCGGCGATCCGCCGGCACGGACTCCGGCGCATGGCGATCGCGGGCGCGATCGGGCTCGTGGTGCTGCTCCCCATGGTCGTGGACAACGCGGCGGTGTTGCTGGGCGACCTGCGCGACCTGGGCCGCGCCGACGTCCTCGGTCAGGGGCGCTTCAACGCCGCGCAGGTCCTGCGATCGGGCGTCCTGTCCAGCACGTCGTTCTGGCCGATCTGGGCCGCGGTGCTGCTGTGGGCCCTGCCCGCCGTCGGGCTGGCCATACGCGCGAGCCGTCGGGGCCGCCGCGAGCCCTCCCTGGATGCGAGCGTGGTGGGCTGGGCCGCGCTGGCGTACCTGGTCCTGTTGGGGATCGGCTGCCTGCTGCATTACCAGTCCACGTACCACGCCGCGGTGGTGGCGCCGGTCCATGCCCTGGCGGCCGCGCTGGGGCTCGCCGCGCTGGGGGACCTGGCGCGCGCCCGCTGGCACGTGTGGGCGGGACGCACGGCCTGGATCGCCCTGCTCGCCCTGGCCGTCGCCGGCCGGAGTGGACCGGACCGGCAGATCGTCGAGGTGTCCGCCGCGCGCGTCGGCACCATCGGGCGCACGGCCGAGGCGGTGAAGCAGGACGCCCGCGGCGAGCCCGTGGCCATGGCCGTGCTGCTGGACACGCACGCGGACGATCCCGTCGAGATACGGGTCTTCCACACCGAACTGTGGATGCGCGGCGTCGACGTGGTGGAGAAGCCTTGGATGCTCGACGTCTACGGCCGGCCGCCGCGCGCATACGTGCTGGCCTCGCTGGATGAGACGACCTGGCCGGTCCTGGGCGGCTCCCCGCGCGTGCTGCTGGATGAACGCGGCGGGCGGACCGCGCGCATCAAGCTGCTGGCGTTCGACGACCGGGACGGGGCCGTCCGCTGGCTCGGTCGGATCTGTCCCGTCCGGGACGACTGGCCTCTTGTGGGGCTGTCCGACCCCGAGGCCTCACTCGGCGGGGTCGCCTGGACCGACTGGAAACCCGACCAGCCCTGGGATCGCTCCAACCTCGAGCAGTTCTGCGAGGCCTACCGCAGGGCCGGCGGCAAGGCCCCCTGGATCGGCGACGAGGAGGAGCCGGCGGATCACCGCCGCTCGACCGTGTACGACACCGCGCCCCACGCGGTGGGCTCCCCCACCGAACCGTAGGCCGGCCGGCCCGCCTCGGCCGCCCCGTGGAAGGTGGGCTGCAGCGGCCAGCACCCGCCCTCGTCTGGCTCGCCCGCGGGCCACCCGAACACCGGATCGCCCGGCGAAGCGGTACCCAGGGCCAGGTCGATCTCGTGACGGATGCGCGCCCCGCCCACGTAGTACGTCGTCTCGCTGAGCTCCCCCCTGGCCTGCACGTCGGCCAGGTGCGCGCGGATGCGAGCCACCTCGTCGCCGTGCCCGGTGCCTTCCAGGGCCCGCGCCACCGCGGCGGCCACGACCGGGTCGGGGCGGTTGGTGTCGGTGAGCTTCTGGCGATGGGGCGGCGCGAACCAGGTCCGCACCACCCCGTCGGACACCACGACCTCGGCCAACGCGTCGTAGGTCCGCGGCGGGACATGGCGGTTCCACGCACGCAGCGCCAGCGCCGCACGCGCCGTGTCATCCGAGTCCGCGGTGATGTCCCAGGCCCGGTCCGGCCGCTCGTCGATCCGATCGGCGCGCCCGTAGAAGCTCCACGTGCCGTCGTCGTTACGATCCGCCTCGAGGGCATCGAGGGCGGGGGCGGCGAGGGCCTCCACCCGCGCTTGTGAGGGCAACAGGGCCAGGGCGGACAGCACCTCGGCCGTGGTGAACACGCTGTGGACCTCGGACCAGTCACCGCCGGGTTGCCAGCGGACGTAGGTGGGCCAGGTCCCGTCGTCGCGCTGGTGCCGCTCCAGGCAGGCCAGGGCGCGATCCAGATCGTCCTGAGGAGCCTCCTCGCGCGCGCTGTGGGCCAGGAAGGCGAACCCCACCGCGGCCCCGGTCGCCACCACGGCGCGGCACCGCCGCTGGAAGCGCGACCACGCGGCCCGATCGAGCACCGCGGGGATGGACAGCGCGAAGGTCCAGCCGAGCGTCCACGCGGCAGCCGCCGCCAGGGCCGTCCCCGCCGCGCCGCTCAGGGCCAGGCCGCCCGCGAGGGGGATCACCAGCGATCCGAGCAGCACCCCCCTGGCCAGCCGCGCTGCCGCGCCAAAGGGCCGCTTCGAGGCGGTGGTGGCCACCTGGGCCGCCCGGTCCTCGTCCCGGCCCGTCACCTCGTGCACGGCGTGGGCTGCGGTGAACAGCGCCCCGAACGCGGCTCCCCAGACCGCTCCGGCCAGCCAGTCGCCCGTCACGGCGACGCCGGCGAAACCGTTGGCCGAGCCGCCCAGCAGGTGCAGCCCGCTGGCCGCGATGGGCCTGCCCTTGCCGAAGATGAACGGGTTGGAGTAGAGCCACGCGCTCGTCGCCACGATCACCGCGGCGCCGAACGGGACAGGGCCCGCCCACCACCAGCACGCCAGGCCCGCGAATGCGGCGGTCCAGCCCGCCGCTTCGAGGAGCCGCTGGGTGCCCACGTCACCGTCCAGGGCGCGTACTGAAGCGCGGCGGTGGTGTCTGGCCACCCCCAGCGCCGCGTCCGCCCGGTCGTTCCAGGCGAAGGCAGCCAGGGCCACCAGCCAGCTGCCCAGGAGCACCGCGGTCCCGGGGATCGGATTCGCCGAATCCCCTCCCGCCCACAACCAGCCCACCGGCGCCGGCGCGCAGACCAGGCCGGCCTCGACGGGGCGCAGGGTTCGGATCGCGGACGACAAAGACGCCATGGGTGGACCTTCGGTCCAAGCGTACTCGGTTTGCGCCGCCGGTGTCCCCGATTCCCCCCCGCCCCCGTTCGACGCTATAACCGGATGACGATGTCCGCGTCCTCACCCACCACCGCCTTCGCGCGCTCCTGGCCGCTGGCCGCCGTCCTCGCCGGCGCCGCGCTGACGCTGGCGGGCCTGTACCTGCGCATCCGGGCCCTGTGCGGTGGGGCGCTGGTGTACGGCCTGGACGACGCCTACATCCACCTGGCCATCGCCGCGAACCTCGTCGAGCACGGCACGTGGGGGGTCAACGCCGGGGAGTTCAGCTCGACGAGCTCGTCCCTGGCCTGGCCGCTGGTGCTGGCGGCCCTGCGCGCGGTCACCGGGATCGGCGAGCACGGACCGATGATCGTCAGCGCCGTGCTGGTGGTGGTGATCCTCGTGCGGGCCGACGCCATGCTGGCCCGGCGGACCGACCTGCCGCCCTGGGTGAGGGCCGTGGCGCTGGGCGCGCTGTTCGCGGTCACGCCCATGCCGGAGCTGGTGTTCAACGGCATGGAGCACCTGCTGCACGTGTGGCTGACCCTGGAGCTGCTGGACCGGGCGAGCCTCTGGCTGGCCGCGGAGGAGGCAGGGAGGGGGCGACGGGACGCCGTGGTGCTGGTGGTGATCGCGCTGCTGATCACGACGGTGCGGTACGAGGCCGCGTTCCAGGTGGGGATCGTCGCGGCGCTGCTCGCGATCCGGCGGTCGTGGGGCCTGGCGGCGGCCGTGGCCGTGGCCGGGGCGCTCCCCCTCGTCACCTATGGCATCCTCGCAACGTCGCAGGGGTGGCCCTTCCTGCCCACGGGCCTGCTGCTCAAGACAGCGGTGCTGGAGGAGACGGCGGGCGAGGCGATCCGCCGCATGATCAACGAGTTCGCCGCCAAGATCCCGGGCGCGCTGCCCCTGGTGGCGGCCATCGCCGCGGGGCTGATCGTGTTCGCCCTGCGGTCGCCCGCCGGTTCCGAACGTCGCCCCGATCGCCGCGCCCAGGCAGGCCTGTACGCGTGGCTGGTGTTCGCCCTCGCGTCCATCCCCCACCTGGTCCTGGCCAACCTGGGCAACCTGTTCCGCTACGAGGCGTACCTGTACGCCGCGGCCGTGTTCGCCACGGCCCAGCCGGCGTGGCGGGCGGTGCGCTACCTGGCCAGACGACTCGACGGCTTGTCCCACCGCTGGGTGCGCGTGACGCTGCTGGTGGTCGCCCTCGGCCTGCCCGGCTTCACCCTGGTGCAGCGGGCCGGCGGCTCCCTCCTGGCCGCCCCCCTGACGAGCCTGGACATCCACCGCCAGCAGATCCAGATGGCGCGGTTCGTCGAGCGTTACTACCCGCAGGGGCCGGTGGCCATCAACGACATCGGCACCATCAGCTACTTCACCGACGCCCAGGTGCTCGACATCGTCGGGCTCGCGTCGCGCGAGGTCACCGGCTACCACCTCGCCCACGACGACTTCGCCCCGCAGATCGGCTCCCTGGCCCAGGCTCAGGGGGTGCGCGTCGCGCTGGTGTACGAGCCCTGGCTGGGGGACCCGCCCCTGGGCTGGACCGAGGTCGCGACCTGGACCGTACCCGAGAAGATCGTGCTGGGCTGGCCCGAGGTCACGTTCTACGCCGTGGCGCCGGGGGAGCGGGATCGCCTGCTGCAGGCCCTGTACGAGTTCCGCGGCGAGCTGCCCGCCGGCGTCGAGTTCGAGCTGGCCGACTAGCCGCGACGCCTACCACTCGTGGAGGGGGCGGCCCTCCAGGCACCTCAAGCTCAGATCGTACGACGCATCGCGCACCACCAGATAGGGCACGCGGTCCGGGTGGCGGTTGCGAGCGAAGAAGTAGTTGCGACGCGGGTCCACGGACTGCACGTAGAGGATGTCGTCGTCGAGGTCCGGGCTGGGGTTGGGGCGTCCGACGACCCAGCTGCGCTGGTCCTCGGACGATTCACGCAGGTCGCAGAACACCAGCGCGCGCCGGTCCCCGACGGCCCCCTCCACCTCGGCGACCAGGGCGCCGGCCTCGCGGGCCGTGTCCGCGAGCTGGTGGGCCTGGACGACGTGGAACGTCAACACCCCGACCACCATGGAGGCGGCCGCGAATCCCAGCGCGAAGCGCCGCCAGGGCAGCGGGCCGTGGGTCAGCGCGGCGCCCGCGAGGAGGAACCACGCGAGGGTGGACTCGGTGTACAGCACGGGCCCCACGTCGGCGATGCCGGGCCAGAAGAAGAAGAAGTACAGGACGAACGGGGCCAGGGCCGCGGCCAGCAACACACCCGTGGTCAGGCGGCGGCCACGGACCACGAACAGCCCGGCCCCGGGCAGCGCCAGCGACACCGGCCAGCCGAACAGCCAGGTATCGAGGCGCACGGCGTTGTGCCACAGGTTGCCCCAGGCCGCGGCCGCGGTGTGCTCGATACCCCACAGGAACTCGCCGAAGCCGAACGGGTTGCGCCACTCGCCCGGCTCGAGCCAGTACACGAAGTAGGCGGACCGCAGCGCGTCGCCGTTGCAGGTGTGGTTGATCCACAGCTGCAGCCCCACCATGGCGCCGCCGGCGACCGCAAACGCGAGGCCCGCGGGCCAGCGGCGGTCGGCGCTGAACCAGCGATGGATCAGCAGGACCAGCAGCGGCAGGCCGACGATCACCGTGGACACGGGGCGGGTCAACACGCCGAGACCGAAGGCGACGGCCGCGACCACCGCCCACAGCGGCGACGCGGACGGACGGGTCGCCCGGAGCCCGGCGTACAGGTACAGGCTCAGCCAGAACAGGCAGGGCACGTGGGCGAGCAGCGTGCCGGCGCTGGCCAGCAGGAAGGGCGAGGACGCGGCGAGGGCGGCGGTGGTGGCGCCGGCACCGGGGCCGAACAGCTCGCGGGCGCTGCGGCCCAGCAGGAGCACGACGCCGCCGCACAGCAGCGCGGGCACGGTCCAGGGATCGCCGAGCCACAGGCCGGGCGCCAGGGTCAGGGGATTTCCGACCGGGTACTGGGAGTACCACTGGCCGTTGTTGATCACGAAGATGTTGTCGTAGAACACGCGGTCGCCGAAGTGGGGGCTGGCCGCCGTCCAGGCGCCGCCGGCCACGACACGCGCGTGGTGCAGGTAGGCCCACTCGTCGTCGGAGATGGGGGTCGTCCCCAGCACCAGGTGACCGACGCACCAGGCCGTCACCGCCGTCAGCACCGCGGCGACCACGATCACGGCGCGCTCGCGCTGCACGAGCCGCTCGGCCAGCCTGTCGGTCCACGGCGTCGTCCGCGCCCACCAGCCCGCCACGAGGGCCAGGGGCAGCAGTAACAGCAAGCTGGCGTGGAATCGCCCCTCGAGCGTCGGCATCCGCTGGGCCCAGTTGCGCCCGTCCTCGGACGCGCCGTACCGCAGCAGGTCCTCCCAGCCTCCCGTGGTCAGCGTCTGCTGGACGAACACCCCCGCGAGGAAGACCGCAGCGCACGCGACGACGGTCCAGACGACGGGGTTGCCGGTCCGGGCGGGGCCGGTCAATCCGCCGCCCTCTGCCGTAACTGCGCAGCGGTGTACAGCCACAGGGCGAACACCGCGTAGAGCTTGATGGAGATGCCCAGTGACACGACGCCGGCGGCGATCTGCGGCGACTCCAGGGGCAGATCCCACGCCAGGATCACCGCGGCGAGGGCGACCACGGCCAGCCACACCGGGCAACCGCGGGGGGCCACCGCGCGCTGAACGGCGATCAGCGCCGCGGGCAGGACCAGCACCAGGTGGTGCTCCCACGACAGGGGCGCTACCAGGAACATCGTCAGCAGCAACAGAGAGAACTGGAGGTCCAGCGCCTCGGCGGGCTCGCGGCGGCG
Source organism: uncultured Rickettsiales bacterium (assembly GCA_964558555.1). GTDB lineage: Bacteria > Myxococcota_A > UBA796 > UBA9615 > CAYRNR01 > CAYRNR01. The sequence goes on along the minus strand of CAZLEO010000002.1, from coordinate 6,808 downwards.
GCCGCCGAGCACGCACAGGGCGACGGCGGCGGCCAGGAGGCCGGCACACAGCACATAGGGGATGACGCGGGCGAGGGCCACGCTGGGCAGCAGCGCGGCGTACGGCTCCACGTCCAGGAACAGGCGGGCGGTCAGGCCGTTGATGCTCTGGTTCCACGGCGCCGCGGGCGAGAACAGCAGGTGCGGGACCTGGCCGTAGCCGGCGGTCGGGGCCACCTGCGTCAGGTACTCGCTCCAGAGACTCGCCGGCAGGAACAACAACGAGGCGATCGAGACGACGACGAGCGCTCCGATGCTCCAGGCGGCCGCTCGGTACCTCCGGTGGACCAGCAGCAGGATCAGCAGTAGCGCCGGATACGTCTTGAGCAGGATCGCCGCGGCGAGCGGTATCCCGACGAGGGCGGGGTGCCGGTCCTCCCGCAGGGCCAGCCAGGCCAGGCACACGCACAGCAGGGCCAGCAGGTTGACCTGGCCGTGATCCAGGGTGATGGCCACGGGTTCGAACAGGAACAGGTAGGCCAGGGCCACCAGCGTGAACCGCTGCGCCACGGTGAGGCGCAGGATCCGAAAGACCAGCACGTACACCAGCGCCAGGATCACCAGGTGGTTCACCACCAGCAGCGCGATCTTGGCCGCCTCGTACTCGAGCCACGTCAGCGGAGCCAGCAGCAACAGCGCCGGCGGTGGGTAGAGGAAGGGGAAGACCTGCTGGCCGAGCTGCTGCGCGGCCGCGTCGATCACCTCGGCGCTGTACGGCGACGCGCCGCCCCCGAGGGCCGCCGCGGCCGGGAAGTAGAACGACGGGAAGTCCGTGTGGGGGATGGGCCAGTAGTGCCAGCCGCGGGCAAAGGCGAACGGCAGGTACAGCAGCGCCCCCAGCACCGCCACCAGCCGGCCCTCGCCGCGGGTCAGGCGCCCCAAGATCTCGTCCAGCGATGGGAGGTTGCCGCGCATCGTTCGAACGTCCACCGGGCCCAGGTCCAGGATAGCAGTGTGGTCCCGGGCCTGTCTCAGCGCCAGGGAGGCCCGCCATTGCGGTATGCTCGGCAGCACCTCGGGAGGACCCCCATGCGCGCACCGTGGCTTCTGATCCTCGTACTGAGCCTTCCCCTCGCAGCCTGCCAGGACGAGGCCGACGACGACAGCGCGGCCGGCGACGACGACGCGGCCGACGACGACGACAGCGCGGCCGGGCCGCAGCTCCCCACCGCCGGCGAGGATCTGGACGAGCGTGCGACGCGCGAGCTCGCCGCGGGCTGGGAGCTCCCGGGGGCCTTCTACGACGGCCTGGACGCCCTCGGGGTCGGACTCGAGGACCTGAACTACCCGGACGCCGGGTCCACCTTCGACAACACCGAGACGCGCCTGCACTGGACCGACACGCTGCGCCACGACGGCGAGCGGGCGCCCACCTTCGCCCACATGGTGGCCGAGGACGTGGAGGGGGCGCTGGCAATGGGCGACGACGACGGCCGGCTGCGCGACCTGCTCGTGGCCCAGTACACCTACAACGACCGCGACGACTACGTCACCAGCCGCTACGACCGTCAGTACGTGCTCGCCGAGGGGGACGATCAACCCCTGCTGACGGCCCTTCAGGTCTGGTACGAGCACGAGCCCGTGGCCGGTCACCCCGACCCGCCGGCCGAGTCGTGGGCGGAGATCGCCGAGGGCGTGACCGACGACGTGCGCGACTTCCCCCTGGCCATGCAGGAGCCGCTGGCGCTGGCCATCTACGCGCTGATCGACGTCGCGGAGATGCGCGACGAGGCGTTGACGTCAAAGGGCGTGCTGGACATGGACGAGTGGGCGGCGCTCCACGACACGTACTACAACGGGAACACCGACTACTCCACCTACAGCCACGACTTCGGCACCGACGCCCACCCCGGCGTGGACTGGGAGCTGCTCGCCCGGGCGGGCCAGCTGGCGCTGCGGGCGGTGGAGTCCCTGCGCATCGCCCTGGCCGACGTCCCGCCAGAGGGCGGGGCCATGCTGGGGCTGGTGGGGCCGCTGGGCAAGATCAAGCTGCGCCTGGACGACGACGACGACGAGTACTCCCACGGCGACTACTTCCTCATCGTCGACGCGGCCGGCGACGACCTCTACCAGGACCAGGTGTGCACCAACACCTCCATCCACCTGCCCGTGTCCGTGTTGCTCGACCTGGAGGGGGCGGACACCTACACCCACACCGGCGGCTGGGAGATCGAGGACGGCTACATCCCGCTGCTGTCCGCGCGCATGCAGGCCGCGGGTATCTTCGGCATCGCCGTGCTCGACGACGCGCAGGGCGACGACACCTACCACGCGCCTGCCCTGGCCCAGGGCGCCGGCGTGTTCGGCGTGGGCGTGCTCGCGGACCACGGCGGCAACGACGTCTATCGCGGCTACTACGACTGCCAGGGCCACGCGCAGTTCGGGTACGGATTGCTGGTGGATCTCGGCGACGGGGACGACCGCTACGAGACGCTGCAGCAGAGCCAGGGGTACGGCGGTCCGCGGGGGATCGGCTGGCTCGTGGACGAGGCCGGCGACGACACGTACCTCGCCATCGAGGAGCCCATCGTCTGGGACTGGGCCGGCGAGGGCACCAACTGGACCGGCGGCCAGGGGTTCGGCTACGGCGTTCGGGACGGCTACTTCGAGGCCGGCGCCCCCATCTTCTCCGGCGGCCTGGGCGCCCTGTTCGACCTCGACGGGAACGACAGCTTCCAGTGCGCGGTCATGTGCCAGGGTTTCGGCTACGCCTTCGGCACCGGCCTGTTCTACGACGCCGCCGGCGACGACGATCACCTCACCACGCACAAGTACTCGCTGGGCTCGGCCACCCACTGGGCCGTGGGCCTGTACGTGGACGTCCAGGGGGCGGACACCTACCGCAACGACGGCGACGACGAGTGCATCGCCGAGGGCTACGACGCCTCGGTGGCCTTCCACATCGACCGCGGTGAGGAGGCCGACACCTACACCCTGGACAACGCCGGCGACTTCACCCTCGGTGTGAGCCGCATCCCGGCGCTGGGGGTGTTCCTCAACGAGGGGGGCGACGACGAGTACCACGTGCCCGGGGCGGGCAACCGCGCCATCGGCCGCACGTACACCGCCGACGGCAACCGCGACGGCTACCTCGGCGCGGTCGCGTCCGTGGGCATGTTCTTCGATCTGGGCGGCACCGACGTCTACGACATCGCCCGCGAGGAGGTGACCAACGGCGGGGAGTGGATCCAGACGGACCCCGACGGTGGGGACTGGGACCCGCTGTACGACTTCGGTTACGGCCTCGACGCGGACTGATCCGCGCAGCCGCCCGGGACCGCTCTGGTATCCTGCGAACTTGACCCAAGATCCTCCACACGCAGGGACCCTGCGGCGAGCCGTCGCCACGGTCGTGCTGCTGATGCTCATGGCCGGCGCGGCCTGGGTCACGCACTCGGTGGGCGGCACCTGGACCGACGTCGAGTCCGTGCCCGACCTCGCCGAGCTCCTGCCCTCCGGCCTCGGCGCGACCGCTTGCCTGCTGGGGATCGCGGCCCTCGTGCCGAGGCGGCGCAGGCGGCCCTGGCTGACCCGGGCGCCGTTGCTGCTGTCGGTGCTGGGGATCGCGGGGCTGGCGCTGCTGCGGCACGTGATGGTCACCCGCGTGCTCGCGGAGCTCCCCTCGGAGCTGGTGGTGCCGCCCTGGGTCGCGGCCAGGGGCCTGGTAGCCGCGACGCTGGCCCACCAGCAGACGCTGCAGCTGGGGCTCATGTGGAACGGCCTGGGCCTGATTGCGGCGGCGCTGGGGGCTTCCGGCGACGTCCCGGCGAGGGACCGCCCACGGCGCCTGGCCGTGGCGGCGTGGCTCGCGCTGGGGGGGCTGGCGGCGGCCGTGGTGTTGCTGGTGCCCGTGCTGCGCGCGTCCTACGCCTGGAAGATGGTGGTGATCGTGGGTCCGGACGGCATCGCGCAGCTGCCCTACTGGGTGGGGTACTACCTCCAGCACTTCGCCACCGCCGACGCGCTCGCGCGGTTGCCCACGCTCGTGCCCATGGCGGCGTTGCTGGTGCTGTTCCCGCTGCTGGCGGGCCGGCTGCTGCCGTCCATGCGCGACGATGGGCTGGATTCGCTGCGTGGCGTGGCCGCCGCAGGGCTGGTGGGCGGTGTGCTCACCCTGGGTCTCTCCGTCCACCATGCGGCCGCGTCCGAGGTGCTCAGGTGGTGTTACGCGGCGGCATTCAGCACCCGCGGGGCCCTGTTCGGGTCCACGGCGTACTACGACTACCACGCCCTGTCGGGTATCCCCTCGACCGCGGTCGTGGTGGGGTTTGCCATGGCGGCGCCGCTGCTGCTGATGCCGAGGCGGCCCCTGGGGCCTCGTCTGGCCGGCTTCCCCCTGCTGATCGCGGCGGTGGCGCTCCTGGCGTGCTCCCAGTCGCTGGCGGTGATCCGCGTGTCCGAGGCCCTGCCCGCGGACCAGGAGAAGGGGTACACCCTGTGGGACGCGGCCACGGCGCTGCTCCAGCTCGAGCCCCTGCCACCCACGTGGGACGAGTTCTCCGGCTGGTACGGCCAGCTCTCCCACCCCTCGTGGGCCGCCGAATCCGCGGACCGGCGCGTCCCGGAGCTGGCGGTCTCGGGGGAACCCCCGGACGCCCGCCTGCTGACCGTGTCCACCGGACGGATCGTGCTGGTGGGGGAGTCGAGCAACTTCGGACGGCGCTGGGATCAGGATCTCGCCATCATCGAGGACGGCGCCCTGGCGGGCGGGCACACCGAGACCATCCCTGGCGTGGAGGCCGCCCTCGACGGGGTCACGTCCGACCACTGGCGCCTGCACCCGGACACCGACCCCGTGCTCAACGTGGCGGCGGACGGTTCCATCCCCATGTCCACGATCACGGTGGTGCGCAACACGGCGTGGGAGGCCGGCGTGGACGCGCCGGCGTTCCTGGTGGCGCGCTCCGGCAGCGCGTATCACCCGAACTACGGGGCCGTGTGGACGTACACGCCGCCGCGCCAGGGGCTGGTGGAGGGGACGCCCGTGTGGATGCTGACCGTGCTGCCCGACGGCGTGATCCTCCGTGAACCCGACGGCACCGAGCACCCGGCCGAGCGCGCCGAACAGTTGCTCGCCGTGGTGGGTGGCAGGGCCAGCCGCAACGCCGTGCTGCTCGCGATGCACGACGACCGCGCCACCCTGGGTGACTACCTGGCGGCCGTGGTCGCGCTGTCGTCCGTGGAGCTTTTCCCGGTGGTGTTCCACGCGTGGGTCTCGGTGCAGGAGCAGCCCGCACGGCTGGCCGAGGTGCGGGCGGCCGAGGAGGCGGCGAGGGCGGCCCCGTCCGAGCGCGACTGGCGATCCGAGCTGGCCTACCGCACGGTGGGCGACGTGGTGGTCGGGCCGGTGCCCACGGACTGGTGGGTCGAGGAGGGGGACGGCAAGTACCGGAGGATGAAGCGGCCGCCCGAGTGAAGGTTCAGGCAGCGGGCTGGTAGGTCACGCGCAGCTGCGCCCCCACCGGCGGCGCCGTGGTCGTGTCGAAGCGCACGGCGTTGTCGACATCGTCGTACTCCCAGGCGTTCTCCTGTTCGAAGGCCGGGTCCATGGGGATCGGCAGCTCCACGCCCGGGCCATCGCCGTCCATGTCCAGGAACACCTCCAGCGTGGCCGGGTCCGGCCACTGGGCCAGCGGGAAGTGCGTGTTCGGGCCCACCGACGTCTGGCCGATGGTCGACATCAGCGGCGCCCAGTAGTGGTCGCAGATGCTGTTGAACGACGCGTGGTCCGGCCCCAGCTCATCCACCACGTCCAGATACCCCCGGCCCGGCTCGGCCGATCCCCAGGACGACTCGCAGCCGCCCGAGTCGTCGCCCACCACCGCGGCGAACAGGAGCCCATCCAGGCCACGGTCCTTGAACTCGTGCAGCCAGCCCGCGTACTCCATCGCCGTGATGCCCTCGCAGCCCGTGACGCTGCCGTCCACCTCGTCGCTCACCACCACGATCGTCAGGCGCGCCTCGTCGCGGTAGAACCCGGCGTTGTGGCCGCTGACCAGCGGCTCGGTCACCGCGCGGTAGCTCGCCTCCAGGCCCACCTCGCACGCGCCCATCCCGTCGTACCCCATGGTCATGTTGGCCCAGAACGTGTCCACCGGGTCCGGCGTCGCTGGATCGATGTACGGCGTCGGCCCGAACAGCTGGCCGATGGGCGGCTGGGTCGCCCAGTCGTCCAGGACCGTCACGCCGATGTGAAAGTCCACCCCATCCATGTGCGCGAACAGGGACTCGAAGTTGTCCCGCAGCGCCTGCTGCTCCTCCATCATCGAGCACGAGTTGTCCACCACGAACAGGATGTCCACCGGTTCGGGCTGCTGCTCGAACGTCTCCTCGATGGGGGGAGGCGGTTCAGCGCTGTCGTCGTCGTCATCGTCCGCCGCGAACGAGTCGTCGTCCGACCCGAACTGGGCCGCCTCCGTGCCACACCCGCAAACCCAGACCAGCGCCACCAACCCCAACCACACCACCATGCTGTCGTGCCTGACCACGTCCTGCCCTCCTCCATCGACCCGCAAGGCCCCTGTCTCGGCGTCGAGACAACCTGTCCCGATTGGGACATCTCCGAGACACGCCCTGGATCACCCCTGTCATGTAGCCGCCAGCCCCCGATGTGACGGTAAAACGCACACGTCTCGGGTTTTTACGATTCCCCCAGCAACGTTGGCACACCCCCTGCAATCCCCTCTTCATGTTTCCCGTCGGCGCCCCCCCCCCCCCGGGCCGCCGGCCCCCCCCCCCCCCCCCCCCCCCCCCCCCCCGCCCCCCCCCC
>CAZLEO010000001.1:0-84247 GCA_964558555.1 uncultured Rickettsiales bacterium | reverse complement strand
GTGGCCCTGGGTGTCGGCGTGTTCGTGCCCCAGCGCTGGGTCGGGCTCACCCAGGGCGGCCTGCTGGCCTGGTCCGTGCTCGACCGACAGCGGGAGCTGCGGTGGCTTCCGCTGTACAGCGCGTTGGCCCTGTACTTCGTCTTCATGGTGGCGCTGTGTGCGCTGCTGCCGCGGCTGCTGACCGGGGGCGGCGTCTGATCACGCCGCCAGGGACCGGGAGGGACCGATCTCAGGGGCAGTACCCCTGGTCGATCCATGCGTCGAGCAGATCGTCGGACACGGACAACAGCGTATCGATGGTCTCGCCCGTGAAGGGATGGACGCTCCGCACGTCCACCTCGTAGGCCGTGCCCAGCACGAAGGAAACGGGCAGGCAGTTCGGCCCGCTCCAATCGGGGCACTCCACGCACTGGGCGACGCCGAACCAGTCGAGCCTGGCGCACTGGTCCGGGACCGGTCCGTCCTCGCCGTGGAAGACATCGTCGAAGCTCAGGTCCAACATCCCCTCCACGGCGACGCCGTGGATCGACGTGCCGTCGGCCATCAGCGTTCCACGGACGGTCGCGTCCATCAGGCGGCCGACGCCCTGCGGATGGCCGATGTGGACGAACTCGAGGTCCACCGGCTCGGTGACGAACTCCGGGTTGTCCCACGCCGCCGGAGCCACCGTCCCGTCCAGCGAGCCAAGGCTGGACGTGGTACGGCACATGTCCTGCCGCGCATCCCCCCCGCTCCCCGGCCAGGCAACGGCCGAGAAGGCCTCGAGGTGAGCGGCGTCGATCGACTCGATGTGGATCAACAGGTGGATGTCCTCGAGCATGGGCCCCATCAGGTTGCGGAGGTGCTCCGATCCCTCGAGCCAGGCCGAGTCCAGCCCGAACCGATAGTCGCCGCCCACCGACCGGTCCTCGTCCACCACGATCCCCGCGTCGCTGGTGGTGAACGGCAGGCTCGCGACACACTCACCCACGGTCAATTCGGCCGTGAGGTTCGTCAGGATCGGCAACGGCGAATCCGGGTAGAAGTAGACGTCCTCGGACTCGACGATCTCCACGCCCGGGAATACGGTCCCGTCCTCTCCCCTGACCTCCACGCTCAACCCTTCCACGAGTTCACCGACGTCCTCGAGGTCCTCGACCTCGAAGTACACGAAGCTATCCCGGTGCACGTTTTCCGCGTCGTAGCCCGGATACCAGGAGGCGAACCACACGCTCGCGTCGGCGCCGTCGCAGTCCTGGTCGAGCCCGTCACAGGGGTGATCCTCGGCCGCCGGGTTCCAGGTGGGGTCCTCGTCGTTGCAGTCCCCGTCGCAGATGCTGTAGCCGTCCCCGTCCAGATCCGCCGGCGTCACCCGCGGATCGTAGTCGTTGCAGTCACCTCCCGGCGCCTCGAAGCAGCCGGCCCGCGCGGCGGGATATCCGTCGCCGTCGACGTCACAATCCTCGACCTCGGTCGGCGTACATCCCAGGGCGAGGCCCAGCGGCAGGGCCACGATGGCGATTCGAATGGTTCGATTGGACATGATTCCTCCTCGTGTTTCGCTCTCACAACTGCAATCGCAAAAGCCGTGCCATGCGCGGCGCGACGCGTCGGCCACAACGAGCAATCGGGGTATGTAGCTCCGATCGTGGCCTCCGCCCCTGCTGAAGAGCCCATCCATGTCGACATCCCACGATTGTCGAAGGTACAACCCCCATCCCCGCCACCCGCCCGCTTCGACCTCCCCCCCACATCGGATAGGCTTGCATGCGTTCACCCGAGGAGGCCCCATGCCCCACCACCGCTGGCTCGCCCTGCTGCTCGCGCTCCTGCTCCCCTTCGCCGCCTGCAACGGCGGCGACGACGACGACGACTCGTCGAACCCGGCGGACGACGACGACGACACCGCCGAACTCCCCGATCCGGGCGAGTTCCGCGCTGGCGTGGCCACGGTGAGGATGCCGGCGCCGCTGGGGATCGGCACGAGCGGGTACGGTGGGATGGGCCAGGACCCGTCGTTCACGCCGTTCGCCGACACGTACCCGGGCACGACCCGCATCCACGGGGCGCTGACGCTCAAGGCGGTGGCCCTGTCTCGTGGGGACCACTACGAGGTCGTGTTCGTGCGGTCGGACACGGTGGGCGTGTTCCAGCACCTGCGCGAGGCGGTCATCGACGAGCTGGAGATCCGCCTGGGCAAGGACATGGACGACTCGCTGGTCATGGGGGGCAACCACTCCCACTCGGGGCCGGGGCGGATGGTGTACTCGGACGGACTGCTGACGCTGCTCGCGGACACGTTCTTCCCGGAGTTCTACGACAACATGGTCGACGCGCTGGCGGACGTGGTGGAGATGGCGCTGGCCGACCTGGCAACCGCCGAGGTGGGGTTCGCCATGGCGCAGCACTCCACGGCGCACGACGACCGGCGGTGTGAGAACGACGCGCTGTCCGTGATCCAGGAGAACCCGGCGTTGCCGATCATCGCCGTACAGCGGGACGGCGTGGTCGACGCGCTGGTGATGAGCTACGGCTACCACGGCACGGTGCTGGACATCGACGACCTGACCCTGTGCCCGGACATGGGCGGCATCGCCGAGATGAAGATCGCCGAGCGCTTCGATCACGAGGTGCAGGTGCTGCTGTTCAACGCGTGGGGCGGAGACATGAGCCCCGGCGACGACGAGGTGGACCCCGGCACGGTGGGCGCGGACCTGCCCGGCGGGTTCGAGAAGATGGAGGGGCTGGGCCATGTCCTCGCCGACGCCATCCACCCGGTGGTGGACACCATCGTCTACACGGACACACCCGACCTGTACACGAAGACGGCGCGTATCCAGCTCGGCCGCGAGGCCCTGGGGTACGCCGACGACGAGTTCCCCTACGAGTACGGCGGGGTCTACTGCGGCGGCGCCGGCGAAGGCAACTGCGAGGACGACACCCCCATGGAGGACATCGACGAGGCCTGCGTGCCCTTCCCCGAGGACGAGCCCGCGCCGGACGTCACCCTGGTCACCGTGGGGCAGGTCGGGGACATGTACTTCGTCACCGGCACGGGCGAGTGGGTCACCAACCTCGCCGACAACCTGCTGGCCGACATGTCGACCCTCGCGGGCACGGACGACCTGATGTTCATCGGCTACGCCCAGGACTACACCGGCTACTCCGTGGCCGAGGACGACTGGTGGCAGGGCGGCTACGAGGCCGGCGGCACCCTGTGGGGCCCCAAGCAGGGCGACCACATCGCCGCCCGCAGCGTCGAGGTCTTCCAGTCCTTGCTCGACGGCAGCGCCCTGCCCTACGACGAACCCGAGCCGCTCGAGCCCTTCTCCGGTTACACCTACGACGCCTACCCCGCCGAGGTCGGCCTCAACGCGGGCAACCTGGACCAGGACGTCCCCGGCACCGCCAGCGTCACCGACGTGGTCACCTTCACCGTGCTCGGCGGCGACCCCTGGCTCGGCCCCCCGATCGCCACGCTGGAGCAGGACACGGGCAGCGGCTTCGCCCCGGTGGAGCGCGACGACGGCACCGTCGTGACCTCGGACGGCTACGAGTTCTGGGTCGATCTGACCACCGACCCCGCGTACGAGGACGCCATCCCCTCGCCCATCCGCACCTTCTACTGGACCTTCTCGTTCCCCGTCGGCCACCGCGTGCCCACAGCCCTGCCCGACCTCGACGGCCAGCTGCGGTTCACGGTGCAGATCCCCACGACGGAAGGCGACCAGGAGGTGACGACGGGTTCGTTCACGGTTCAGTGACGCCGGTGGGCGCCAGCGCCCGCTCCCCTGCCGGCGCCCGCCGCGCCCCGACCACCAGCGCCGGGATCGCCGCAGCCACGAACAGCACGCCGTAGCCCACGGCCGCGTGCTCGATCACCGACCGGAAGCCGTGGTTGATCACCGCGACGATGGCCCAGGTGCTGCCAAGCACCGACGACAGGGTCGCCAGGCCGAAGGTCTTGGGTACCAGGGCGGGCTGGGCGTGCCGCGACGTCATCATCACGCCCAGGGGGTAGAACATGCCCAGCACGAAGCCCAGGGGGAACAGCGCGGCCAGGGTCAGCGGCACCTTCAGGACCAGGGGCCACGCGAGGAGGTGTCCGGTCCCGAACTCCACCAACCCCATCGATCCCAGCGTGGCCGCGCACGCCAGCCCCGACACCGCGGTCAGCGGCGGAGGGGCGCCCCTGCGACGGCAGCGGTCCACCCAGGCCGATCCCAGGCCGTTGGAGAGCAGGTAGGCCGCCAGCACCACGGCGACGGAGTACACCGGGTTGCCCAGGAAGAGTTCGAGCTTCGCCATCAAGCCGATCTGCACGAACATGTACGCCACGCCGGTGACCATGAAGTACGCCGTGAGCCACGCAGGAAGCCGGCGAGGCCGCCCGGAGACGCCCCGCCCCCGGGCGTAGAACGCCGCGAGGGTGAGCACGGCGAGGCCCCCACACAGCAGCGTGGTGAAGATCTTGATCCAGCTCAGCGCGTAGCTGATGCGGTCCAGCTCGTCCTTGCCCGGCAGCAGCCGGAATCCGGCGACATCGACCCGCGCCTCGTACGGCTGGTCGTCCACGGGGACGAACGCCGTGGGATCCGCGGGCGCGTGGATCAGGTCTGCCAGCGCGCTGTAGGGTTCCCGGCCCGGCGCGTAGTAGACCTTGCGCCCCGGCTGGCTCGTCCACGTGGCTGCGATCCGCGACACCTCACCGCGGGTCAGCCCCGACGGCTTGACCACGACCGTGACAGGTTTGTTCAGTCCGTCACCCCTGAAACGGCGCTTGCGGACGTTGAGGATCATGATGGTCTCGTCGAACGGTACGGAGCTCCGCTCCTCCTGAAGCCGCTTGAAGATCTCCACCTTGTGACGGAACGCCTGGTGGTTGAACACCATCACGCCGTCGTCGGCGAGGTGGTCCAGGTACGCGGCCATGGCCTCCTCGGTGTCGAGATACTTGCGTGAGTGCCCGGTGCGACTCGCGTACTGGGCGCCGTTCGTGGCCACGAAGATGGCGTCGAAGCGGCGGGGCTCGCGATCGAGGAAGCTCCGGCCCTCCTGGATGCGCAGATCGATGTGCGGCAATGCGTAAAACGTCCGGAGGTTCCACCGATCCGACCAGGGATTGCTCACCAGCCGCCGGACCAGAGGATTGAGCTCGACGCCGGTGATGCTAGCGCCACCTCGGGCGAACTCGTTGATCAGCACCATGTCCTTGCCGCAGCCGGCGAACATCACCAGCGCCGAGGACGGCGGGCGATCCATGAGGGAGGGAATCCGCTGGGGTGATTGCTCCTCGGGGGGCTGCTCGACCCGTTCAGGCTTGTAGCGTCGCAGGTACACGTTGGAGATGCCGTCGTCGTGGACCAGCCGCCACCCCTTCCCCTTGTCACCTTCCAGCAGGTGGATCAGGGAAACGCGCGATATGGCGTTCCAGCGATGACGCACCTCCTCCGCGTCGAGCCCCTTGGCGTAGTTCCTCGCCAGCAACCGCGCGTCCGGGCGCTCGGTGAACACCAGCTGGAAACCCGCGAGCAAGGCCGTGACCGTGAGGCCGACGACGAGGCCCGTCCCCACGGCCTTGCGGCCGGCCGACCACACGTACACCCAGCACGCCCCCAGGACGCCCAGGAGAACACACAGGACCAGCGGCAGGTCGAGGAGTTGCAGGAGCAGGGGCGCGGCCAGGCATGCTGCGGCCGATCCGACCAGGTCGGCCGCGTACAGTCGGCCGATGCTGCGCGCGGACACGGTGAACGCAGTGGACAGGATCACCCCACCGATCGCGAACACGGGCACGAAGATCAAGGTCAACGCCGCGGTCTTGGGGGCGTCCGTCCAGGGATTTTGCTTGCCGTAGTGCGACAGGTCGAACACGTGGTTGAACAGTCCGAAGAACGTCAGCAGGGTCACGACCGTCAGGATGAACAGCAACGGCACGAGGACCGGAATCCACCTCAGCCTCGCCTCGTCGCGGACCCAGTGCAGCGTCAGGGCGCCGAGGCTCAGCCCGAACATGGCGATGGGGATGGCCACGAAGCCGCTGATCCCGCCCAGGAAGAACGGGACCATGCGGGTCAACAGGATCTCGAGCGTGAGCAGGCAGAACGCGACCCCGACCACCGTCACACGCAGCTTCCTTCTCAGCCCTTGTGGACTGCGCGGCGGATCGTCGAAATCACCGTCAGCGAGTCGGTTGCACTCGGCCAGGACCTTCTCTCCGGTGCTTCGGTTCTTCGCTGGTCGGCGCGCACTCCTCCAGGGATCCGTTGCCATGGTGCCCCCACGCAATGGACGTCGCAAGAAATCTGCGTGTGACGGACCTGCCCCTCGATCGGGGGTCGCATCACTGCCCAGGTCGTACGCTACCGCAGCAGACCGCTACGACCATCGGGCGGATTGTTCCCCGGGAAGGTTCGTGCCCGGGTTCGAGGGTGCCCGGGTCCACGCAGTGAGGGTCACAACTAAATGCCGGTCGGCCCCTACACGCCCATCGCCTCGAGCATCGTCCCTACCCGCTGGCGGATCGTGTGCCGTGTCCGTACCGCCGTCCGGCCGCGCTCGGCAATGGCGCGGGCGGCCTCGGGATTGGCGAGGTAGAAGGCCACCTTGCGCTTGAGCTCGTCGAGGGTCTTGTAACACTCCACCTCGAGGCCCACCTCGAACAGCTGCGCGAGGTCGTCGCTGTACTCGGCGATGAGGAAGCCTCCGCACGCCAGGACGTCGAACACGCGCATGGTGACGATGTCGGACTGGTAGAGTCGGCCGATGTCCACGTTGATGGAGGACGCGCAGTAGACCTTGGTGAGCTCGTCGGTGTGCCGGGCGTAGCGACCCGAGTAGCGCGCCCCGTAGGGTTCGATCTGCTTCCAGCCGGCGTCGCCCCAGGCCACGACGCCGAAGAAGCCGAGGTTGGCGACGTAGGTCAGCCGCTTCTCGGACGCGGCCATCTCGGACACCCACATGACCGGGTCGTCCGTACCGACCTCGGCGTGGGCGTACTCCAGGAAGGGGCCGAACCGCTCCTCGAGCAGCGAGGGCAGGCGATAGGTGGCGTAGTCCAGCCGCTGGACCTTCAGCGCCTCGGCCAGCCTGGACACGGCCTGCTCCAGCTCCCCGTCACCGCCATCATCGAGGTATGTCGCGTACCGTTCGATGAACTTCCGGCGGAACTCCAGCGCCTCGGTGACCATGGACGCTCCCACGAAGGACACGGCCGCGCCGAACTCGCGGCGGTCCTCGTCGGTGAGCTCCACCGGCGCCCGGCGGTCGGCGTTCGCGGCGAGCGGGAGGTGTCGCACGTGGGTGAACCCGGCGGCGCGGAACTCGTCCACGTGGGGTCGGCGGTAGGTGAAGATGTGACTGCGGCGGGTGGGCGCCTGCGCCGGCAGCACCGACGACGTCGTGGGATCGATCTCCCAGCACATCAGCGGGACCTCGAGCTCGTGACACAGCTCGGCGAGCCCGCCGGTGTAATTGACCGCGGCGATGAAGGCCGGCTCGAAGCGCCGCACACTCAGCGCGATCTCCTCGCGGGACAGCCGCTCGGTGTCCAGGGTGTAGATGCTGTACCCCTTGCGGGCCAGCTCCGCGGCCACGTCGTCGATGAACAGGGTTCCCGCGCGTAGCAGCACGCAGCGTTCGCGCAGCCCCCCGTCGAGCAGTTCCCGCTCGAACCGATAGACGGCGTCCAGGAAGGGATGCACCACCAGATGCCGGTCCCCCACTCGACCGGCCAGATCGCGCAGATCGGGACCGAGCGCCAGGCTGAGCCGGGCCTCGTCGATGGCCTCGCTGTAGTCCCTCCGCGACAGCACGAGGCGTAGCAGCCACGGATCGCGGTCCCACATCGTGACGCACCGCTTCGGGGTCCTGCTCAGCACCTCGTCGAGCTGCTCACCCAGGCCGGCACCGAAGATCACCACGTCCTCGCTGCCGTCCACGTGCACCAGGGACTGCAACAGCGCATTCGCGCCCAACATGAAGGGGTAGAAGTAGCGGTGGACCTTGTAGGCCGGCGGCTGGCCCGGCTCCAGCCGCACGTGGGAGCCATCGACGGGCAAGCACAGGCGCTCGGCCAGACCCGGATCGACCCGACGCAGGGCGTCCAGGTTGGCGGCCAGCTCCGGCGTCATCGGCGGCGGATCAGCGCAGCACCCAGCAGCAGCAAGGCGGCGAGCCCGGGCACCGCGGACTCGCCCTCGGCCCGGCACCCGCAGCCTTCGTCGTCTCCGGCGCCGCCCGTGTCGTCGTCCCCCTCGCCGATGGGCGCCTCGCCCAGGTCGGCGGAGTACGAGTACGCCACCCCCTGCAGGTTGCTCGAGTTTCCCGCGAGCACCGACACGGCCAGGACCACCTTGTCCACGGCGCCGCCGAAGTCCACGACCCACCCGCTCCCGTGACCGTTCGCGTCCACGTCCAGCACCTGGTACAGGGACGTCCCGTCCTGCACGGCCACCAGCGCCACACCCCACGACACCGCCTGGCCGCCGACCAGCGTCTCGCCGTCGAACGTCACCTCCAGGTCCTGCGCCTCACCCGAGGGCAGGAACTCCACGTAGTTCGATCCCAGCACCTGCGGCAGGTACTGCGCCGGCGCGCCGCTGGCCGGATAAGAGGTGTGGTTGCCCATCATGTAGACGCCGTCGTACAGGTCGGACTCCTCGAACCCGTTCACCGCCAGCTGCGCCGTGAAGTCCAGGAATCCTTCGCCCAGGTTCCAGCCGTCGGCGGCCATCATCTCCCCCGTCGCCGTGAGCGCGTCCGTGTCCACGGCCCGCTCCCAGATGTCCACGATGACCTCGCCCCCGCCCCAGTTCTCCGACAGGTACTTCACCCAGATCACGTTGCCGTACTCGTGCCAGCCGTCCTCGTAGGTCAGGCCGTACTCCGGATACGCCAGCCAGCCATCGCTGCCGTTGAGGTATTCGACATAGTCGTTCGCGTCGTCGAACACCGCGTCCTCGGCCCACGTGGCCGTCGCCTCCATCCAGTAGTCCCCTTCGAACCAGTCGTATCCCGACTGGATCCCGTGCTGGAACTCGTGCGCCGCCGTCGCCTGCGCCGCCCCCTCGTGGTGTCCCGTGAACTCGTAGTCCGGGTGCACCACCACGAACGGGCAGTCCCCCTGGTGGTCGCAATACCCGTACGTGTCCTCCTCCATCTCCGGCGACGTCCCCCCCGTGTTCGCCAGGTACACCTCGAACAGGTACTGGTCGGTGCACGGCGGCTGCTGGAATCCCAGCGTGTCCACCTCCACGTCCCACGACGTCTCGAACGCATCCAGCCAGAAGTCGATGTCCGACTGCGAACCCGCGTAGTCCGGCCCCCAGATCAGCGAGAAGTTGTCCGACTCCTGGTTCGCCGTGGCGGACACGCTCGGCGGGAGCAACAGGCCGACCATGTCCCGCGCTTCGGGGCTCATCCAGTCCACGGCCGCGCGGGCGGCCTTGACCATCGGGGTCCCGCAGCGGACGGGGCGTTCTTCGCCGGTGGGCGCCACGTATTTCTCGGGGAGCAGGTCCTTGTTGGTGATCCGGTAGAGGCGGTACATCACGTGTTCTTCTTCGGAGATCTCACCAGCCTGGTAGGCGGCCTCGATGCGGTCGAGGGTGGAGCCCTTGTCGAGGGGGTTGGCGGACGCGCTGAGCGAGAGGGTCAACGCGAGGAAGAGGGCGAGGAGCAGGGTGCGGACGGGCATGAATTACCTCCTGGGAGAGATCATGGTATCGCCGAGGGGTGGGGTTGGGCTAGCGGGAGGTGGGGGGGGAGGAGGCGATCCGCCCGTCGCTGGGGCAGCGTACCCCGGAAGGCGAGATCTGGCTCTGGAGGGATGGAAGGGGGTTGGCCTGGGGGGTGGGGCGGGGCCTGGAGGGCGAGGAGGGGCTGGGGGGGCGCGCGAGGCCTGGGGCGCCGGGCAGGGTGGCACCACCAGACTCGGGTCGAACTAGCGCTCAGCGCAAGAATGAAGCTGGTCTACCTACCAGACTCGAGCCGAACTTGCGCACAGCGCAAGAAACACCCATGTCTACCCCGCTCTTGAGCGCCAGTGGCCGCCATCTCGGGTGTTGGTTGGCGTGAGCGCTCATATCTCAGCCGGTTGATGCCAACCCCACGAGTTGTGAGCGGATTTCGCTCATATCGGAGGTCATTCTCGAGAACCCCTCGAGTTGTGAGCGAATATCGCTCATATCTCGGCCGGTTGATGCCAACCCCGCGAGTTATGAGCGCTCAGCGCCCGACCAGCCAACACCCCCCACCCCTATCCATCCTTCCAGAGCCAATATCCGCCATCCTTCCCCCGTCGCCACCTACCTGAACACCCCGGAGCGCAGGTAGGGTCAAGGGTGGCGCCGCAGGCGCCACGAGCGAAGCTCGCTTGCCCTTGACGCTGCCGAGCACCGGGGTACGCTGTCCCGGCGACGGCGGTCAATCACCAAGCTCTGCAGTCCCTTCCGGTCCCCTCAACGGAATTTCCAGATACGCCTCGTGATCGAAGTTCTTGAGATACTCGAGCCCACTCGCGACGGGGTCGTCCAGGGCAGGACTGCGGAGGTATCGACCGTCTCCCCGGACGATGATCTCGAAGGGCTGCAGGGTGAAGGGATCGACGAGGTCGATGCCCGGATCGAACTGCTCGAGGTCGCTCACCACCTCCGGAGTGACGCCTGACAGGACCAGCGCGGTATCGGCCGCGGCCACCTGCAGGAGCTGAAGGTAGGTCAGAGTAAATGTGACGCGGAGATCCATGGACCGGATGGACCGGGCGAGCCAGGCCGGGTGCCAGGATTCGGTGGCAAATCTCGGATTCCTGGCCTCCTCGCGAGCGTAGGCGGCCAGTCGGTCCGGTACCGGCGAGGTCTGCACCTCGACAAAGGCCGGGTGCATCTCCAGCACGTCGTGGAGGGAAACCCAAGCGAGGACGAAACTCTCCCAGTCGTCAGGCTGCCACTCGTCCCAGGTTTCGGCCCCGGATGGCTTCGGAATGTCGCGGTCTCGCAGACGCCAACCCTGCTCGGACACGAAGGAGTTCTGAAGCGCCTCGGAGAAATCGGGCGCATGGTCGAGTAGGTATCCGAGTTCGGCGTATACCCGTTCGGCTTCGCCCACCTCCAGATCGCGCCGATCGAGAACGAACCGGATGAACGAGGAGTAGAAGAACTGGCTCGAGGTCGTGGTGAGGCCCACGAGTGTGGCTCCACGGCCGATGTCCATCTGCATACGCATCGCGGCAAACGCGTCGTCGAACGCTGCGTCACGATTGCCGGTAATCCAGGATTCGTATGCTCGAAGGACCTGGAGCTTGCCGATCTGGGTGAAGCGACTGGGCATGCGTTCCCACGAGTCTTCCGGTGAGATTCGCCACTCGTCCCACAAGTTCAAGGGCGATGTGGCGTCAATACACACGCTGCCGGCGAGGACCGCGTCCAGGGCCGGCCGGCACCTGTCCACCGTCTTGTCGAATCCTGGCTCCAGCAGACCGAACACGTCCTCATGGGCACCATCCTGAGGCATCGCACGGAGGGTACGCCCGGCAACGTTGAGGCTGAGACGTTGCTCATGACTCCAATCACTGTCGTCACACAGCTCCCACGCCCGCCTGTACTCCTCCGCAGCGCTCCCCTCCTCCACCTCCCAGTACGGCGCCAGCGGCTCCCTCCGATACTCCCGCGCCTGCGACGCCTCCACCGCCTCCAGGTACAGCGCCTCCGTCTCGTTCAACATGCGAGACCGCTCGAACCCGATTCCCCCCACCCCGATGATCACCAATCCCACCGGAACCAAAGCTCCGCCGAGCAGCCACCTTCGTCTCTTGCTGACAGGCACGGATCCCCCTCTGTAGAGGATCCGATTGTAACGCGCGTGGAAAAGAAACGGTCGGAATTCAGGTCGGACCACAGGCGTATTTCTGTACCAAAATAAACAAAGGAGACCAGGGCGCAGCGGCCTGCAATGCTACGCCCCAGCCTCCTATGCACTTCCCAGCACCTTACGCTGGAAGTTACGGGGGCGAGCGAGCGAACCTCGCTTCATGAAACGCGTACATCGGCACATTCCTCGTCTTTGTAACGGCGGACGGACCGCCGACGCTCCCATATTGTTGTTATCGGCAGAACCGCCGAATTCTTGAGGCGTTTGTGAGGGAAATCAGGAGCCGGAAGAGAGGACGAAACCGACGGAAGAACGACGCCCCGTCCGGACGTCGGGAGAGTTCTGCAGGGGGCTCTCCTCGGGGACGGCGAGGTGGTCGGCGGAGATGCCGCCCTCGTCCACGAGGAACTTGCGTGTGGAGATGGCACGGCGGCGGGAGAGGGTGGTGTTGTACTCGTCGCCGCCGGTCTCATCGCCGTGGCCGAGCACGACGATGGGGCGCATCTCGGGGTGCTTGTCGAGGTAGTCGACGACGGACTCCAGCGCCGCTCGAGCCTCCTTGCTCAGGCGGGTCTCCCCCTCACGGAACACCACGGGGATCGGCATGAGGATCTCGACGTACCCGGTGGGGCTCTCGGCGAGCGCGACGGTGGCGTCGGTCATGGCCGGGGCCAGGACGGGCCCGACGGGCTCGATGGGGATGGGCTCGACGATCTCGACCTCGGGCGTCTTCTTCTTGACCGGGCCGCCGAGGCCGATGTTGAAGCCCAGGCGGAAGTCGGGGGTGCCGGCACCGGGGGCGAGGCCCCAGCCCATCGTGGCGCCGACGAAGACGCCGTCGGTGGGCACGAAGGTGCCGCCGACCCGCAGCTCCATGGGGTTCTCCCAGTTGTTGCCGGCCACCTCGCCGAGCCAGGCCGCATCCACGGTCCAGCGGTCGTGCAGGCGCACGTCCACGCCCAGGCCGTAGGTGAACGCGGAGTACACCTCCACGTCGACCCAATCGCTCGGCGGGCCGATGCGAGCGCCGAGGGACGACGCGAGTCGCACCGGTCCGAGGCGGCGGGTCTCGACGGCGACGGCACCGTGGAGTTCGACGACTCCAGAGGAGGCAAAGGCCTGACGGACACCCGTCGGCACCTGGACGGCGGGACGGATCGCCACACCTACGGGGTACTTCTCGGGATCCAGCACGGGGAACGCCGCGCCGAAGCGCAGGTCTCCCAGGCCCCACGAGTGGATGTCCTCGGACTGTTCGGGCCACCAGCCGGACTGGAACATGACCATGGGCAGGCCGGTCCACAGGGAGATCCCCTTGCCCAGCCCGAACGTCATGGCCACCTCGCCGACCATGCGGTCCTCGATGACGGGATCGACGCGGTCGGGATCCGTGACCAGGAAGATGGGGTTGTGCTCGCCCTGCAGCGAGAACATCCCCCGCAGCACGCCGGCCTCGTGGGCCGTGGCCGCGCCCACGCCGAGGATGTCTCCCGGTAGAGGGGACATCCGGAAGCGAAGCGTATCCAGGGCGGGTCCTTCGGCGGCGGCGGCCGGCGCGGCAAGGGCCAGCGCGGTCGTCAACGCGAGGGCGTTCGCCCATCTCGTGGTGACTCGAGTCATGGTGCAGCTCCAAGTCCACTCGCACGCGCGGTGGGTGACTCGCCAGGCCGCATGGCCGGCAGCACCCCGGCGTGGCCGAGGCGGATCGTGGCGGTCCCGGGCTCGCTCACGCCCTCGCCCGCCCACGACACCGTGGCCAGCACGCGTCCATCCTCCATACCCAGCGCGGCCTCCACCGCGTCGGCGAGCCGACGGGCGCGACGCTGGGCCAGCGTCACATGCTCCTCTACGCGCTGGACCTCGGCCCAGCCGTGGTCGCCGCGCAGGGGCACCGCGGTGATCCGTTCGTCCGTGGTCGGCGGCGCACCCGTGCCGTGGGGCTGGGGCCCGGGCACGGACACGTCCACCTGCACGGCGCCGAGCACGCCAAAGCGACTGAGCCAGAGGCGCACCGCCTCCTGGCCCTCGATCTCCATCTCGTGGCCACCGCCGGGGAACAGCAGGTCCAGGTCGAACCTGCCGACGACCTGGCTGTCCGTCAGGCCGACCTGGCCCGACTCCACCACCCGATCGCCGATGCAGATCCGGTCCAGGGGGAGGCCATCGTGGTCCAGGGAGGGCAGCGGCAGGTGCGGTGACTCGGCCACCTGCCGGGCCGTGACCCAGCGCGGCCCCACCGCGGTCACCTGGAGACGCCCCGCCTCCAGCCAGACCGGCTCGAAACGGAACGGCGCGTCCCCGCGCGCGGCCGGTACGCGACGGTAGGCGATGAGGATGCTGCCCTCGCGCACACCCTCGAGGCCGGCTGTCCGCACCTGGTATTCCATGGAGGTGACCTCGCCGTCCGGCGCGAACCCCAACGGCGCCGTGTACACGGCCACCACCTCGGGTTGCGCCATCGCCGGCAACGTCCACAGACAAAGGGCCAGGGTCCAGAGCGTCCTCACCTCAGCGCCACCTCCACACCACCGAACAGGTACCAGCCCCCCAGATCCAGGCCGTCCCCCGACGCCCACTTCGACCAGCGGTTGCCCACCTCGAAGTTCAGGTAGACGCCGTGCAGCCGCGGCCGCGGCTGGATCGACCAGGTGGTCTCGGGCGTCAACAGCAGGCTCGCGCCGCCGCCGATGAAGGCGCCGGGCTTGCCGCCCTTGACCTCGGCGGTCTGCACCTGCTCCTCGTAGAACGTGACGAGGGGGCCCCCCACCACGAACGGGATCACCCGCTGGTGCTGGGCCACCTCGAGCCGTCCCTCCACCCGCAACCCGAGGGTGGCCAGGTGGAAGGTGGACTGGATGCCCATGTTCTCCAGGGTCGACACACCCACGGCGGAGCCCGCCCGCTGGGTGTAGTTGAACTGCATGCCCACGCCCACGTAGGGGATCGGGCGGACCGTGACGTGGGTGTCGATCGCCGGGGCGGTGGTGCGCTCGTACACGACCGCCATCTCCGGGCTCTTCACGCTGGAGACCCCGGCAGACAACGAGAATGCTACGGCTAGCAATCCGGCGATGGGAGTCACGTCTTCCTCGCCTCCCGTATCTGGCGCCGTTGCTCGGCGAACACCATCTCCACGAGGTGACGCTGCACGTCCGACGGCACGTCCAGGAACTCGAAGCCCAGATAGGAGCGGTCGCCGATGTCCTGACGGCGCACCAGACGCACCCGCACGGGGATCGGCCGGCGCGACGGGTGAGCCATGTCGATGATCACGGCAGTGAGTTCCTCGCCCAGCTCGCAAGGGGCGACCCCTTCGAAGCCGACGCCCCCCTCGGACAGGCTGATCTCCCGGTGATCCAGGACCACCGAGAGCTTGCGCTCCTCGAAGGCTCGCGTGTCCAGGGAGCCGGCGGCGAGATCTTGCAGGGCCAGCAGGTACTCGACCCCCTTGTCCACCGAGTCCACGAGCACGTTCTCGGCTTCCTTGCGCAGCTCCAGCAGGCTGTCCACCAGGTCGGCGTGTTTCACGCGCAGCGCGAACCCGGGATCCTCCAGCAGATCGAGCCGCCTTGGACCCAGGGCCATCTGCGCGGACATCCGCACACGGAAGAACTTGCGACGGTCTCTATCGCCCTTGAACTCGCTCACCAGACTTCTCCGATGCAAGGTGTTTGCAGGAACCGGACCAACTCCAGCATACCCAGATCCGGCCCACAGGGCCCGATCGCAGCCCCGCGCCCCGTCAGCAGGTTGACACTTCCGTCAGGGATTGGTCGCAGTAGCGTGCTACAGCTTCTTTTGCAGCCGCTGCGCCTTGTGGTGAGGATCCAGGGTGGA
This sequence comes from uncultured Rickettsiales bacterium, assembly GCA_964558555.1. GTDB lineage: Bacteria > Myxococcota_A > UBA796 > UBA9615 > CAYRNR01 > CAYRNR01. Next base: position 68,563 of record CAZLEO010000001.1, on the reverse strand, counting down.
ATAGGCGCGCAGGGCCGAGCGGGCCTTGCGGAGGTCGCCGAACTTGCCGTCGAGGAGTTCGAGGTTGTCCCGAGCCCTGGACTGCAGCCGTGCGGCAGCGGCCTCCCAGGCCTCGAATGCACGCCGCTCGTCGTCGCTGGGCGGACCCTCGAAGTCCCGGGTGGCCCGGCGGATGTCCTCGAAGTTCTGGTCGAGTTCGGGCAGGAGGCGAGCGAGTTCTTCAGGGACGGCGGCAGCGGCGTTCAGCTGGTCGATCCGGGCGGTGGCCTCGTCGAGGAGGCGGAGGAGATCACTCCTGGGGGGCATCCGCTTCGGCCTCCATGACGATCTTCACGGCCTCGCGCCAGGTCTCGTGCAGCTCGGCGAACTTGCCGTGCAGCATGTCCAGGTCGGCCTTGGCGGGCTCGTCGATGGCGTCGATCAGGCTCCGGTTGAGGAAGGTGTAGTGGCGCATGAGGTTCACGGCGACCGCGCCGCCCACCTCCACGCTGAGGCTGTCCTGCAAGAACGAGACGATCTCCCGTGCGCGCTGCAGGGACGCTCGCTGGACGGTCACGTCCTGCGTCGTCCGGGCCGCGTCCACGGCCACGAGGGCGCGGTCACACAGGTCCACCAGCAGCTGGGGTTCGCTGCGGGTCTCCACGTTGGTGCGGGTGTAGGCGGCGATCTTGGCGTCGGTTGGCGTGGTCATCATCTTGGACCTCACTCGTCATCCTGGCCGAAGAGCTGCGTCAGGTACGAGCTCATGGTCTGCATCTGGGCCAGGACGATCTCCAGGTTGGTGAACTGCTGACGCAGGGCCGACTCGTAGATCTCGAGGTTGGCCTCGTCGGCTTCGATCTGTTCTTGCAACGCCTCGATCTGGTCGTCGAGGCTCTCCTGGCGCAGGCTCATGGACCCGGTGTCCGGATCGAGCACCATGTCCAGCCGGCCGTCCAGCGATTCGAAGATACCGTCCGCGCCGGCGATGATCTCCAGGGCGTCGGAGGGAGAGTCGGTCAACGCGTCCGTCAGAGCGGTGGTGTCCAGCTCCAACGACCCATCCTGCTGGGTCGCGAATCCCAGGACGGAGGTCCCCTGCAGGTCGCCGGCCTGGTAGAGGCCGCTCATCACCGTCTGCAGGTTGCTCTGGACGGTGGTCAGCACCGACTCGCCGGCGAGGAGGGACACGTCGCCGTCCGCTTCCATGCCGGTGTAGTCGTCGAGGAAGTTCGCCACGGCGTTGTAGGCGTCGACGAACTCCTGGACCGCGTCCACCACGCCGGTGACATCCAGGTCGGAGGTGACGGTCGCCGACCCGGTGGAGACCGCCTCGAAGGTCAGTCCCGGCACCACGTCGGTGAAGCGGTTGGTGGACGACGACACCGTCAGGCCGGCGATGGCCATCTCGGCGTCGGCCGCCGTGAGCTGCTCGGTGAACACCGGCGCCGTCCCACCCGCGAGGGTGGAGCTGAACTCCAGCGTCTGATCCTCGCCCGTGTCATCGGTGACGATGACCAGGCGGTACGGATTCGCCCCGCCGTCGTTGAGGATGTACGCCTGGGCCCCGTCCACGTTCTCGTTGATGTCCGCGGCCAGGGTGGACAGGGTGTTGTTGCCGTTGGCCTCGGACACGTCGATGACCGTGTCCTCACCGGCCACGGTGATGGTCAGCGATCCCGACGTCGCCACCACGTCGTCCGTGGCGGCGTACCCCTGCGAGACCTCCATCTCCGCCTGGGCCAGCTGCGACACTTCGACGAAGTACGTACCCACCTGGGCGCCGGCCTCCGCGGTGACGGTCATGACCGACTCGTTGGAGCTGATGGCCGAGGCGATGCGCAGGTCGTCGGTGTCCTCGTACGATTCGGCGATGGACTGCAGGTCTTCCAGATAGCCGTTGAGCTCCTGGAGCAGGGTCAGGCGATTCTCGAGATCGGTTTGCTGATCGCGGAGGCGGTCGGTGGAAGCCTCCGCCACGGACATGTAGGCGTCGATGATCGAGGTGGTGTCCAGGCCGGAGACCAGCCCGTCTACGGTGACACCCATGGTCTACAGCTCCTCTTGTAGCAGCAGGCCCCCGAGTTCTTCCAGAGCGGCAACCACGTCGAGGTAGTCCGCCGGCGGGAACTCCTTGAGAACCTCACCTGATTCGTCTACCACGCGCATGATGTAGCGGCCAGTCTCTTCGTGTACTTCGGTCTTGACGCGGAGGCCCGTGCGGTCGGCGGCCTCGGCGGCTTCCTCGATCTCCTCGGCGATGGCCTTGGCGGCGGACTCGCTCCACCGCCTGGTGACATTCTCCTGTTCCTGAGCTTCGTATGCAGCGATCCCGGCGGATGCCCGCGAGGACAGCGACACGGTTTTCGTGGAGGTCGTGGCGGTTGGGTCTCCGGCTGCAGGCCGTGAGGAGTTGCCGTCAACTCCCGGACCGGACACCACCCCGCCCTTCGACTCGGCCTGCCCCTCGGAGGCGGCCTTCCCCCTGGACGCACGCAGCGATGCTGCCTGCGAGGCCGGGAGGAGTCTGGGGATGGTGTTACTCACGTTGCACCTTTGTTCTCGTCAGGGTGCCCCGGGGGCTTCCACCCCCGGGGCTATCGAAAACCCTAACCGAGCAGCGTCAGCGCCATCTGCGGCGCGAAGTTGGCCTGGGCCAGGACCGAGACCCCGGCCTGAGCCAGGATCTGGTTCTTGGTCAGCTCCGCGGTCTCGGACGCGAAGTCCACGTCGCGGATCTGGCTCTCGGCTGCCGTCATGTTCTCCAGGTTCACCTCGAGGTTCCGGTAGGTGTGCATCAGACGGTTCTGCTGTGAACCCAGCGTCGCGCGGTGGCTGCTCACCGACCCGATGGCCGTGTCGATGTAGGCCAGGGCGTCGGTGGCCGACGTCGCGTTGCTGATGTTCAGCGCGTCGATGTCCAGCGCGGACATGCCGGCGGAGTTCAGCGTGATCGAGATCTCGTAGTTCGATCCCGCGTGGATGCCCACCTGCACGTCCATGGTGGTGGACGTGTTGAGCAGAGACGTGCCGTTGAACTCGGTCGTCTCGGCGAGACGGTCGATCTCGTCGCGGATGGCGGAGAACTCCGTCTGCAGGTAGGCTCGCTCGTCGTCGCCGAGCGTGCCCGAGCCCGACTGCATGGCCAGCTCGCGCATCCGGGTGAGGATGGAGTGCACCTCGGACAGCGCGCCCTCGGCGATCTGCACCACGGAGACACCGTCGTTGGTGTTCCGCATCGCCACCTGTGTGGAGGCGATGTCGGCGCGCAGGTTTTCGCTGACTCCCAGGCCCGCGGCGTCGTCGGCGGCGCGGGTGATGCGCAGGCCGCTGGACAGCCGAGCGTAGCTCTGTTCCATGGCGCTGGACGAACGGTTCACGTTCTTCTGCGCCATCAGGGAGGCGATGTTGTGGTTGATTCGCAGGGACATTGTTCTACCTCCTCGCCGTCACTAACCCAGCAACGTCAGCGCCATCTGCGGCGCGAAGTTGGCCTGGGCGAGGACGGAGACGCCTGCCTGGGCGAGGATCTGGTTCTTGGTCAGCTCCGCGGTCTCCGAGGCGAAGTCCACGTCGCGAATCTGGCTCTCGGCCGCGGTCATGTTCTCGAGGTTGACCTCGAGGTTGCGGTAGGTGTGAACCAGCCGGTTCTGCTGCGAACCCAGGGTGGCACGATGGCTGCTCACCGACCCGATGGCTGTGTCGATGTAGGCCAGGGCCGCCGAGGCGTCCGAAGCGTTGGCGATGCTGACGACGCCGCCGGTGAGGTTCAGCGCGTTGACGTCCATGGACGCCAGCGTGATGCTGATCTCGTAGTTCGAGCCCGCGTGGATGCCGACCTGCACATCCATCGTGGTGTTGGAGATCAGCAGGCTGGTGCCGTTGAACTCCGTCACGTTGGCGAGGCGGTCGATCTCGTTGCGGATGGCGTCGAGCTCGGTCTGCAGGTAGGCGCGCTCGTCGTCACCCAGCGTGCCCGAAGCCGACTGCATGGCCAGCTCGCGCATACGGGTGAGGATGGAATGCACCTCGGACAGCGCCCCCTCCGCGATCTGGACCACGGAGACACCGTCGTTGGTGTTCCGCATGGCCACCTGCGTCGAGGCGATGTCGGCTCGGAGGTTCTCGCTGACGCCCAGACCTGCGGCATCGTCCGCGGCCTGCGTGATACGCAGCCCCGAAGACAGACGCGCGTAGCTCTGCTCCATCGCGCTAGAAGAACGGTTCACGTTCTTCTGGGCCATCAGCGACGCGATGTTGTGGTTGATTCGCAGTGACATCAGTGATGCTCCTTCTAGCAGGCCGTTTCCAACTGTCTTGTGTTATCGGAGGGATTCCGAGGACCTTTAGAAACTTTTTGGGGGGCCTGAGCGGAAGAAGCGGAAGAACGGGGGACGTGAATCTGATCTGCTACAGGTACTTGAAGATGCTCGTGCCCAGGACGGAGGTGAGCGTGGTGGCTGCGGACTCGTAGATGGTCTGCGCCTGGGACAGCTGGGAGAAGGCGTCGACCATGTCCATCTCGGTCAGCACGCCCACGAACCCCTCCAGGGCCGCGGCCGCCTCCTCGCTGGCGTAGGTCAGCTCCTCAGCGCGCGAGTACGCGACCCCATAGGTACCGCGCATGGACACGACGTGCGCGTACGCGGAGTCCAGCTTGTCCATGGCGTCGGCGATGGCGTCGCTGTCATCGGCGAGCAAGGCGGCCTCCAGCTCGGCCAGCGCCTCGAAGGGGCTCTCGCCGGACACGCCGAAGATCGCCTCGCCCGTGTAACTGATGGTCATGGTGTCCGACCCCATCAGCGGGATCGAACGGCCCGAGGCGCCGCCCTGATAGGTGCCATCGGCGAGGAACGGCTTGGTCTCCACCGAGGTGCCCGAGAACAGGTAGATGCCGTTGTAGTGCGTGTTGGCCACGCTGACCATGGAGGCGAAGATGGCCGAGATCTCCTCTGCGGCGGTCACCCGGTTCTCCGTGGACGCGGTCTCGGACTCCATGGCCACGGCGAGCTCCTTGGCCGAGATCATCAGGGTGGTCGCGTCCGCCAGGACCCCGTCCACGGTGGCCAGCTCGTTGTTCACGCTCAGCAGCCGGTCGGCCAGGGCGTAGTGTTCGTCCAGGTCCGCCTGCAGCCGCAGCGACTCCGCCGCGTCGAGGGGGTGGTCCGAGGGGTTGCGCAGCCGGTCCAGGGTCGCCGCATCGAGCTGCGCCTCCTGGAGGTCGACCGCCGCCTTCTGCATGGTCTCGGTGACCAGCCGGAACGTGCCGTAGGTGGATCGCGTGATCATCGTGGTCCTCCTAGAGCGACATCAGTGTGTCGAGCATTTCCTGCGTCACCTGGAGCACGCGCGCCATGGCGTCGTACGCGTCCTGGTACTTGAGCAGGTTGATGGCCTCTTCCTCCTGGCTCACCGCCGAGCGGGCCTCCCACGTGCCCTCCACCGCGGAGGTGATCCCGGTCTGCAGCGACAGCCCGGCGTGGGCCACGGCCGCGTCCGATGCGAGGCCGCCGACAAAGGACGAAAGGGCCTCGTTGAGGGTCATGGTGCCGTTACCTGCGACGAGCGCGTCGGCGAGATCCCCCAGGGCGATGGCCACCTGGCCGTCACCGGGCACACCGGCCGCGTCCACGGAGGCGGCGAGGCCGTCGGGGTTGTCCACCAGGGCCGTGTCCAGCTGCATGTTCGCGGCGGCGCCGGTCACCTGGCTGGGGGCGAGGAAGAGGTCGGAGCCCGTGTTGCCGTCCAGGTCGTACCCGGTGGCGTGCACGGCGTTGAAGTTCGTGACCAGGTCGTACGCGATCTGATCCAGTTCACTCGTCAGGCCGGGCACCACCGTGTCGCGGAGCTCGAGCTGGGCGGCGATCTCGCCCGACTGGATCTGCGCCGTGATGTTCAGGGCCACCCCTCCGTCCTGGAGCATGATCCGCTGCAGGCCGGTGTTGGGGTCCTCTTCGGCGCGCAGGGTCCGGGCGTTGTCCCCCTGGACCACCGCGTGGCCGGCCACGAAGACCGTGAGGGTACCGTCCGCCTGCTCGTCCGTCTCCACGCCGACCTGCCGCGCCACGGCGTCCACGAGGGTGCCGCGCTGGTCGCGCAGGTCGTTGGCGGTCTGACCCGACGCCTCCAGCGCCGCGATCTGGGCGTTGAGCGAGGCGATCTCCGCGAAGTAGCCGTTGACCGACGTGGCACCGCCGGCCACGGCCTCGTCCGCCGAGATCGACATCTCGTCCAGGGCCTCGGCCTGCCGCCGGAACTCGGTGGACAGGGACTCGGCGTCGATGAGCACCTGGGTGCGCACCGAGTTCTCCCACGGCGTCGTGGCGAGCCCGTCGATGGCGGTGAGGAAGTCGGACAGCCGACCGGCCAGGGAGCCGTCCCCGGTGACCGCCACCATGGACTCGAGCACCTCGTACGACGACGACAGGGTCCCGGCGTAGCCGGAGTTGGCGTGCTCGCTGAGCAGCCGCTCCTCGGTGTAGCGGTCGAACGCGGAGACCACGTCCGCCGCGGTCACGCCCTGCCCCAGCAGCAGGCCGCCGGTGTACTCGGTACCCACCGTCTGGTAGTCCACGGACTGCCGGTGGTAGCCGTCGGTGTCGGCGTTGGCGATGTTGTTGGCGGTGACCGCGAGCCCGGCGCGCTGGGACTGCAGCGCCGACCCCGTCATGTTCAGTATGTTGAATAGCGACATGGCGGCCTCCCTACACCGAGGTCCGCAGCATGCGGCCCGCGGCCGCACCCTGGCGGGTCTGCCCCTCGGCGTCGTATCCCTCGTCATCGGACCGGGAGATGTGCGCCTGGAGGCGGGTGGTGAAGTCCAGCACGTGGGCGACCATGACCTGGTTGCGCAGCAGCTTGCGCCGCACGGAGGTCACGAGATCACCGGAGACGTCGGGCCGTCGTTCCTCGAGGAACGGGCCGAGCCGCTCGATCAATGACCGTTGCTTGAGGGTGTACGCCTCCACCTGCGGCAGGTCGAAGCGCTTCATGGGTTCCTGGGCGTCGTCGAGGAGAGAGGAGAGCTGGATCAGCAACTCCTCTGCCGCGCCCGCGTCACGGGGGGGCGGTGGGTCGGACATGTTCGCTCATTCCTCGGAACCCGCGAACCATCCCATGTCCTGGAGCAGCCGGGCGGCGAGCAGATCGGGGTCGGCGTCCAGTTGCCCGGACTCCAGTTCCGCCTTGATCTGTTCCACCACCTCCGGGCGTACCTCCGGGGTTTCCTGCGCGGCGGCCGAGATGCGTCCGATGTCGTCAACATCGGACGACATCGAGACGGTCGAGCCCTCGGTGGCGGCGCCGGCGGTCGATTTGACCTTTCCGGTGCTCGCCCCCGCGTTGGCCTGTCGAGCCTGCCCCGCGCGAGTGGGTTTGTTCGCGGCTGAGTTGTCGTTGACTTTCATCTCAAGTCTCCGGGAGGGGGAGCGGCGTCCTGCCACTCCCTGCCTCCGTCTAGCCGCTGCCGGCTCGAGCCCTCCTGGCTCGGGGCCTCCGAAGAGACCTTTTCGAACTCTCGTTGGTGGTCATCGGACGAATCTCCCATTCCTTGAGTTCTTTTTTACGGTTCCATCCTCGGAACCGCCCTCTGCTCATCGACCTTCCGCCCGCGTTCAGTGCAGGAACTCCATCGGGTCCAGGGCGACATCGCCCTGCCGGACCTCCAGGTGGAGGTGCGGTCCCGTGGACCGGCCGGTCGATCCCACGGCGCCCAGCGCGCCACTACCATCGAGCCAGTCACCTTCGGCCACGTCGATCTCCGACAGGTGGCCGTACCGGCTCTGCAATCCGTCCTCGTGTTCCACGATGACGAGTTTACCGTACCCGCCGCGCGATCCGGCGAAGATCACCTTGCCATCCCGTACCGGGAAGACCGGCGTGCCGAGCTCGGCGTCGATGTCGATGCCCTTGTGCATGCGCGCCTCACCCGTGAACGGATCGGATCGCACGCCGAAGCCCGAGCAGATGCTCGTCGGATCGCCGCCCTGGATGGGCCAGGCCCCCTGCGGCGCCGCGAAGTCGCGGTACGCGCCGAGGGCCGACGTCTGCGTCACCTGCTTCAGGACCATGTCCGCCAGGCCGATGCCGCCCGCGTCGGCCACCTTCTGGACGATGGCGTCGTGGAACATGCCCTTGGCGAACCTCGATCCCATGGACTTGCCCAGCAGCCCGCCGCCGCTGTTCTCCAGCGGCCGCATGAGCTCGGCGAGGACCATGGCCTCGAACCCGCGGGCGGCCTTGCGCAGCTTCTCCGGATCGTCGCGCAGCGATTGCATTCGCTCGATCTGATCCATCGGATCCGGACGAGGCGCGCTGTCCACGGGCGTCGTCGGCAGCATCAGGCTCTCCCTTCCCCGTCCATCGGCAGATGCTCGCGCAGATCCAGGGCGACCGTGAAGCGTTCCGGTCGGCGCAGACAGGGTCCTCCCCCTTTCAAGCTCGACCGGGACGCTTCCACGGGCGTCCTGGGCAAGCGAGGGCTGTCGAGAGATGGGGAAGGGGGAGTCATATCACCTCCACCTCGGCGTCCAGTGCGCCCGCAGCCTGGATGGCCTGCAGGATGGACACGAGGTCGCGCGGGGTGACGCCCAGCTTGTTCAAGGCAGCCACCACCTCGGCGATGGAGGCGCCCTGGACCGTCTGCAGCTGGCGCATCTCCTCGTTCACGGCGATGTCGGCGCTCTCGCTGACCACCGTGGAGCCGCCGCCGAAGGGCGTATCCGGCTGGAACACGTCCACCCGCGGCTGCACCTGGATGGAGATGCCGCCATGGGCGATGGCCACGGTGTCGATGCGCACGTCGTTGCCCATGACCACCGTGCCGGTGCGCTCGTTGAGCACCACGCGGGCGCGGCGTGAGACCTCCACGTCCAGCGAATCCAGCAGCGCCAACAGCTCGGGCACGCGGCCCAGGTACTGCTCGGGGACCTGCACCTCCACGGTCCGGGAGTCGGCGGCTGCGGCGAAGTCGCCCATCAGCGCGCCGTTGATCACCTGGCTGGCCCGGACCGCCGTGCGGAAGTCCGAGTTGTGCAGGGACAGATCGAGCGATTCGCGGCTCAGCAGGTCCACCTCCACGCTGCGCTCGACGATGCCGCCGTCGGGAATGCGGCCCACGTTCGCGTGGTTGCGGCTCTTGTTGCCGCCGCCGCCCGATACGCTGTACCCGCCGATGGTCAGCGGCCCCTGGGCCACGGCGTAGACCTGGCCGTTGCCCGCCCGCAGGGGGGTCATCAGCAACGTGCCGCCCTCGAGGCTCTTGGCGTCGCCCACCGACGAGGCCAGCACCGCGATGTTCTGTCCGGGTCGCGCGAACGGGTCCAGGGTCGCCGTGACGACGACGGCCGCCACGTTCTTGCTCTTGATGTCCTGCTCGCTGACGGTCAGGCCGAGGCCGGACAGCAGGGTCATCACCGACTGGATGGTCATGCCGGAGCTCGTCGAGTCCCCGGTGCCGGCGAGGCCCACCACCAGGCCGTAGCCGATGAGCTGGTTCTCGCGCACGCCCTGGAAGTCGCCGATGTCGGCGATGCGGGCGGCGTGGGCGGGTCCTGCGACGGTCCACAGGACCGCCAGGCACAGTGCGGTTCTCAGAAGGGCCATATCCAGTCCATTCCCCTCTGCAGCCACCCGGGGTGCTGCTTGTCGCCGATGACGCCCTGGCCGAAGAACTCGATCTGGGCGTCGGCGACCTTGGTGGAGAGCACGGAGTTGTCCACGGCGATGTCACGGGGGTCCACCACGCCGCGCAGGGCGAGGACCTGGACCTCGTTGTTGACCTTCATGGTGCGGGTGCCGGAGACGACCAGGTGGCCGTTGGGCAGCACCTGCATGACGCGGACGGTCAAGGTGGTCTCGAGGGTGCCCTCACGCAGGGTCTCGCCCTCGCCGTCGAAGCTGTTGTCGGTGCCGGCGCCCACGCCGAGGGTCGTTCCCATGTCGGGGTTGGCGGCGGTGACCGAGGAGACGAGCCCCAGCAACGCGTTGACGCTGGCATCGGTGCTCGACGAGCGCTTGGTGGAGGTGCTGGCCGTCTTCTTGGCCTTGGCCTCCTCCACCACCGTCACGGTGAGCACGTCACCGGGCATGGAGGCGCGGCGGTCGGCGAACAGGGCGGACGTGGTGCCACCCTCCATCCACAGCGAACCGTCGGCGGTCTGCGCCACCACGGGCTGCGTGTCCGGTAGCTCGGCCAGCCAGCTCGTGGAGGTGAGGGCGGGCTGCTGCTGGTGGGCGCAGCCGCACAGGGTCACCGCGGCGAGCAACGCCAGGGGCAGGGTCTTCATCACTCACCTCCTGCGCGCATGAGGCTGGGCAGGTTCATCACCACCCGACCGTCGGCCTCGAGGCGGCCGCTGATCAGGGCGCTGGTGTCGTCACAGCGGGCGCGCACGGACTCGCCCACGAAGCCGTTCTCCTGCAGCGAGCCGAGGCACGAGACGCTCAGGGATCCGGTGCGGATCTCCACCACCACCGGCTCTCCCCGCTCCACGTCGGGCAGGCGCCTCATCATCGACCGGCACAGCACCGTGCCGTGGGCCAGGTCGCGCGAGGCCACCGACTGGCCCAGCTCCTCGTTCACCATCACCGCGTCCACGGGCAGGCTGTCCATGTCGCGCAGGTCGGCCGTCAGCGCCGCGGTCTGCACGGTCTGGCCGCGTCCGATGGCGCTGGACACGGTCCAGACCTCCACCTCGCCGGTGACGCGAAAGCTCAGGTTGCGGGTCTGGACCAGGTCGTTGCCGTTCATCACGTCCATGGACACGACCGTGCGCCCGACGAAGTCCTCGCCCGGTCGCGGCCGGAACCGCAGGGCCACCTCGCCGTCAGGCACGTCCATCGACTCGTCGAGGTTGATGCCGTCGACGGCCACCGAGCTGACGCTCGCGGGCAGCCGGTCCCGCACGTACAGCTCGAGCTCGTCGTGCACGCGGTCGGGCGTCAGGGTCGCCGCGAAGGCAGGCGCGGCGACCAGCACCGCCAGCGTGATGGCGGTCGCGGCGAGTGCCCGCAGGTGGGTCTTTGATGCGGTTCCCATCCTGGGTCCCTTCCAGGGCGCGTCTTGCGCCCGCCTCTGTCTCTACTAGCGCTTGACGTTGTTCGTCGTCTGCAACACCTCGTCGCTGGTCTCGATGACCTTGCTGACGAGCTCGTAGGAGCGCTGCGCGCGGATCAGGTTCACCAGCTCCTCGGCCACGTCCACGTTGGACGCCTCGAGGGCGTGCTGGAAGATGCCGCCGATCCCCTCGTCTCCGGGCGCCCCGGTGAGGGGGTCGCCGCTGGCCTCGGTGGCGCGGAACAGGTTGCGCCCGTCCGCGGCGAGGCCCGCGGGGTTGGTGAAGGTCGCCAGCTCCAGCTGTCCGAGCTGAGTGGCCGTCTCCTCACCCTCCATCTGCGACGTGATCAGCCCGTCCTGGCCCACCGTGAGGATCGCGCCCTGCTGCACGGTGACGCCGGGCAGCACGATGTGCCCGTCGATGGTGACCATGTTGCCCTCGTCGTCGAGACGGAACGCGCCGTCGCGCGTGTAACCGATGGTGCCGTCGGGCAGCTGGATCTGGAAGAAACCCTCGCCGTCGATCATCAGGTCCGTGGCGTTGCCCGTGACCTCGGCGTTGCCCTGCACGAAGGACCGGCGCAGCGACGCGAGCTGCACCCCGTGGCCCACCTGCACGCCGGTGCCGTTCTGCGTGCCCTGCACCGTGGACGGGGCGGGCGCGCGGAGCTGCTGGTAGTACAGGTCCTGGAAGTTCTCGCGGACCTTCTTGAAGCCCGTGGTGCCGGTGTTCGCCAGGTTGTTGGCGATGTTGTCCATCTTCACCTGCTGCGCCGACATTCCTGTGGCGGCGGTGTACAGGGCACGCATGGTGTCCTCCTCGTTCTGCGCCGGCCTTCCCTGGCCGGCGTGTGGATCAGTTGCCGGTGAGGCGACCGACCCGGGTGTTCAGCTGGCGGTTCGCCTCGTCGAGGCTCTCCAGCGTCTTCTTGTATGCCTGGTGGAAGCGGTTGAGCCGGATCAGCTCCACCAGCTCCCGCAGCGGCTCCACGTTGGACCCCTCCAGGGCCCCCTGCGCCACCACGGTGTCCTCGGCCCGAACCCCCTGTGCGCCGGCGGCCGAGAACAGGTTGTCGCCCTCGCGCGCCAGCGCGCCGGGATCGTCGAACCGCACCACCTGGATGCGGCCCATCTCCTCGCCGCCCTGGAGGATGGTGCCGTCGCCGCGCACCTCGAAGGCGCCCGGCGCCATCTGCACCGGCTGGCCGCCCTCCGCCAGCACCGCCATGCCCGACTGGTGCACGAGGCGCCCCTCGGTGCTCAGCCGCAGGGTGCCGTCGCGGGTGTAGCGCGGGCCGTCATCGCCCTCGATGACGAAGAACCCCTCCCCTTCCAGGGCCAGGTGCGTCGGGTCCCCCGTGCGCATGATGCCGCCGGTACGCATGTCGTGCGCCACCTCGTCGAGCATCAGGTAGCGCTCGGCGATGCGGGACGGCGCCCCGGTGGACCCCTGGGCCTCGGTGGGGGCCACCACCTTGAACACCGCGCGCTGGGCGCGGTAGCCCGGGGTGTCGGAGTTGGCCAGGTTGTTGGCCACCAGATCGAGGCTCTCGAAGGAGCGCACGCCCGCAGCCAGGGATGCGTAGATACCGTGGCTCATCGCTTCCTCCTACTCCGGCCTGGCGGGCCGACGCCCCCCGTGTGGCCGAGCATGTGGGGACGCAGCCGCAGGCACGCCTCCGAGTGGATCTGGGATACGCGGGATTCGGTGATGCCCAGGACCTCGCCGATCTCCCGCAGGGTCAGGTCCTTGAGGTAGTACAGGGTCAGCACGGTGCGCTGGCGCTCCGTGAGGTGGTGCTGGATGGCGTCGCTCATGGCCCGCAGCGCCTCCTTCATCGCCACCTGCTCCTCGATGGACGACGAGCGCGGGTCCTCGAGCAGCTCGGTCAGCGGGCGGCTCTCCTCGCCCCGCTTGGCCGCGAACGAGACCCGGAACCCCGACCGCCCCTCGCCCCCCCGGGCCCAGTCCTCGGCGACGCTGACGCCCAGGGCCGCGGCCACCTCTTCGGGCTCGGGCACGCGCCCGAGCCGCTGCTCCAGCTCCACCGTGGCGGCCTGGATGCGGTTGGCCGTGGACCGCGCCTGTCGGCTCACCGGATCGAGGCGCCGCAGCACGTCGAGCATGGCGCCGCGGATGCGGAAGTCGGCGAAGGTGGAGAACTGCACGTGCCGGCTGGCGTCGTAGCGGTTCATGGCGTCGAGCAGGCCGACCGCGCCGGAGTTGATCAGATCCTCCAGCTCCACGGCGGCGTCCGGCGGAATCCTCGCCATCAACCGGCGGGCCATGGCCGCGATCCGCGGGGTGAAGTCCATCACCGTCTCTTCGCGGGACCGGCCGTCGATACGGTCGCCGTCCTGGTATGGACCGCCGTAACCTGGGCTCTCGAACCGGGGCATCATCGGCCTTCCTCCCCCGGAACAGGGGGAGCCTGGGCCCCAGGCTCCTCGCCCGCCTGGCGCCGCAAGCGATCGAAGATGGTCTTCCAGCGGGCCAGCTGCAGCCGCGGCATCCCGCCGTCGGGCAGCAATCCCTGGATCCCCAGGGGACCCCCGCTGGCCATGGCCAGGCCGAGCACCACGCCCAGCATGGCTTCGTCGTCCAGGCCGGTGAGTATCCACCCGGAGGAGCGGTATTCCGCGCACTTGCGAATGCTGGACACCGCGTCCGGCAACGGCCGGCGCGCGTCCACCACGGGGATCAGGACCAGATCCTCGAAACGACTCATCCAGTTCCTGAACCCGAGGCCGGGCGCGCGCTCGCGCACCGCTGGCAGGTCGATCACCACGACCCGGAGCTCATCGTTCAAGGATACCGCGTGGAGCGCCTGTTCGGCGTCATCCAGGTAAGACACGTCGTATCCGGCCTCTGGAACGACCTGCGTATCGTCGGTGATCAGCAGGATGCGGTCGGGCACGATGGCCGCGGCCATGCGGCAGATCTCCTGCGCCACGGTGGTGCGGCCGGAGAGGTCGTCGCCGGCAAGACCGAAGACCTGACGTATGGACAGGTCCAGCGGCGGGCTGCACGGCGCCAGCCGCTCCATGACCATCTCCATGGTCTCCCAGGGTGTGGCGTCGAGGGTCGACTCCTCCTCCATGGCCTCGCGGCACAGGATGGTGGCCTGGTCCTCGCGCAGGCCGGACCGGGTCAGGACCTCCAGCACCCTGCGGAAGCGCGCGGGCCACACCTCCTGCGTGGCGGTGGTGCTGGCCGGCGTGGTCTTCGCGGTGACGCGGGTGAGGAACTCCAGCAGGCTCGGGATGCCGATGCGATCCATCACCGTGACCACGATCTCGGTGCGCTCCTCGCCGCTCTCCTCGCGCACGCTGTTCACCTCGAGCAGGGCGGTGTCCTCGCCCAGCTCGGCGCGCGCTCTCCGGGCGGCGTCGGTCATGGTCCGACCCCGGAAGCGGAAGACCCTGCGCGCGCGGGGATTCTCGGCCATCTAGGCTCCCACCATTCCCAGGTTCTCCACCTGTGCCGTGTGTGCGATCTCGCCGCTGCTGAGCACGCCCACCGTCGGGAGCACCCGCTCGATCAGGCGCCGCAGCGGCCGCCGCAGCACCGGCGACGTCAACACCACGGGGAAGCGGTCGCCGCGGGCGTGCCGCTCCACCGCCTTGCCCAGGTTCTGCACCAGCTCCCGCAAGAGCACGGGCTCCACTGCGATCTGGCTCCCCAGGTCGTCCGCTCGCAACCCCTCGCGGAGCCGCTCCTCGAGGCTCGGGTGCAGCACCAGACACCGCAGCTTGCCACGGTCGTCCTCGTACTGTCGCGTCAACTGGCGGGCCAGGCGGCGGCGCACGGCCTCGGTGAGCTCGGACACGTCCTTGGTGCGCTCCCCCTCGTCGGCCAGCGTCTCGAGGATGGTCAGCATGTCGCGCACGGACACGTTCTCGGTCAGCAGGTTGCGCACCACCTTGAGCACGATCCCCAGCGACAGGGTGTTGGGCACCAGATCGTCCACCACCTTGGGGTGGGTCTTGGCCACCGCGTCGAGGATGCGGTGCAGGGCCTGGCGGTCGATGAGCTCGGGCGCGTAGCCCTTGATCACCTCGCTGATGTGCGTGGTGATGATGTTGGCCGGGTCCACCACCGTGTAGCCCGAAGCCCGCGCCTCCTGGACCTGCTCGGGCTTGATCCACAGGGCGTCGAGGCCGAAGGCGGGCTCCTTGCCCGGCGTGCCGCGGATCTTGCGGCGGGCGTTGCCCGGATCGATGGCCATCATGTGCCTTGGCAGGATCTCGCCCCGCGCCACCTCGGTGCCGCGCAGCATCACCTTGTACTCGCCGGGCTTGAGCTGCACGTTGTCGCGGATGTGGATGGGGGGCACGAGGATGCCCATGTCCTTGGCCAGCTGCCGGCGCAGGCGCTGGACCCGCTCGTTGAGCTCGCCACCGCGGCGGGGATCCGCCAGGGGCACCAGGTCGTAGCCCACCTCCATGGACAGGGTGTCCAGGGTCAGCAGCTCCTCGACGGGCTCGGCGTCTCGGGTCCGGCCCTTGGGCTTGCCCGTCTTGGCCGCCGCCACCGCCTGCTTCCTGGCCGCGCGGGTGGCGCGCCAGGCCAGGATCGCCACCCCGATACCCAGCCCCAGGAAGGGCATGCGGAAGCCGGGGATGAGCAGCAACAGGCCCATCAACGCGGTCAGCGCGATCAGGACCTTGGGATTGGACAGGAACTGCTTGCCGATCTGGCTGTCGAGGCGCTGCTCGTCACCCACGCGGGTGACGATGACGCCGGCGGACACGGAGATGATCAGGGCGGGGATCTGGCTGACGAGGCCGTCACCCACCGTCAGGATGGTGTAGACGCTGGTGGCCTCGCCCAGCGAGATGCCGTGCCGCGCCACGCCGACGATGAGCCCGCCGATGATGTTGATGCCGGTGATCAACATTCCGGCGATGGCGTCGCCGCGGATGAACTTGGACGCGCCGTCCATGGCGCCGTAGAAGTCGCTCTCCTGGGCGATCTCCTTGCGCCGCTCGCGCGCCTGCTCCTCGGTCAACAACCCCGACGAAAGGTCCGCGTCGATGGCCATCTGCTTGCCGGGCAGGGCGTCGAGGGTGAAGCGCGCCGCCACCTCGGCGATGCGCGTGGCGCCCTTGGTGATCACGAAGAAGTTGATGATCACCAGCAAGATGAAGATCACGAGCCCGACGACGAAGTCCCCCGACACCATGAGGTGCCCGAACGTCTCGATGAGGTGACCCGCGGCGTCGCTGCCCTCGTGGCCGTGCAACAGGATCAGCCGCGTGGATCCCACGTTCAGCGACAGGCGGTACAAGGTGGTGAACAGCAGCACCGTGGGGAAGACGCTGAACTCGATGGGCTTGTTGACGTAGAACGTCATCAGGAAGACGAGCAACCCGATGCCCACGGAGAGAGCCAGCAGGAGGTCCATGGTCCAGGGGCGGACCGGGACGATGATGGGGAAGAGGATGAAGACGAAGGCGGCCGGCCACAACGCATTGAGGGTCGCCCCAATGCCGCTGTCTGGCTTCTTGCCTGCGTTACCGGCCATCTTCTTGCGTCCTGTTCTCTGACGGTGCGTCAGCTGCTTGACGCTGCCGCCTCCGTCTCATCCATCCCCCTCAGCCCCCGTACTCGATGTACGAAGCTGAGGATCTCGGCGACCGGTCCGAACAGCTCGGGGGGTACCGGATCGCCCACGTCACACTGCTGATACAAGCTTCGTGCCAGAGGTCGATTCTGGATCTGAGGAATCGTGTACTTGCGCGCCTCGGCCCGGATGCGGATGGCCATCTGGTCGGCCCCCTTGGCCACCACCTCGGGCACCTCGGTGACCCCGTGGACGTAGCGCAGGGCCACGGAGAGGTGGTCCGGGTTGTTGATGACCACGTCCGCCTCGGCCACCGATCCGATCATGCGGTTGGCCGACATCTCGTGGGCCATGCGCCGGCGGCGCGCCTTGAGGGTCGGATCGCCCTCCTGGTCCTTGATGTCCCGCTTGAACTCCTCGCGCGTCATGCGCATGCGCTTGTTCGTCTGGTAGATCTGGATCCCGTAGTCCAGGGCCGCCGGGGCGAGCAGGGCGACGGCCGTGGCCGCGCAGAGCTTCAGTGCGGTCTGGCCCAGCACGGTCACCCCCATGTGCAGGTCCGCCCGGTCCAGGGCCAGCAGCCGCCCGATGTCCATGCGGAACACCAGGTAGGCTCCCACGAGCACCGCGGTCAGCTTCAGCATCGACTTGAGCAGCTCGGTCACCGCCTGCCAGCTGACCAGCCGCTTGATGCCCTCGAAGGGGTTGAGCTTGGCGAAGTCCGGGGCCATGGGCTTGAACGTCAGGTTGGCCTGGGTCTGCAGCACGCCCACCAGCAACGCGGTCACCGCCAGCACGATGAGCAACGGCGCCAGCACCCAGCCGGTGCGCACGATCAGGTCCAGCGCCCAGCTCTGCCACGTATCCAGCGCGGCGTCCGGAGTGGCGATGAGCTGCAGGGGGGTGCGCAGGATGTCGCCGATGGACATCATGGCCTCGCGCATGCCCACGGCCACGATGGGCAGCATCACGAGCATGGAGATGACGGAGTTGACGTCCTTGGAGACCGGGATCTTGCCTTTCTCCCGGAACTCCTTGCGTCTTTGTTCGGTAGGTTCCTCTGTTCTCTCTTGTGAATCAGCCTGCTCTTCCGCCATGGTTCATCACCTCCACGGCAACTGACTGGCCCGCACCATGTTCGAGAGCACCTCGGGGATGCCGCCCATGGGGGCCTTGAGGACGTAGGCCGTGACCAGCAGCCCCAGGAGGAGGTTGAGCAGGATTCCGAACGCGAAGTAGATGTTCAGCTGCGGGGTGGCCCGCACGGACAGGGCGATGGCCAGGGTGTTGAGCATGGTCACGGCGACGACGGGCAGGGCCATCTCGCAGCCCGCGAGCAGCACGCCGCCCATGAGGCGCGCCGCGGTCAGGGACAGGTCCGGGTCGAACCAGTGGCCGCCGGCCGGGATGTGGGCGAAGGAGTCGAACAGCCCTCGCACGAAGATGTGGTGACCCCCCGCCACCACCACGCCGAGGCCGATCAGCGACGTCATCAGGCGGCCCAGCTCGCTGCTCTGCGCCCCGAGCTGGGGATCGAAGAGCTGGGACACGCCCGTACCGATCTGGAAGCCCATCACGGTCCCGGCGATGTGCACGGCGCTGAACATCAGCAGCGCCATCCAGCCCATGGCCACGCCCAGCATGAACTCCCCCGCGCCCAGGCCGGCCAGGCCGAGCCAGGTGGGGGGTACGTCGGCCGTGGCCGCCGCCGCCGGCGTGACCACGAACGCGAGCACCGAGCACAGGGCCAGGCGAATACGGGTGGGGATCTGGCGCGCCAACACCGGCGCGGAGGTGAAGAACCCGAAGCAGCGCAGCATGGCTGCGATCCATGCGGTGACCATCTCGGGTTCCAGCCAGTGGATCATGGCATGGGGCCGGACGCGATCAGGTAGAAGATCTGCTCGGTGAACTGCAGCACCTGCTGCATCATGAAGGACCCGAAGACCAGGATGCCCAGCAGCACCGCGGCGATCTTGGGGACGAACACCAGCGTCATCTCGTGGACCTGGGTGGCCGCCTGGAACACGGCGATCACCAGGCCCACGGCCAGCGAGCACATGAGCAGCGGCGCGGCGGCCATCAGCACCGTGAAGATGGCCAGGCGACCGATCTCGAGGGCGAATGCCGGGTCCATCAGCGGACCCCGCTTCTTGGGGTCTTCGCGAACATCCTGTCCGCCTCCCGGCTCCTTCCTGGAGCCGCAATCCCTCGTTCACGCGAGGGTAGCTAACTGAAGCCCATCAGCAGGGACTTCACCAGCACGTTCCAGCCGTCCACCAGCAGGAACAGCAAGATCTTGAACGGCAGGGAGATGATGATCGGGGGGAGCACCATCATACCCATGGCCAGCAGCACGGTGCTGACGATCAGGTCCACGATCAAGAAGGGCACATAGAGCAGAAAGCCGATCTCGAACGCCGTCTTGAGTTCGCTGATCATGAACGCCGGCACCAGAGCGGTGAAGGGCACCTCCGCGCGCGACGCCGGTCGCGGGCCCGCGTGGTACTCCACCATCAGCTCCAGATCGTTGATGCGCGTCTGGCGGAACATGAAGTCCCGCAGGGGCACCACGCCGCGGTCCAGCGCCTCCTCGAAGGAGATCTCCTCGGCCATGTAGGGGTCGAGGGCCTCACGCTTCATCTGGTCGAAGGTGGGCGCCATGATGAAGAAGGTCAGGAACAGTGACAGGCCGATCAGCACCTGGTTGGGCGGGGTGTTCTGCGTCCCCAGCGCCTGGCGCAGGAACGCGAACACGATGATCAGCCGCGTGAAGCTCGTCAGGGTGATCAACAGCGCCGGCGCCAGGGCCAGCACCGTGAGGATGCCCAGGGCGAACAGGGCCGACTCGATCCACTCGGACCCCTCGGCGTTGCCGAAGCCGCCCATGAGCTCGGCCATGGGCGTGGGTGCGGCCGCGGCGATCCCGGGCAGGGCCCACACGGCGGCCAGGGCGATGAGGACCACGCCCGCGCCGGCGCGCAGCTTGCGCACCCGGGACAGCACCTGCTCGGTGAGCTCCTCGTGGCTCGCGTCGCGCTCGATCTCGCCTTCCACCAGCGCGGGGAAGGGGATGGCTTCCACAACGTGCTCCACGACGTGTTCCACGACGTGCTCGACCGGGGCTTCGGCCGGCGGAGGGTCCGACGCCTCGGCGTCCGGGGCCGGCTGGGACACGGTGCCCAGCGACGCCATGCCGCCGGTCCAGCTCCCCACCAGCACGCGGAAGCCGTCCCCCTGCACCAGGTGGACCGTCTGTCCGTTCCCCAGGGGCAGGGACGACGACAGCGTCAGCGCCGGGGCCTCGGCCTCGGCGGGGCGGGCGCGCCGCCACCACTTCGGCAGGGCGCCCTTCTTCCGCTTCACGTAGGCCACCACACCGCCGAGCAGGGCCAGCAGGGTGAGGTTCACCACCGCCCACCGACCCCACGAGATGGTGGTCTCCTCGGCAGCCACGACCTCTTCATGGGCCGCGGTCTGCGCCTGTTCGCCGGTGAAGTAGCGCTCCCACGTGTCTTCGGTCTCACACCACGCGGGCAGCGCCGCCATCATCAGCGCCAGCAGCATCCATCCTTGGACTGCGCGTCTCATGAATTCCTCAGGCCAGCGAGCGCAAGCGCTCCGCGGTGGCCACCACGTCCAGGATGCGGATGGCCAGGCGATCCTGCTCCACCAGGACCTCGCCGCGGGCCACCACCTGGCCGCTGACCACCAGCTCCACCGGATCGTCTACCGATCGGTTCAGCTCGAGAATCGCGTTGGGCTCGAGCCGCAGCAGATCGCGGATGCGCATCCGCCGCTCGCCCAGCCGCACGGTCATCTCGAGGGGGATGTCGAGGATGCGATCCCAGCTCGCCGTTCCGGCCTGGGCACCCTCAGCCTCGTTCGTCGCCATGATCCTCTCCTTCCGCGGGCGGCCCCACGGCCACGGCCCACTGGCCGTCCACGATACCGGGGACACCCTCCACCACGGTCACCCCTTCGGTCTGCACCAGGGCCCGCGTGGGGGACGGCAGTGTCAGCTCCTCCCCCTGCTCCAGGGCCAGGATCTGCTTGAGGGTGAACTCGCCCATCGGCACGCGGATCTCCACGTCCACCTCCAGGCTGGATACCACTTCACGCATCTCCGGCGCGCCGTCCGTGGGCAGGGGGGAGCCCTCGGCCGCCGAGCGCAGCTCGCGCCCGATCCAGCCGGGCAGCGAGAACTCGACCCGGCCCAGGATGGTCTCACCCAACCTCACGATGATGTTGGCGGCCATGGCCGGGGCCGCGCCCGAGCTGCGATCCAGGGAGCCCAGGTCGCTGGAGACCGCCTGTACCTCGAACTTCGTACCGCCCGCGCGCGGCCACGCCAGGGTCAGCCCCTCGGCGAGCCCCTGGGCCCCGCGCTTGAGCATCCGCAGGTCGATCTCCGACAGCTGCCGGCTGGTGTTGGCCTTGGGCAGCCCACCCGAGAACTTGTACCCGAGCAGGCCGCCGATCAGCGCCTCCACGATCTCCCGGTCCCACACCGAGAGCATGGCGTCCTGGTCGCCGGCGCGGATCAAGACCAGGGCCGCCGGCGGCGCCTGGATGGGTCCGGCGCGGGGCACGAATCCCCCCGACGAGCAGTTCATCTTGTTGCTGACGTTGACGATCAGCCAGTTCTCCAGGCTGCGGGCGGTCTCCTCCAGCCAGCGCTCCACCGCGCCGCGCACCGGCCCCAGGTCCACCTGGCGCAGGGGGTAGGGTCGCGCGGGCCCCTCGTCCAGGCTGATCTCGCCCTTGTCGATGAGCTCCAGCAGGCGGTCGACCTGCTCGCGGCTGAGGGAACGCTCGGTCATGGCTACTGCACCACGAACTCGGTGAAGTAGATCCGCGTCACCGTGCCGGACGTGAGGATCTGATTCATGCGGCGCAGCAGCTCCTCGCGCAGCTGCGTCTTGCCCCGCACCCCCAGCAGCTCGCTGTACGTGCGGTTGGACAACAGCGAGATGACCATGTCGCGCAGGGCGGGCTTCTTCTCCTCGATCTCCGCGGCCACGTCACCCGAGCTCAGCTCCACCTCCATCATCACCTTGACGTAGCGGATGTTGGCGCTGTCCATGAGGTTGACGATGAACGGCTCGAACTCGTACACGGCCGCCGGCTCCGGGGGCAGGTTGGCGTCCGCGCCGGTCCCGGTCGTACCCCCGGCAGCGGCGAACTCCGCAGGATCGGGGCGGGTGAAGTAGTCGAAGCCCACGAAGCCGCCCACGGCGAGGGTCAGGACCAGGTTGCCGAAGATCAGGATCAACAGCAGCTTGGGAGGCCCGCTCTCCTCGGGCATCTCGTCGAATTCTTCCTCGTTCGCCATGTCAGCGCTCCTCCACCCACTGGTTGGTCTGGGCCGCGTCGATCATCGCCTGGCTGGAGGACGCCATGACGATCTCCACGCGCCGGTTCTTGGACCGATTGGCCGCGGTGTTGTTGGGCACCAGCGGATCCGTGTCTCCGTAACTGACCACGCGCAGGCGCTCGGGATCGATGTCCGCCTTGCCCTGGATGTACAGCAGCACCGACGTGGCTCGCCCCGCCCCCACCTCCCAGTTGAGCCGCCGGTCCGCGTTGCCGATGTCGTCGGTGTGGCCGCGGAACTCCACCAGGCTCTCGGTCTCGCCGATCACCGTGGCCAGGTCCGAGAGGAACGGGTACGCGCCGGGCTGGATCTCCTCGGAACCCTCGGCGAACAGCAGCTCGTCGTCGAGCACGATGGTCACGCAGTCCTTGGCGTGGCCGATCTGGATGTGCTTGTCGCTGTGGTACTTGGCCAGGGTCTCACGCGCGCGGTTGATATCCGTGGGGATCGCCTTGATGGACGAGTGGACCTCGTGCAGGGCGACCAGCTCCTGGCGTCCCTTGACCGACTTGCCGCCGCCCTCGAGCACGCCCAGGGCGCCCTTGAGGCTGCCCAGGGCCACCTTGATCTTCTCCTCCTGCATGGTGGACATGGCCACGAGCATGATGAAGAAGGTCAGCAGCAGGGTCATCAGGTCCGCGAAGGTGACCATCCACCCTGGCGCTCCCTGTTCGCCCCCATCTTCGGACTTCTGCTTGAGGACCCCCATCTAGTCCTCCTTCTGCGTCTCGCGACGGGTCGCGGGGGCCACCATGGAGCGGAGCTTCTCGCCCATCACGTGGGGATCGTCCCCGGCCAGCAGACTGAGGAAGCCCTCGGTGAGCATCTCCTTGCGGAACACCTCTTCCTTGGAGCGGACCTTGAGCTTGCCCGCCACCGGAATGAACAACACGTTGGCCATCAGCGCGCCGTAGAAGGTGGTCACGAGGGCGACGGCCATGGCCGGACCGATGGTGGCCGGGTCCTCCATGGACTGCAGCATCTGGATCAGGCCGATGATGGTCCCGAGCATGCCGAAGGCCGGAGCGTACAGCCCCAGCTTCTCGAAGATCTCCGCGCCGAGGGCGTGACGTACGACGGTCCCGCCCAGGTCGGCGGCGAGGATGTTCTCCACCGTCTCGGCCTCACGACCGTCCACCACCAGGGCCAGGCCCTTGCGGAAGAACTCGTCCTCGAGGTCGTTCTCGGCCGACTGCAGCGACAGCAGGCCCTCCCGGCGAGCCTTCCGAGCCAGCTGTTCGAACAGCATGATGATCTGGGCGTTGTCCGGCGACTTGCTCAGGAAGGCCTTGCGCACCACGCCGAAGATGGAGAAGACCGCGCCGGCCGGGTAGGTGACCAGCACTGCGCCGACCGTCCCGCCGAGCACGATCATCAGGGACGGGACGCTGACGAAGGTCACCGCCCCTTCCTTGGTCGTGATGGCGATGATGATCAGCGCGAAACACGCGATGATGCCTACGAGGGTGGTGAAGTCCACGTAAACCTCTCCCTGTTCGAAGGTGTTGTATGAGCAACCCGCGTGCCAGTGTACCGCGGACCCTCCAGGTCGGGGGGTGTGCGGGGGCGGTCCGCGCGTGGATCAGGGTACGCGGGCGACCCCTGCGCATGCGAACAAACGCTGTATTTCCGTAGACTTGAGAACAAGAACAGGGGCCCTCTCGGACCCCCGCGGCGGGTATGAGATTGGGCACGATCGGACACGCCACCACGTACGCGTGGGACGCGCGTTCTCCGTCAGCCCCTTGGCTCCTCGTCAATCCGTTGACGTATCTTCCGACGTTCTGACCACCCTCCTCCTACGCCACCGCAGGGCACTCTCGCAGGGAGTCCAGGGACCGGCTGGCGGTCCAGCTGTCGCCCGTCTCCAGCGCGTGCTGGTTGACCCCGCCGCGCAGCATCTGCTCGGCGCGCGCCACCAGGGCGGCCGGGGTGCGGCCCACCGGACGGCGCAGGGCGCTCGACACACCCACGGCGTCCCGCAGGACCTCGGGGACGTTCCAGCAGCGGGCCAGTTCGCGGCCGATCACGTCCGTGATGGGGTGGTCCAGGAAGGTCTCGATGCCGTGAACGGCCAGGATGGACGCCACTTCGGGAAGGCAGGAGAGACGGCTGACGCAATGCAGCATCAGGCCGCGCCCCACGTCGTGGAGCAACCCGGCGGTGTAGGCCAGATCCTCGTCCATCCCTTCCTCGCGAGCCAGGCGTCTGGCCAGAGACGCCACGGCCACGCTGTGGGCCACCAGCCGCTCGGCGGGCTCCTCGAACGGGGCCGGCACGGGGCCGGCAGAGGAGGCGCTCGCCTGCAGCAGGGACCAGGTACCGTCGGAGCCGAGGCGCTCGACCGCCTCGGGCAACGTCGATACCGGTTCGAGCCCCACCTCCGGCGCGTTTGCTGCGGCCAGGGCCAGTCCGGCCAGCAGCGGGTCGGCGCGGAGAAAGAGGCTCTCGTCGGCCGCCCCGTGACCGGCGTCCCGCCTCAGGATGGCGGTGCGGTCGGGGGACAGGGGGGCCAGCAGCCGCCCGAAGGACTGCCTCGCCACGGCGGCGAGGGCCTTCAGCAACGGCTCGGACAGCGTCGGTGCTTGTTCTGCTTCAGCAATCGTCTGCGTCAGTTGCACAACAACCCCTCTCTTCTTGATCCGGGGCGATACAAGAGGGGTATCGGTCGCGAGGAACATTTCTTTAGCCTTTTTTTTCACTTTTTTTCGCCGGCCCTCTCCGAGCCGCCGAAAACGCTGTACGTCTCTGCCTTCCCGGGCGCACTTAACCTGTGCCCTCCCCGAGAAAAATCTCAGGGAGGGGCTCAGGAAGCCTCAGAAAAGCTCTCAGTTAGACGATGTTCACGAGCTCCTGGAGCATCTGGTCCGTGGTGGCCACGACCCGGGCGGCGGCCTGGTAGCCGCGCTGAGCCGTGATCATGTTCACGAACTCGGACTCGATGTCCACGTTGGAGCTCTCCAGCGCGTACTGGTACACCGCCCCGCGGCCGCCGCTGTTGGCCGCCCCGATCAACGGGGCGCCGGCGTTCTCGGTGGCCATCCACAGGTTGTCCCCGGCGCGCTCGAGCCCATCGGCGCTGGCGAACATGGCCAGGGCGACCTGGCCCAGGATCTGTTCGTGGCCGTTGGAGTACACGCCGCGGACCGTCCCGTCGGGGTCGATCTGCCAGTCGATGAGGTCACCGGCGCCGAAGCCGTCCTGCTCCAGGCCGGTGACCGTGGAGGCGGAGGCGTACTGGGTGAGGGCACCCTCGGCCGCGGTGTTGGTGGGATCGCCGAGGTCGAAGGCGAAGGTCTGCGCGTCCGCCCCGGTGAAGGTGATGGCGTTGCTCGCGCCCTGGGTCAGGGACGACAGGGAGCCGTCGGTGTCGAACACCAGGGTGCCCCACTCCGCCACCTCGACGTCGCCGCTGGTGCCGCCAGTCTCACCGGCGTCCACGGTCGCGTAGTACTCCCAGGTGTTGTTGGCCGCGTCGGTCAGCTGGAAGTAGGTGATGACCTCGTGGGCCTGGCCCAGGCTGTCGTACACGGTCATGGACGTGGAGTAGGTGGCCTCGTCGGCCGCGGTCTCGTGGGTGGTCGGCACGGTGCCGCCCCACCCGGTGACCTCGGTGGACTCGCTGTCGAGGTTGGCGGTGACCACGATGTCCTCGGTGGCCGATGGCGCCAGCGAGTTGGGCGTGAGGTACAGGTCGCCGAGGCTGGAGCCGACCTCACCGTCCTCGTTGGCGGTGTAGCCCTGCAGGGCCATCCCGCCCAGCGTGGCGATCTTGCCCTCCGCGTCCACGGAGAAGGACCCGGCGCGGGTGTAGTAGGTGCCGTTCTCGTTGGACACCACGAAGAGGCCCGTGCCGTCCACGGCCAGGTCGGCGCTGCGGCCGGTGGTGGTGATGGAGCCCTGGCTGAACTGGCTGTTCACGCCACCCAGGAATGCGCCGAGTCCCAGCTGGGATCGGCTCGACGCGCCGGCCACGTCGGTGATGATCAGGTCCTGGAACTGAGCGCGGCTGCCCTTGAAGCCCACCGTGTTGAGGTTGGCGAGGTTGTCGCCGGCCACGGCCAGCGAGACGGAGTTCACACCCAGGCCGGTGACCCCGGTGCTGAGGGTACTGAACAGAGACATGTGCGTTCCTCCGGGCGGACGGGCGCACTGGCCGGGATCCCTCTGCGAGGGCCCTGTGCGTCCACCCCGATACCGGCAGCGCGTCAATCGATCGGCGCTGCCTGGTCCCTCTGACGCCCGGAGGCGTTCAGACCGGGACCGTGTTTCCACGTTGTCCGCCGGCAGCCGCGTTCGTGCGGTCCCGGCGCATCTGCGATCGGCTCTCTACCGCTCCCCTCCCAGCACGATGGTGCTGTCGATGTTGGTGTAGACCCGGTCGCCCGGGCCGCTGTGGGCCGTGATCACGGTGCGGTTGGGCACGGAGACCACGAAGGCCACCCCGTCCATGAGGATCAGGGCCTCGTTCGACCCCTTCTCTCCCGCCTGGTCCACGGCGCTGCTCAGCCGGTCCATGTCCGGTTGCTCCAGCTCGAGTCCTCGGCTGCGCATCCGCTTGGCCGCGTGGCCGCTGATGCGGAGCTTCTCCTCGAGCTGATCGCCGAACCGTCCACTCTCGACCGGCTCGTCGTGGCGAGCCTTGCTCGCCTCGTGGAGGCCATACCCGGTCTGTACGCCTTGGATGGGCGCCGTCATGGGTTGCCTCCGTTCAGCTGGGTCCCCAGCGCCTGGACCGCCTCGGTCAGCTGCTGGGCCAGGAGCTCGGTCCCGTCGTCCGCGGTGGCCGCGCTGTCCCCTACCGGGAGCACCACGAGCACCTCGTCGAGGCCGATGAGCTGGTCACCGACGACCAGCTGGACCAGGCCTGCAGAGAAGTCGAGGCCGTCCACGTGCCCCACGACCGCAGCCTGGGCGTCCACCTCCACGCCGTCGCGGTACGCGTGCACCACCACGGAGTAGGTCTCGCCTGCCTGCGCCGAGTCGAAGCTCAGCTGGGTCAGCCCGGCGTTGGTCGCGCCGTGCTGCCAGGTCTGGACCGCGTTGCCCTGGGAATCGAGGATCGTCACCTCCACCTCGTCCACGTCCTCGCCCAGCACGTAGCCGAACGGGGCCGAGCCGGCGTCGGCGGTGAAGGTATCCCCCACCACCATGACCTCGCGGTCCACCAGCTGCATGGCCGACGCGTTGTTCAGCGACGCCATCCCCAGGATCAGCGCCTCCAGGGACTCGTTGGCCACCTGCAGCTGCTCCACCTGGTTGAGGGCGGCGATCTGATCCATCATCTCCACGCCTTCCATGGGATCGAGCGGGTCCTGGTACTGCAGCTGGGTCAGCAACAGCGTCAGGAAGTCCTCCTCGTCCAGCTCTTGGGATGCCTCAGGCGGACCCTCTGTCGGGATCTCGCTGAGGAGCTGGTTGGTCACCCCATCGACATTCATCCTTCGTCTCCTCCCTCCGGTGGGTTCACACGAACCAGCCGGCGATCACCGGATCGTCCGTGAGCTCGGGCACCTCGGGGGGCTCGAGCGGTTCGCGTGGGTTGTCTGCATCGGGTCGCTGTGAGTTCGGGTCTCCGGCCGGGTCGCCCTCGGCCCCGCCGTCGGCGGACGCGCCGCCGGGATCGAGCTGTCCGCTGTCCAGCCGGACGATGCTCTTGCCGTCGTGGCGCACCACGTAGCTGTTGAGCTGGTAGCCCTCGTCGGCCAGGCGCGCCCGCAGCATCTCGTGAGCCGTGGACATGGATCGCGCCGTGTCGCCCTCCTGCACCGCCAGCGTCAGCCGGACGGCGCGGGTGTCCGGGTCCACGTGCAGGCTGCCGCGGACGGTCTCGCCGTTGGCGGTGGGCACGCGGATGCGCATGGCGCCGGGGGGCTGCTCCGGCGCGGGCGCGAAGAAGGCCGGCTGCGGCGGGGCGGCGGGCCGCGCGGCGGCCGCGGATCGTGTGGCCGCGCCCGCCGGGGTAGCGGGCTCGCGCGCCGCAGCCATGGCCTTGTCGAAGGCCTGCAGCAGCGAATCCTCGCGAGGGGCATTGGCGGGTCGATCCGCGGCGGCCGGTGGGTCCGGTTGCGCCTCCTCCGGCGCAGTCTCAGGCCGCTGGGACTTGCCCGCGATCAGATCCATGAGCTCCCTGGGCAGGTCGCCCGAGCCCGATGATCCAGCGGTCACTGCCGGGGCGCCGGCGACCGGCGAACCCTGGGCGCGCTGCGCGCCCTTGCGCATCACCTCGGCCCACTTCACCGCCGGGGCGCCGGCCAGGCCGACGGGCAAGCTGCCGCCCGGGCCCGCAGCGGGCGCATCCGCGGACGCCGTCGCCGCGGCGTCCACCGTGGGGGTGGTCACCTCGGCGGCCGGTGGGGCCCCCTTGCTGGCCAGCCAGGCTCGCACTCCCCCCCCTGCCTGGGGTTCGGGGGAGGGCTCGGCCGGGGCCGCCAGGACCGGGGGCGGGGGCACGGGCTTGTCGCGCAGGGCCGGCGCAGGGTCGTGACCGCGCGCCGCGTCCAGCGCGGAGGCTGTCAGCGGTTTCCACGCGGGCGTGGGCGCGGGGGCCGGGGCCGTCGCAGCAGCCGAAGCCTGCGCGGGCGCGGGCGCCGGCGCGGGTTGGGGCTGGGCGGGGGCTTCGGGCTCCGTCCGCGGCGGCGACGGCTCGTCGCCCAGCACCTCGGACTCGTCCTCACGCGCCGGAGGCGCTACCACCGAGACCAGCGTCTCGGGAGTCAGATCCACCACGTCCTCGCCGCGGTCGGGGCTCGCCTCGGGGCGCTCGGCCGGGCGGGGCGCCGCGCCTTCGCGGTCCGATCGGGTCGCGACCATCTCCTGGAAGCGCTGCGCCGCGTCGTCCACGGGCTGCGACTCCACCCTCGAGCGCTGCTGGGGCCCCTGGCCCGCGACCAGCTTGCTGGTGTCCAGCACACGTCGGAGCCTGCTCATGGGCCTTCCCCCTCGTTCGCCGCGGGTTCCTCGATTTCGTCCATGGCCAGGGAGCCGCCGAGCATGGCGGCCGTGGCCGGGTCCATGGCGCCCAGGATCTTCCCCGCCTGTCGGGGCGAGAGTCGCTCCAGCACCGCCGCGGCGAGCAGCGGATCCATGCGGGACAACATCTCGGCCGCGTCCGCGGCCTTCATCTGGTTGACCATCTGCACCAGGGCGTCTCCGCCGTCGCGGCGTGCCTGCTCCCGGGCCAGCAGCAGGTCCTCGATGGCCTTGCGCAGCTGCTCCAGTCGCCGCACCTCGGCGCGGATCTCCTGCTGCATGGAGCGCACGGCCTGTTCCTGGACCACCAGCAGCTCGTCGCGCTGCTGCAGCTCCCAGTGGCGGTGCCCCACCAGCTCCAGGATGGCCATCTCCTCGGGGGACACGCAGTACTCCACCGGCGCGGCCACCACGGCGGGCGCCCGCTTGCGATCGGAGTCGTCGGTTCCCTCGACCTCGGCCTCCTCGTCGCCCTCATCGCCCTCCTCGGCTTCCTCGTCCTGGCTCCACGCGAGGTGGGCCACGAACAGCACCGCCAGGACGGCGGGCAGCGCGAGCCCGAGCAGTCTCCATCGCTCAGTCACCGTTACCCTCCCGCACCGTGTGCCAGTGCCCGCTGGCGAGGTCGTCCGAGGTCATCTCTTCCCGCCGCTGGGTCTCCAGCTCCTGGGTGTTCCTGGCGTTCTCCACGAGCTTGTCCATCTGCCGATGCTCCACCACCCGTTGCTTCAGGCTCTTGCGGACCTCGTCGCGCCGGGTGATCACCTCGACACGCTGGTCGCGCAGGGACTTCTCGCGCTCACGCAGACCGGCGATGTAGTTCACCGTGGCCTCGCGGTCGAACATGTCCGTCAGCCGCTCCCGCACCGTCATCTCGGACCGTGCGATCTCCCCCAGCAGGGCCTCGAGGGACTCGTCGATCTCGGCGAGCCGCCCCTCCAGGCGCCGCAGCCTGGCCGCGACCTCGTCGCGCTCGTGGCGCGCCAGGTCCCTCAGCCTCGTGCGGGTGTCGCGCGTCATCGGGCCACTCCGTCGAGGCGGTCGAGGTCGATCAGGGACGCCAGCTCGCCCAGCGCCTCGCGGGTCTCGGAGAAGCAGGGGCTCTCCTTGCGGTCCTGTCGCAGGAAGCGGTCCACCACCGGCATCATCTCGATGGCGTGGTCCACCGCGGGGTTGCTGCCCGGGCGGTACGCGCCGATGTTGATCATCTCCGCGGCGTCCTCGTAGATGGACAGCAGGCGGCGCACGCGCGCCGCGTCCGCCATGTGGGCGTCGTCCACCACGTCGGGCATGACGCGGGAGATCGACGACAGCACGTCCACGGCCGGGTAGTGGCCCCGCGCCGCGAGCTGTCGAGACAGCACCACGTGCCCGTCGAGGATCGCCCGGGCCGTGTCCGCGATGGGATCGCGCAGGTCGTCCCCCTCCACCAGGACCGTGTACAGGCCGGTGATGGAGCCGCCGGCGTCCAGGGGACCGCACCGCTCCAGCAGGCGGGGCATCATGCCGAACACCGAGGGGGTGTAGCCGCGCGCGGTCGGGGGCTCGCCCACGGCCAGGCCGATCTCCCGCTGGGCCATGGAGAACCGCGTCAAGCTGTCCATCATCAGCACCACGTGCAGCCCCTGGTTGCGGAAGTGCTCGGCGATGGCCGTGGCCACGAAGGCCCCCTTGACCCGGAGCACGGGCGACTGGTCCGACGTGACCGCCACGACCACGGATCGCTCCATGCCCGCCTCACCCAGATCCCGCTCGACGAACTCGCGCACCTCGCGACCGCGCTCACCGATCAGGGCGATGACGTTGATGTCCGCCGAGACCTCGCGGGCGATCATGCCCAGCAGCGTCGACTTGCCCACGCCCGCGCCGCTGAAGATGCCCATGCGCTGGCCCCGGCCGCAGACCATCATGCTGTCCAGCGCGCCGATACCCAGCTCGAGGGGTTCCTCGATGCGGGCTCGGTGCAGGGGCGACACCCCCTCACTCCACACGGAGACATCGGTCTCCGGATCCATGGGCGGGCCGCCGTCGATGGGCCGGCCCAGGCCGTCCACGACGCGTCCCAGCAGGTCGTTGCCCACGGGAATGCTGAAGGAGGTGCCGAGGATCTCCAGGGAGGACCCGTGGTACACGCCGGCCAGCTCGCCGTAGGGCATCACCAGCACGGACTTGCCGCGGAATCCCACCACCTCGCCCAGCAGCGGCTCGCCGCCGGTGTCGGCGCCCACCGCGCACAGGCTGCCCAGCACGGCGCCGGGGGCGTTGCCCTCGATCACGGTCCCGACCACGTCGGACACGGTGCCCTGCCGCCGGAAGCGGGGCAGGCCGCGGATGCGGTTGGCGGCGCCGCGCAGGGGTCGGTGATCGGCCGGCATCACAGGTCACCTTCCAGGTCCAGCTCGTCATCCTCGCGGGCCCGCAGCGCTTCGATCTCCTCCTGCAGGCGGCTCAGCCGCTCGGTGATCGTGGCGTCGACGCTGCCCTCGGGCGCCTTGACCAGGCAGCCCCCGCGCTGGATCTCCGCGTCCTGCACGATGCTCAGATCCCAGCCGGTCCAGGGGCGCTGCCCCAGGCTGAGCTCGGCGACGATGGTGTCGTGGTCCTCGGGGTTCACGTGCAGCGTGATCTTCTCGTCCCCCTGGAAGTCGGCGAGCACCGCGTCCACGACGCGCACGATGAGCTCACGATCCGTCTCCAGGGAGGCCAGGTGCAGCCACTCCAGGCTGGCCGCGAGCATGTCGACGAGGTCGTTGCGCGACGAGTCGAACATCCGCGCCCGTGTGGACTGCAACTCCTTGACCAGCTCCTCGGCGGTCTCCACCGTGGCCGCGAGCTCGGCGCGCGCCTGCTCCTGCCCCTCCTGGTAGCCGCGCTCGAAGCCCTCCTCGCGGCCCTCGGCGCGCAGGGACACGGACATCTCCTCGTCGTCGAGGGAACCCTCGGCGAGGACCTCGGGCGGCGGACCGGCGGACGCGGCCGGCTCCGGCTCGATCGGCCGCAGCGGCCGGAAGCCAGGCGCAGCACCGCCCACGGGCGTGAAGCCCCGACGTCCCTTGCCCAGGGGGGTGAAGCCCATCTAGAACATGTCCTCCGCGTCCATCTCCACGAACATCAGGTTGCCCTCGGACTCCAGCACCAGCGCCTGGGCCATGATGCGCCGCTGCGCCTCCTCCACGTCGGTGGTGCGCATGGCGCCCATCACGTCCAGGTCCTCCTGCAGGAACGCCGCGGCTCGCTCGGACATGTTCTTGAAGAACTTCTCCTGCACGCCCATGGTCGTGCCCTTGAGCGCCACGGTGAGGTCCTTGCGATCCACCACCTTGAGCAGCGCCTGGATGCCGCGGTCGTCGGCGTAGTACAGCGTGTCGAAGCTGTACATGGACCGCATGATCTGCTCGGCGATCTCCTCGTCCATCTTGCGGATGCGCTGCAGCGCCGTCTCCCGCTCCTCCGGCGGCAGGTTCTTGAGCACGGACGCGGCGCTCTCGATGCCCTCGAGGTCGGTCCGGGCGTCCGGTGGCCCGGGGGCCACGTCACGCACGAGCACCTCCTCGATCTCACCGAGGACCTCCGCGGGCAGCTCCTCGAGGCCGGCCTGGCGGAAAAGCACCTCGTCGCGCACCTCGTCGGGCAGCCCCTTGAGGATCTGCCCGGAGATCCGCGGCTCGGCCAGGGCGCACACCACGGCGATGGTCTGCGGGTGCTCGCGCGACAGCACGGACGCCAGCGTCATGTTGGGCACGGTGCGCAACCACATGCGGATGGACCGCAGCTCGCGGCCCTCCACCTCGCGCACGATCTCCTGCGCCATGTTCGGATCCACCACGCGAGGAAACACGTGGTGGAGGTACTGACGCCCCTCGAGCTGGCGCGGCAGGGGGGAGACGAGCTCGTTGACGAACTCCAGGCAGATCTCCTCGATGATCTCGGCGTTGATGCGCGGCAGGTTGGCCACGGTGTTACCGATGGCGCGCACGTACTCGGGCGGCAGCTGCTTGAGCAGTTCCCGCACCAGGTCCTCGGGCAGGCTCATCACCAGCACCGAGGCCTTCTGCAGCGACGTCAACTCGGACGAATCGCGGATCTCCCTGGCCACGTCAGCTCTCCTCGATCCAGCTCTGCAGGTGGCGCACGGTGCCCGTCAGGTTGCCGCGGATCACCGAGACGAGGGGGTCCCCCTCCCCTTCGTGCCCCGTCAACTGGAGCAGCCGGTTCTGGAACTCCTCGCTGCGGCCGTCGGGCAGCATGCCCATGCCGGCCATCTGCGCGACGCGCTCCTCCGGGCTGGGGCCGATCACGGACGACATCACCGGCCTGACGACGTAGAGGTACGTCAGCACCAGGATGGCCAGCAGCACGATCCAGCTGATCCAGTCCCCGGGTTTGAAGCGCTGGAAGAAGGGTACGCTGGCGGTGGTCCCGGTCTCCAGCTCCACGGCGCGGAACGGCAGGTTGGCCACCGAGATGCGATCACCACGCTTGGAGTCGATGCCCACGGCCGCGGCCACGATGGACTCGATCTGGGTCAGCTCGTCCTCGGTGCGCGGGACGTAGACCTCCTCGCCCGTGGCCTCGTCCAGCTGCATGTCGCCGTCCACCAGCACCGACACGGAGAGGTCCTGGATGGTGCCGGGCGGCTGCACGCGGTGCTCGGTGGTGGTGGGGACCTCGTAGTTGAGGGTCTCGGCCGCGGTGGTGGCCTCGGTCAGGGAGTTCGCGCCGCCGCCGGCTCGCGCCTCGATCTCCGGGAGGTTGGCGCCGGTGCCGGGCACCCCCTGCGCCGTGGACTGGCCGCCGCTCTCGGACGTCTCCTGGCTCTGGATGGACCGGGCGGCGACTCCGTTGGCGTCGAAGTCCACCGCGCTGGACTCGCGGCTGGAGGTGTCGATGCGGGCGGTGACCTCCACCAGGGCGCGGCCCGGGCCGTAGATGCGCTCGAGCTGGGTCAGGGCCTTCTGCTGCAGCGAGTGCTCCACCTGCTTGGTGTACGACAGCAGGCGGTCCACGTCCGCGGCGGCGTCGTCCTCGCGCATGGGCCGGGTCAGCATGTTGCCGCCCGTGTCGGCCACCACCACGTCGTCGGGCACGAGGCGAGGCACGGCCGCGGCCACGAGGTTGGTCACCGCGGTGACCTGCTCGGTGGACAGGGTCTTGCCCGGCTTGAGGTCGAGCATCACGCTGGCGCTGGGCTCGACCCGGTCCTCGGGGAACAGGGCCTCGCGCGGCATGACCAGCTGCACGCTCGCGCGGCCGACCGCGGAGAAGCGGGAGATCGTGCGCGCGAGCTCCCCCTGCAGCGCCACCTGGTAGGTGGCCTTCTCCTGCTCCCGCGTCAAGCCCATGCCCTTGCGGTCGAGGAGCATGATCATCCCCGGCAGCGTGGAACCCACGTCGCTACCGTACGCCGCCAGCCGGGCCTCCTCCAGGTCCGACGCGGGCACCAGCACCTGGTCCCCCTTGACCAGCACCTTGAAGTCCTGCTCGCGCATGGACTGCACGAGCATGCGGGCCTCGTCGGGCTCGAGGCCGCCGACCACCGGCGTCCACTCGGGCCGCTGGGCCCAGGCCAGCATGGCCACCGTCGCCACCAAACAGACCCCCACGATGATCGCGAGGGAGGTGCGCCGGCGGGGGGTCAGGCCGCCCCAGAATTCGAGGAACCGTGCGTAGAGCTGACTCAGAGCATCCATGGGTCTTCCACCTTCAAGCAGCCGTCAGCGGCCACGTCACACCTGCAGCCTCATCACCTCGTCGTACGCGGCGATGGCTCTGTTGCGTAGCTGGACCATGAACCGAAGCTGCAGATCCGCCTCGCCCATCTGCACCATGGCGGTGTGCAGATCGGTCTCTCCACCCGAGAGCAGCGTCATCACGCTGTGGTCCGCCTCGGCCCCGGTCTCCACCAGCGAGCCCACGGCCTCGCGCACCTTCGACGCGAACTGGGCCCCCTGGGTCTCGCCCGCGGGCTTGACCCCGCCGGGTCCCTGGGCCGCGTTCGCCAGCTCGATCGCCTTGTCCGCGATCTGCGCGGCGGCCGAGCTCATGGACGTGTCCACCTTCATCGCCGTCCTCCTACTTGCCGATCTCGAGGGCCTTGAGCAGCATGGCGCGCGTGGCCGACAGGGCCGTGACGTTCGCCTCGTACGAGCGCGTGGCGTTGACCAGGTCCACCATCTCCCGCATCACGTCCACGTTGGGCATCATCACGTACCCGGCGGGGTCCGCATCCGGATGCCCGGGGTCGTAGGTGCGGCGCGGGCCCGACGCGTCGTCCTGGACGTCCTGGACGATGACCTGCTGCAGGTGCGCCCGCAGCCTGTCCGCGAACTGCGGGCCCGACGTGGGCACGGCGACCGAGCGAAGGACCGGCTCCTTGCGCACGTAGGGTCCACCGTCCGCGGAACGGGTCGTGTGGGCGTTGGCCAGGTTCGCCGACACGATCTCCATGCGCAGCTGCTGGGCCGACAACCCGCTGGCGCTTACCTGCAGAAGTCCGACCAGATCCATGACTACTTCCCTTCGCTGACCGCGTACCGGAGCATGCCCAGGCGGCGGTTGAAGATCTCGATGGAGGCGTTGTAGAGCAGCTGGTTCTCGGTGAGGACCGCCATCTCGCGCTGCGGGTCCACCGAGTTGCCGTCCGCGGCCCAGGGGTGGGGGTCCACGGTGCGGACCACCACGGCGCGGGACGCGTCGTCGCCCAGGTGGGCGCCGTGGGTCTTGACCGGCTGGCTCGCCTGCATGCGCAGCAACCGGGTCAACGACTTGCCGAAGTCCACGTGGCGGGCCCGGTACCCGGGGGTGTCCGCGTTGGCCAGGTTCGCCGCCGCCATGCCCTGCTGCCGGGTGCGCAGATCGAGCACACGGTCGATGGCTGCGGTGACGGGGTCCAGCAGGTTCAGGCTCATGGTGCCTCCGGCGCCGATCGGTTCGGCTCGAAGAGGAAGTGTGCAAGGCCCGTGCCGACTTTGTTTTCGAGGTGGGGTGACGAGGGGGGTGGATTCAGGGGCCGGAGAGGGGGTTCCGGCGACGACCGGCTGACGATCGTGTCAAGGCTCTGACGGTTCGGTGACGGTGGGATCCGGAGCGCCCGGCACCGAGATCAGCTCCTCGAATCGGGCGTCCCAGGCCACGTCGTCGAGCTCGAGCCGCGACAGGTCGACCCAGGCGGTCTCCCCGGCCTGGATGCGCGCCGATTGCAGCAGCGCCTCGGCCTCCGCCTCCCGGTCCAGGCCGCGGTAGGCGCGGGCCAGGGCGAAGCCGTATGGAGCCTGGGCCGGCTCGGCCAGCTCCTCGGGATCCACCCCTTCGAGGACGGCCGCGGCCTCGGCGCTGCGGCCGTCGTGCACCAGCGCCCAGCCCATGAGCAGGCCGTCGTAGTGCCAGTCTGCGTCGCGCTCGTCGGTGCGGCGCGCCTGCTCGTAGCCCTCCGCGCAGGCCTTCCAGTCCCGCAACACCACGGCCGCGCGCCCCTTGAGCCGGGCGGCGCGGCGCTGCACTGAGGCGTCCTTGCGGCCGTCCGTCAGCGGCCCGGCCATGTCCAGCGCCTTGCGCGCGTCCCCCTCGCCGCCGCGCGCCAGCACCAGCTGGGCGGCGAGCAGGTCGGCCTCGTCCTGCAGCTCGTGGGAGTCCAGGCTGTCGCGGTAGTAGTCGATGGTCTCCAGGCCGTCCGGTACGCGCCCCGTCTCCAGGTAGATGCGGCCCAGGTGCAGCACCACACCCTCCCGCTCCACGGGGGTGAGATCCTC
Source organism: uncultured Rickettsiales bacterium (assembly GCA_964558555.1). Lineage (GTDB taxonomy): Bacteria > Myxococcota_A > UBA796 > UBA9615 > CAYRNR01 > CAYRNR01. Next base: position 31,864 of record CAZLEO010000001.1, on the reverse strand, counting down.
GTGGACCATCAGGTTGCTCAGGGATCGCCGCGCCTGCTCCCACAGGCCCAGCGACTCCAGCACCGCAGCGCCCCGGCGCAGCAGGTCGGGATCGATGCACGCGCGCGCTTCACGGCCGTCCACGAAGTCCATGAACACGCCCGCCTCCTCGAGCTGGTCGCCGTCCTCGTGGGCCACCTCCATCAACATGGAGGCTGCGTTGCAAAGGCGGGTCTCCACCGCGGCCGCGGCAGGAAAGTCCGGGTAGTTGCGCAGCGTCTCGCGATCCAGCCGGCAGGCGTCGAGCAGCATGTGGTCGCGGTGCAGGAACGCCCCCTCTGCCAGGGCCACCTCGAGGCCGGCGCGGGGTTCCACGGCCGCGAGGGAGCGCAGCTCGGCGATGACCGTGGGGTAGCTCACCACCTCGCCCCCGAGGATCTGCCACTCCAGCCGGCGCAGCTGCGCCATGATCCCGGCGGACGCGTCCCCGGACGCCCGCGCGCTGGCGAGCCAGTACAGGAACGCGTCGTCGTCGCCGTTGAGCCACGCGCAGTCGGCCAGTCGCACGAGCACCAGGGGCCGGCGTGGGTCGTCGAGCTCCTGCATGGTCTCCAGCAGCTCGGACGTGCGCGCCGGATCCTCGGCGCGGTAGGCCAGCTCCGCCTCCAGCCAGGGATCGAAGTAGGTGTCGGGCCAGCCGCTCCGCAGGGCCGTGGACAGGGCGAAGGCGGCGTCCCAGCGGTCCAGGGAGGCCAGCGACGCGATCATCGCGGCGATGGGCATGCCGCGCTCCTCGGACGGGAGCCCGGCCACGGCGGCCTCCAGGTCCTCCAGGGCCGACGTGTGCCGCCCCATCCCCTGCTTGGCCAGGCCGCGTCCGAAGAGGTACCAACCGCTCCGGGGCGAGTCGGGGTAGGCGGCCAGCACCCGCTCGAAGTACTCGTATGCCTCGTCGTTGCCGCCGGAGAGGTACAGCGCCTCGCCGGTGAGCGCCAGCGCCGCCTCGAAGGTGGCGTCGTCGCTGAGCTTCGATGCCACGAGCATGAAATGGTCGGCCGCCTCGAACCACCAGCTGTCCCCCTCCACGGCGGCGACCTTGCGCACCTCGAGGGCGTCGAACAGGTCGGCCGTGGCCACCAGCGGCGGGACGGCATCGGCGGGCCTCGCCGTCTCGGAGATGGGGATGAACGGCTCCACCACCGGCGGGTGCAGCGGGAACGACACGAAGGACCAGGGGCTGCCCTCGCCCAGGGGCATGAACCCGGTCTCCTCGGACAGGGGGGACTTGCGGCGCCCGGCCACGCTGGTCTCGAGCACTTCGGTGAGGCTCGGTGTCGCCCCCTCGCTGGCCACGCCGGCGAACCGGACGGTCAGCTCGCCCGTCGCGTCCACCTCCGTGTCGGCCCACAGCACCCCAGAGTTCAGCTTGAACGTGATCTGGGTGATCCCGTCCGACGGCGTGTTCACCCGAACGGCGCGCACGGACGGGTGCGTGAGCGCCTGCAGTCGAGGGAGGAGATCGGGATCGGCGGAGCTGACCCGGACGCGGTACTCCCCTGCCACAGGGCAGGCGTCGGTGTCCACCTCCACGCCGGACCCCACCTGCAGGGCCACCTCGCCCAGGTCCTCGTAACCCGGGGGCAAGGGCGCCGCCACGATGAAGGCGGCCAGCAGGGGCGCTGCGATCATCTCGTGTCCGCGTCGACCTGCGGGGTCATGCCGAGCCGCTTGAGGCGCTCCACCAGGGTGGTGCGGTTCATCCGCAGCAGGTTGGCCGCCTGGTTCTTGTTCCAGGAGACCCGATCCAGCACCTGGTGGAGGATCGCCTTCTGGAAGCGCTCGGTCTCGGCGTAGAAGTCGAGCCCGTCGTCGGGCACGTCGAGGGTCACCGATGTGGTCTCCTCGCGCTGGTTCGACACCAGCGAGGGCAGGTCGGCCACTTCGAGGACAGCTCCTTCTGTCAGCACCATCATCCGCTCCAGGATGTGGAGGAGCTGCCGCACATTGCCGGGCCACCGGTAACGTTGCAGCGCCTCCAGACAACCACGGCTCATTCCTGCAATTCTCAGGCCATGTTTGCGGTTGAGGGTCCGTGCGTGGTGGCTGATCAGCAACGGGATATCGTCGCGCCGCTCCCGAAGCGGGGGCAGGTGCACGGGCACCACGTCGAGGCGGTAGAAGAGGTCCTCGCGGAAGTTGCCGGCCTCCACCTCGGACCACAGATCGCGGTTGGTCGCGGCGATGAACCGCACGTCCACCTTGCGGGCGCGCGTGGAGCCCACCGGCACGATCTCGCCGTCCTGCAGTACGCGCAACAGCACCGGCTGGACCTCGATGGGCAGCTCGCCGATCTCGTCGATGAGGATGACGCCGCCGTCGGCGACCTCGAACATGCCCTTCTGCCGGCCGACCGCCCCGGTGAACGCGCCCTTCTCGTGGCCGAAGAGCTGGCTCTCGACCAGGTTGCGCGGGATGGAGCCGGAGTTCATCGCCACGAACGGGGCGTCCGTGCGGGGGCTGGAGTCGTAGACCGCGCGCGCCACGAGCTCCTTGCCCGTGCCCGACTCTCCGGTGACCAGGCAGCTGCACTGGGTGGGGGCCACCTTCTCGATGCGCTGGTAGACCGCGAGCATGGCGCTCGACTCGCCGACCATGGAGTCGAAGTGGACGTCGGGGTCCTGGTCCGGATCCTCGAAGTCCAGCTCGAGGTCGCGGCTGGGGCGGGCCACCGCGGCGGTGACCGAGGCCTCGTCGAACAGCGCCAGCTTGGGACGCAGCCACCGGGGCAACAGCGACGCCAGCTCGTCGCGCAGCTCCGCGGGACACAACAACGTCAGGTTCTCGCACCCCTCCTCGGACAGGGACGACAGCAGCGCCAGCACGCGCTTGTCCCCCTCGATGTCGCCGATCACCGTGAACACCTGGGCCCGGTCGCCGCGGCGCAGCGCCTCGTCCAGGTCGCGTGGGGCCGAGATGAAGTTGAGCGACGCGGTGGGATCCTGGTCGAGGATCCAGTCTCCCACCTGCTGTCCGTGGAGGGTCCGCCCGGATATGTAAGCGTCCATGCTTCCCGATCCTTTCGGGGTCTGGACGACGTCAACGGGGAGCGCTTGTCGAGGAGCGCCTACCCCGCCCTCCGGGCGAGAACGAACCGTCCTCCTCTGGAGCCATCCTGGTTCCTGAGGAGGAGTCTGCCCCCGGAGAGTCGTCCTGACCTCCCTGGCCTAAAAGGGGCGAGTCTTATTCGTGCTTTTATCAGAGTAGCTGGGATCGACCGACGTGGTCAATGGGAAATTCGAGACGGACTAGGCGCTAGCGGCTCCCGGCAGCGGCTTCCACCCGGTTGCGGCCGTTGCGCTTGGCCACGTACAGGGCGCCGTCCGCGCGCTGGAACAGCTCCCGCGGGGATTCGCCGTAGCGGGACGCGGCCACACCGAGGCTGGCCGTGATCTTGAGCACCCCCGCGGCCGTCTCGATGTTCATCGCCTCGATGGCCTGACGCAGGCGCTCGGCCACCGCGAGGCCGCCTTGCAGGCTCGACGCGTCGAGCAGCACGGCGAACTCCTCGCCCCCGAAGCGGGCCACGAAGTCGGTCTTGCGCATCACCACCTCGTCGAGGCAGCGCCCCAGCGCCTTGAGGACCTCGTCACCCACGTCATGGCCGTGGGTGTCGTTGACGGACTTGAAGTGGTCCACGTCCACCATGGCCAGGCACAGGACGTCGTCCTCGTCTGCCGGGAGCTTGGTCTGGAGGTACTCGTCGAGCCAGCGGCGGCTGCACACCCCGGTGAGGGCGTCGACCTGCAGGTCGGCCTCGGCGCGCTGCAGCTGCCCCTTCATCTCACCGAGCTCGCTGTTGAGGGCCTCCTGGTGCGCCCGCTCCTTCTCTCGCTGCTGCTCCACGTTGGTCTGCAGATCGCGGACCTGGCCGCGGATCTGCTTGACCATGTCCTCCATGTTGCCCAGCTCGGTGGCATCGGCGATGGCCTTGATGTTCTCCTGCATCTCCTGGCGGATGTCCTCGGACTCCTGGGACCCCTGGTACAGGGCCGACGAGATCTCCTCGACGAGGTTGCCCAGCACCTTCTCGCGGGATTTGTGCAGGTGCAGCAGCTCCTGGACCAGTCCGCTGGCCGCCTGGCGGAACTCGCGCTCGGAGGGCACCTCACCGTCGGTCAGGTCCAGATCCAGGTCGTCCAGGGCGCGGCGGTACTTCTTGACCTCGGCGAAGTGGGAGTGGACCGCCAGGTGGCGGAACGCCACCACCAACGTGCGGCAACCCCGCGAGAGCGCCTTGATGCTCCTGGCCTGTTCCTCGAGCAGCGATCGCCGCCGGTTCGATCGCCCGCCGCTGGTCGGCGCCGCAGATCCCGGGTCCGTGGTGCTCCCGGAGCGCCACCAAGCCATATCGACCTCCCTCGCCCGCCTGCCCCACCCAGGGCAGTGCGAAGATTATAGCCAACGCGCGAGTGATTTGGATCGCGCCCGCATGGATCTGAAACGCAAAAAAGCTGGTGAACGGAAAAACATCAAGGAATCCCGCGAACGTCCGATGATCAGGAACGCACCGAACGGAGATGGGATGCACGAGCTGGCACCCGACCTGCTGCTCTTCGTGGGCCGCGTCCGCGACATGGACCCCGAAGAGATCCGCGAAGCCCTCGAGGGGACTGGCCTCCCCGTGTGCATCGCGAACAGCAGCGAGGAGGCCCGCGCCGTCCTGCGTTTCATGTCCGTGAAGGTGATGGTCGTGGGGCTCGACGACGAGGAGGACACCTGGCGGCTGATCCGCCTGGGTCGCGCGAGCGGCCGGGAGATCCCGGTGGCCGCCGCGTCCGGCCTGCTCGTCCGCTCCAGGGTGCTGGCCGCCCTCCGCCGCGGCGCGACCACGTTCCTGTCGGCCGGGTTCTCCGCGGCCGACGTGGAGCGCAAGATCGGTCCGCTGCTGGCGGACCAGCCCGCTACATGAAGAAGCCGCCCCCGGGCTTCGGGATCTTGACGGCGATGGGGCCCTCGACGCGCTCGAGGCGCTCCCAGTTGTCCAGCTTGCCCAGCAGCGGGCCCGTGATCTCGGTCCCCTTGCTCACCAGCAGCATCTCGTCCTTGGCGTGAACGTCGCTGTCGATGATCATGCCGACCTCCAGCTGGTGGATCATCAGCTCGTCCTTTTCGTGGGACTTGCCGTGCCTCACCACGCCGTGAAGGGCGCCGAGCATGTCGGGGTCGTACCACCCCGCGCGGGCGTCCAGGGCGACCATGGTCTGGGCGGGGTTGGTGCCCTTCATGATGGACATCTCGAAATCCAGCGCCAGCTTGATGAGACGCCCGGCAAAGGGGATCTCGTCGCCTCGCTTGCCGTCCGCGGGCAGGCCGCCGCCGCCATACCGCTTGTCCTGGTAGAGGATGCCCTGCCTCACGCGCTGCATCCTGGGGATCTTGGACAGCATCTGCGAGGCCACACGCGGGTGCTCGGCGATGATGGCCTTCTCCTCCTCGCTGAGCAGCTCGCCGCGGCGCCAGCGGAGCAACAGCTCCTCGGGCACCGTGACGCAGCCGATCTGGCAGAGCATGGCGGCCACGTCCACCCACCAGGGCATGGGTTCGCCCGTCTCCTCCATGACCAGCTGGGCGATCCGGCGCACGCGACTGGCCCGGCCGAACGCCGTGGGGTTGACCACGGAAAGCACCTGGGACAGCACCCGCACGCTGCCCTTGAGCGTGCGGTCGAGCAGCTCCTTCTCGGCGGTGACCAGTCGGTACTGTTCGACGCCCGCCTCCAGGGCGGCGGTCAGGTCGTCCCGTGAGCACGGCTTGGTCATGAAGCGGAAGATCTGCCCCCGGTTCACCGCCTCCATGGCCACGCCCAGCTCGGCCGCGCCGGTGAGCATCATGCGCGTGGTCTCCGGCGCGAAGCCCTGGACCCGGGACAGGAGCTCGGCGCCGTCCATGCGGGGCATGCGCATGTCGGATACGACCACGGCGAACGGCTCCTCATCGAGCAGGATGCGCAGCGCCGCGGCGCCGCCGGAGGCCGTGGTCACGTCGAACTGGCGCGCGGCCGTGCGCCGCAAGCCGGACAGCACGTTGGGTTCGTCATCGACGAACAGGATCCTGCGGTTCATGTCCCCTCCCCCTCGTCCGCGGCGGCGGCGAGCCACTCGTCGAACCGCTCCTTGAGGCCCACCTGTTCCAGGAACTCCGGGTCCGCCTCCGAAGGTTCGGGACGGGCGCGCGCTTCGTGCTCCAGGGCGTTGGCCATGTGGACCAGCGACAGCACGTCGGGGCCCTTGGAGAACCCGTCGGAGGGCCGGTGGTGGTACAGCAGCGCCTCGACCACCGGGTGAGGGAAACCCCAGAGGCCGGCGAGGTAGGCGCCCACCACGCCGTGGTCCGCGCCGAACTCCTCCGCCTCCAGGTCCCACAGGGCCACGCCCTCCTCGCGCGTGCGCTCCAGCAAGCGCCCGTACGCCTCCGGGAACTGATCCGCCAGCACGAGCTTGCCCATGTCGTGCAACAGGCCGGCGAGCAGCGCGTGCCCCGTCTCCACCGGCCCCAGGTTCTCCACGCGGGCGAGCTTGCGGGCGCAGGCCCCCACCGAGGAGCAGTGTTTCCACATGCCGTCCAGGGAGAGCCCCGAGTCCCCGGCCCCGTCGAAGGTGGAGAACAGCTGCAGGGACATCACCAGCGAGCGGATGGCGTCCAGGCCCAGCAGGGAGACGGCCTTGGCCGGATCCGACACCGGCTTGGGCAGGCCGAAGAACGCGGAGTTGACCACACGCATCACGCGGGTGGTCATCCCCATGTCGCGGCCTACGATCTCGGCGACGGTCCTCACGGTGCAGTCGGGGGACATGAGCTCCCCGAGCAGCTCCTGGACCGAGGCGCTGCGGCTGGGCAGGGACTCCATGCCGCCGACGATGCGGGCCAGCGACGGCGTGACCATCAGCTCCTGAACCGCGCTGGCGCGACGGACCGTTCGTTTGAGGCGCTTCGCCTCGCAGGGTTTGGCCAGGTACTGGTGGGCCGGGCCCACGGTCTTGAGGAAGTGCTCCATCTCGGGCTGGCCCGACAGCACGATGCGCACCATGTTCGGGTAGTCGCGTGTCACCTGCTGCAGCAGCTGCGCTCCGTCCATGGCCGGCATGCGCAGGTCCGCGACGATCACGTCGTGGGGCGTCTCGGCCAGCACCTTCAGCGCCTCGGCGCCGCTGCTGGCGAACCGCATCTCCCACTGACTGGACATGGGTCGCAGCATGCGCCGGAGCCCGTGCAGCACCCGGCGTTCGTCGTCCACGAAAAGAACCCGCTTCTTGCTCACGTCCTGCTCCCACACATGCGCTACCACTCCCAGGAGCGGCCCGAAGAGTCCTCACCGTCCATGTCCAGTCGGGCCAGGGGGAGGCGGATGTCGAACGCCGTTCCCACACCCACCTTGGACTTGAAGGTCAACTTACCCGCCATCCCCTCCACCAGGGTCCGCACGATGGCCAGCCCCTGCCCCGTGCCCTTTCCCGCCTCCTTGGTGGTGAAGAACGGCTCGAAGATCCGCGCTGTCACCTCCGGGGGGATGCCGCACCCGTCGTCGGCGATCCGCAGCACGACGTTCCCGTTCTCGCAGCGCGTCCGCAGGATGATCTCACCCCGGTCCCGCTGCCCCGCGTCCACCACCGCTGCCACGGCGTGGGCGGCGTTGATCAGCAGGTTCAGCACCACCTGGTTGAGCTCGCCGCGACGGCACAGCACCAGCGGCGCGGCCGGGTCCAGCAGAGTATTCACCTCGGCGATGTACTTGTACTCGTTGCGCGCCACGGTCACGGCGCGGCGGACGCAGTCGTTGACGTCCACCTCGCCGATCTCCTCGCCGCCCAGGTGGGAGAACTCGCGCATGGCCGCCACGATGCGGGTCACGCGGTCGATGCCCTCCTTGGACTCGTCCATGGCCTGGGGCACCTCCTCGACGAGGAAGTCGAGGTCGGCGCGGTCGAGCTTGTCGTTGAGATCCTCGACAAGTGACCGGGGAACCCGCCCCTCGGACACGCGCACCAGCAGCTCGCGGTGCCCCTCGACCAGCTCCACCAACGTGTCGAAGGCGTCGCGCACGAAGGCCGCGTTGTCCCCGACGAACTGGATGGGAGTGTTGATCTCATGGGCGATACCGGCGGCAAGCTGTCCCATGGACTCGAGGCGCTGGCGCACGACCTCGATATCGAGCTTGTCATCGATGGAGTCGAACAGGCTGTCCCCCTTCGACATGGTCACTCCCCGGAGGCCCGCCGCCACCCCTCATTGTAGCCGGTAGGCCGCGTTTCTGTAAGCGTTGCGGAAGCGAGTCAACCCACCAGCCACAGCTCTTTCTGGGGCGGGCTGAGGAACTCGCAGCCGTCCGCCGTGACCACGACGATCTCCTCCACCGTGGCCACACCGTGACCCTCGATCGGCAGGCGCGGCTCGATGGTGTAGACCTGGCCCTCGCGGACCTTCATGTGCGGGATGTCCCCGTATCGCTCCCACTCGGGGCACAGCAGGCCGCCGCCGTCGTGGGCCTCGCGGCCGATCTGGTGGCCCAGCGCGTGGGGGTACTCGGGGTAGCCGCGGTCGGTGATGTAGGACCGCGCCACGTCGTCCACCTGCTTCCCGGTGACGCCGGGGCGCAGGAAGTCGGCGGCCGCGTGCACGGCCTCGACGATGGTGCGGAAGCCCTTCTCCACCGCGGGTGGCGCCTCGGTCTCGCCGTCGCGCAGGAAGTACCAGGTGCGCTGCAGGTCCGAGCAGTAGCCGTCCTTGCGCACGCCGAAGTCGATGTTGAGCACGTGCCCCGCCTCGACCGGGCGATCCGTGGGACCCGCGTGGGCGCCGGCGCTGTCCGGGCCGGTGAACACCGCAGGGCAGTGATCGGCGTCCCAGGCCAGGCCGACCCCCTCCTTCTCGACCTCGGCCAGCATGAAGGCCGCGACCTCTTTTTCGGTGCGACCCACGGCCATGAACTCCGACACCCGGCCGAACAGGTCGATGGTCAGGTCCACGGCGCCACGGATACGCGCCAGCTCGGTGGGGGTCTTGAGGCCGCGCAGGTCGGCCAGCAGCGCCTCCGACGAGGTGAAGCGATTCGGGTACGGCGTGTCCTCCAGCAGGTCCAGCAGCTGCAGGAACAGCCCGTGCCGCAGCCCATCGGCCATGGGCGAGCTCTTGGAGTAGTTCAGGCCGATGCCGCGCGGGTCCAGCCGCTGCAAGACCGCGCGCAGCTCGTCGCGGATCGACGCCTGGTAGCCGGTGACCGTCGGGAAGGTGCCCGCGCTCTCGACGTTGGCCACGTCCAGGCTGCCCACCAGGGCGAAGGTCTCACCCGAGCGGTGGATGCCGAACGCCGACGACCACGTCACGTTGGAGCCGAGGATCAACTCCAGCGACGGATCGGGCAGGTTGGCGCTCTCCGACACGTAGGTCAGCCACAGGTCCAGGTCGTGGTCGGCCAGCAGCCTGGCGGCCTGGGCGATCTTCTCCGCGCGGACGCTCATGCGCGCTCCTCCCACAGGGCCATGATGTTCACGCCCACCTCGACGGCCTTCTTCATGGTCTCCACACCGCAGTACTCGCGCACCGAGTGGAAGTTCATGCCGCCGGCGAACACGTTGGGCGTGGGCAGGCCCTCGGCGGTGAGACGGGATCCGTCCGTACCGCCGCGGATGGCGTCGGACACGGGATCGAGGCCGGCGCGGCGGATGGCCTCACGGGCGATCTCGGCCACCTCGGGGTGCTTCTCGAGGTCCTCACGCATGTTGCGGTACTGCTTCTTGACCTCCACCTCGATGCTGCCGTCGGGGTACCTCGCCTGCACCTCGCTGGCCAGGCCGCGCAGGTACTCGGCCTGCTCGGCCAGGTCCGACGTCTCGAAGGAGCGCAACAGCACCTTGACCGTGCAGCCGTCCACGCCGCCCTCGATGGTGTAGGGGTGCACGTACTGCTCGAGGCCCTCGGTGGTCTCGGGGCTGAGCTTGTCGTTCGGCAGCATCTCGATCAGCGCCGCGGCCATCTTCACCGCGTTGGTCATCTTGTCCTTGGCAAAGCCCGGGTGGACGTTGACGCCGTCGAACTTGATCACGGCCAGGTCCGCCGAGAAGGTCTCGACCTCCATGGTGCCGGCCACGGTGCCGTCGAAGGTGTACGCGGCCACGGCGCCCACCCGGTCGCGGTCGAGCTCGTCCACGCCGCGGCCCACCTCCTCGTCCACGGTGAACACGACCCTCACCTCGCCGTGCTTGATCTCCGGGTGCTTCAGCAGGTGCTCCACCGCATTCATGATCTCGGCGATGCCCGCCTTGTCGTCCGCCCCCAGCAGGGTCGTGCCGTCGGACGTGATCACCTGCGTGCCCACCAGATCGGCCAGCGCCGGGTTCCCGGCCGCCTCGATGGTGATCCCACCGGAGAGCTCGATGTCCCCGCCCGTGTAGTCGTGGATGATCGGCTTGACGTCGGCCCCTGGGGCCTCCGGCGACGTGTCCTGGTGCGCCAGCAGCGCGATCACCGGCACGTCCTTGTCGCTGTTGGACGGCAAGGTCGCGTACACGTACCCGTTGTCATCCATGTCTCCGTCCAGCCCCAGCTCCTGCAGCTCCTGCACCAGCAGCCGGCCCAGGTCCTTCTGCTTCTCGCTGCTCGGACACGTGGTCGAGCTCTCGTCTGCCTTCGTGTCGATCTGGACGTAGCGCAGGAAACGGTCGATCACCGAGTACTCGATCTCGCTCATGATGGCTCCCGGGGCTTTGGCGCGTGTGCGCGCCCGTTTCAGTTTTTCGGAGTGCCGGGGAGCCTATCGCGCGGGGCGCGTGCGGACAAGTTCAGCTCCAGCGTCCTTCAAATCCTCGCAAACGATCCGCTTTCCGGATCGACTGACGAGGTCTTCTATCCTGTCCGCCTGATTCGATCCGAAATCCGGATCGTTCGGGGAAGTCTGCTGTATCCCGTGGGGCCGGCCTCCATGCGGTCCTCGGATACCCCCTCCGGTCGCCCGGCCGGCGAGGATCTACGCGAGTTGGGGAGTTAGTTTGCGTTGGACTGGTCCGTCGACTCCTACGAAACAACGAGCTGCCAGCGCCCCCTCTGCCCCTTCCCGGATTTCCTGATCGCAGTCCGGCTCGCACCCGTGGCGAACAGGGCCATTGCAGCTAGCAGCACCGCCACGTCGGTCCACGGCCAGACCAGGCCGGCGACAGAGAGCTGGTGCGTGGACAGGCAGGCGAGACCGGTACCGATCATCAGGACCAGGAACAGAGGAACGCGCCGGAAGGCGAGCAAGGCGAGGAGCGCAACGGTGAACACGATCCCGGCGCGGGTGCCCAGGGAGACGGGGAGCCGCTGGTGGCGGCCCACGAGACTGTCCACGCCGGCGGCGAGGAGCTCGACGCCGTACCACTCGCCGCTGGGGGTGCGGTGGCGATCCTGGCTGCCGAGGCGGCCGCCGACGAGGACGAGGGAGTCGTCGAAGTCGGCCGGGTCGAACCGGCCGGCGTAGACGTCGGCGTAGCTGTAGCGCCGGTAGTCCGGCGATGCGGGGAATGCCAGCAGGCGACGACCGTCCGGCGCGTGGTGGTTCTGGCGGCCGATCTGGACGTGGTCGGGGCCGTTCCAGCGGGGTTCGGCGCCGGCGGCGGCCGAGGCCAGCGCCACGGCCATGGACCAGCTGGGGGCGCCGGGATCGGGATCGCGGAGACCCAGCTCGAGGGACCGCACGAGGCCGAAGGGGCCCTCGCGGATGAGGTAGGCCGAGGCCGTCGCGGTCGCCGCGGAGGCGAGCTCGGGATCGGGTCCGTCCCAGCGGCCGGCGCTCTGGCGGGCCGGCAGGATCACCTCGGTGCCCTGGGCGCGCGCTTCGACGACGGCCTGGCGCAGTTCGGCCAGCGCGGCCGAGTCCCCGCCGCTGAACCACACGTCGAAGCCCACGGCGGCGGCGCCCGCCTCGGCGAGCCGGCGCAGGACGACCGGATGGGCCGCGCGGTAGCTCTTGTGGTCCGGGAACGCGGCCAGGTCCAGGGGAGCGACGGCTCGGTCGCCCAGGTCGGCGGGGGCGAGGGCGGGGCCGGGGTCGTCGTCGCGCGACCAGGTCACGAGCACGACGCGGTCGGAGATGGCTTCCGGGGGCAGGGCTGCGGCGGTGGGGCCGTAGCCGAGCACGGCCGGGATCTCGAGGAGGCCCAGCAGCAGCGCGACGAGGACGAAGGCGCCGGCGGTGGCTGGGCGGAGCCAGGCGCGGGCCGCTCGCGGCGGTCGGAGTCCCCACAGGATCTGGGCGGCGGTCGCGAGGTCGGCGACCTCCACTGCGTCGAGACTCCCACTCCCGCGTGGCACGAGCACGCGCGTATGGCCCGAGGCCCGGGCCGCCGCGGCCTTGCGCTCCACGCCCGACACGGGGACCGTGCGCCCGTCCAGATCGAGCTCTCCGGTGACGGCCGTGTCGGCGGGGACGGGCTTGCCCAGGGCGCGCGCGACCACGGCGAGGGCGACGCCGAGGCCGATGGACGGGCCCGCGACGGCGCCGCCGACGCCGCCGACCTGCCACGCGACCTCCAGGTCGGCGGGCTCGGCCCCGAGGCCCTGTCGTCGCAGCAGGCCGGCGGCCGCGTTGACCGCGCGGCGGGCCGCCGCGTCCGCGGCGTCATCCACCGGGACCATGGCGACCGTCTTGCCCTGTCCCGGGGCTTCGGTGAGCTCCACGAGCAGCTCGGCGACGACCCCGTCGCCGGTGGCCTCGTCCACGAGCAGGACGGGCACGCGGTGCGCCTCCACCGGGATGGCGGCGAGGCGACGGCCGAGATCGTCCTTCAGCTCGGTATCGCCTTGTGGGAGCGGCCCGAAGGACGCGCGCTGGGAGGCGTCGAGCACGGCCACGGCGGTGCGCAGATCCGCGGCCGACCGCAGGCGCCCGGCGTCCTCGCGCAGCCGGGGCAGCAGCCGGCGACGGCGCGCGGCCAGGGCGTGATCGTCCTCCGTGGCGACCGCGTCGCGGTACGCCTGGAGGAGGTCGGCGAGGATTCGGGGATCGGTCATGAGCTCCTGCGGCGGAGCAGCAGGCACGACGCGAGCGACAGGAGCAGGGAGGGGAGAGCACCTCGAGACCGCCCGCCGAGGCCGCAGATCCACCCGTACTCGTCCCGGGTGTCGCAGCGCTCGAACGCGGCGGCGCTGTCGTCGTCCCCGTCGTCGTCGTCGTCGTCGGGCGGGGTGGTGTCGTCGTCGTCACCGACGGTGTCGTCGTCGTCGTCGGCCGAGTCGTCATCGTCACCGGCCGAGTCGTCGTCGTCACCGGCGGAGTCGTCGTCGTCGCCGGTGTCGCAGTGTGCCTCGTCGGCCTGGGCGCTCAGGAGGTTGTCCAGCAGCTGGGGCTGGACCGTGGCGAAGGACTCGACGTGGATCGTCGTGGCCAGGACGCGCGAGGGCCCCGCCTCGAAGTCGATGAGCAGGCCCGCCGACGACTCAACCTCCACGATCACGACCTCGGCCGTGGCCGCGTCGGTGTCCACCGTTCCGCGGGCGAAGGGCACCTCCTGGGGGAACACGACGGGGTCGGCCATCCCGGCGACCAGGGTGTGGCCGGGGACGGCGATCACGGCGTGATCGAATGCGCGGTCTTCCGCGTCCAGGCGGAGACCCGCGGGGGCGTCGTACCACGCGGGGAGGTCCAGATCGGGGCCGCCGTGGCCGTGCCACTGCAGCACGCGGCAGCAGACCTGGTCCAGCCACAGGTCGATCCCCGGCCGGGCGGCGGCCAGATCGGCATAGAAGGCCTCGTCCTGCGCCGAGGACACGACGATCCGGGTGACCGCGTCGAGGTCGGCAGCGGCGAGCTCGGCCGGGCCGAGGACCGTCACGTCGATCCCGTCGGCGGACAGCAACTCGGAGACCATCGCGCCCTCGGGTCGGGAGGTCTGCACGACGAGCACGTTCTCGGTCTGGCCGTTACAGGTCTGGGCCGCGGCCCCGCCAGGGAGCGCGGCGATCAGCCCCAGGATCAGCGGAAGCCACCTCATAACCGCACCTCCAGCCACGCGGTCAGGCCGAGCCGCGGATCCACGACCGTGGCCGGGCGAGCCTGGAAGCTCTCCCCGTACTCCTGGCGCACGCCGGCACCGATCCGCGCCTCGAGGGACAGGCTCATCCAGCAACCCAGGGGCAGGCCGAGGCCCACGTCCAGGGTGCCGCCGGCCTGGGCCGACGTCGCCCGCTCGCAGGCGATCGGCTCGGTGCAGCGATCCCCCACGACCAGATCGAAGCTGCCGCCGAGGACCGCGTAGGCCCCGCCGGGCAGATCGCCCACGCCGTGCAAGCCGACCGCGATGGGGATCGCGATGGCCGTCGAGCCGGCGTCGCTGTCCACCGATCTCGCGACGATCCCGCCGGCCGCGGAGATCCACAGGGGACCGACCGCGCGCACCCTCGCGCGCAGCCGCGCCGAGCCCCAGACTGTGCCCTGGGTGACGGCCACGCCTCCCCCGAGCCCGAGGCGGACGCGCTCCGATCGGCTGGGGAGGCCGCCGTTGGGGCTACCCAGCTGCTCCTGCTGGTCGGCGAGGGCCTGCGCGGCCGCGTCGTCCAGGGGTTCCACCGCGGCGGGGGCCGAGGCAGTGAACTTCACGCGCTCGCCAGCGTTCACCAGGGCTTCCTCACCCGCGTCGCCGCGCACCCGTACCGCCCCCTCGGTCACGGCGACCTCGCCCGCGGCGCCGTCCCAGGTGACGCGGAACACGGTGCCTTCCACGAGGACCTCGATCCGCTCCACGCGCACGCCAAAGGCCCCGCGCACCCGGTAGATGGCGGTGCCGAGCCGCTGGGTCCAGGTCGTGTGGACCTCCAGCCGCGACCCCTCCCCCACCGTCACGGTCCAGCCGGCCGGCGTGGTGACCACGCAGGCGCCGCGGTCGGTCACCAGAACGTCGCCCTCGTACACGGCCATGTCGCGCTCGGCGGCCAGCACCTCGCCCCCACGCTCCACGCTCACCTCGTCGCCCCCGCGCGCGACCTCCTCGAGGAAGCCGGCGCGACGCACCTGGATCAGCGTCAGCGTCCCGTACGGTTCGTCCGCGGACGCCGGCGCGGGCGCGCCGAGGGCGAGGACCAGGACGAGGGGCAAGGTGCGGATCATCGGGGTTCCCCGCGCAGCCGATCGCCAGCGACGCGCAGCGTCCGGATCGGGTTGAAGTCGAGCCCCCCCAGGACCTCCTCGGCGGCCCCGACCCCGACCGCCGCACCGGGCTGCAGCGCGACGTTGACGTCCACACCCACGTCCACGAGCTCGACGAGCCCGTCTCCGGCGGCGGCCTCCGGCGCCGCCTGCACCGCGACGTAGAGCCAGCCCGCCTCGTCCACGCCGAGGACGATCCGCCAGCCGGCGCCGGCGTATCGCGCGGGCCATGGATCGGCGACGGATCCCCGATCCGGTGCGGCCGCGAGCCGACGCACGGCCGCGGGGGCCAGCCCGTCGATGGTGCCCTCGAGGATCTCGGCCATGAGCAGCGACCGGCGGGCGTGGAAGGGTACGCCGTCGTCGCCCTCTCCCGGCGTCTGTGCCGCCCACCGCGCCACGGCGTCGAGATCCGGCACCGGCAGGCCGGGTGGTGTGTCGTCCAGCGCGTCGGCGCGCAGGATCACCAGCGCGCCCCACGCCCCGGTCGGATCGGCCGCGGTCAGGGTCTCCTCGTCGGGAACGGGGGTTCCCGCCTCCAGCAACCTGGGATCGAAGGCGGTCATGGCGTCACCTCACCCTCGGCGGCCACGAGCTCCGCGCGGATGTCGGGGACCGTGACGAGCACCCCGATCAGCAGGTCGGCCGCCTCCCGCGGGCGCAGCCGCGCCATGTCGTCGCGAGACGCCCCCATCTGCACCAGCAGCCCCCGCAGGAAGCGGTCGCAGATGCGCTCCAGCGCGCGCGTGACCGCGGTGGGATTGCCCAGCTGGGGTATCTCCGCGGGGATGTCCTTGTAGGGGCGCCCGCTCAGCAGCAGCCCCAGCAGAGCGCGCTCCTCCGGCGACAGCGAGGCGTAGGCCTCGACCGCCGCAGTGCGTACGGCCACGCGATCGTCCACCGGCCCCTCGCCGGCCGATCCCAGCCGCTCGGCCGGTTGGAACACGTCGGACTCCACCGACGCGTCCTGCAAGATGCGCGAGATCTCGCCGGGGTACATGGGCGCGCCGTGCTTGCTCAGCACGATCTGCACCTGCGCGGAGACGGACCAGCCGGCCCGGCGGCGCAGCAGCCCGACCACGGCCTCGGAATTCCAGTCCGGGCGGGGAGAACGCAGGCCGTCGGGCCACGAGGGAAGACCGTAGCGGGGCCACGAGGGGTGACGGCCCGGGAACGGCACGCAGTCACGCTCCACGGCCGCCACGACCTGCCGGTGCAGCTGTTCGCGCTCCAGCCAGGCCGGGTGACGGCTCGCGTTGTGCCGGTACTGCTGCCGCAGGGCCTCGCGGGTGATGGACAGGCGGGCGTCGAACGAGTGGTGCCGGCAGCGGCCGTCGGGCATCTGCTCGGCGGCGAACGTGTCGTAGGGCGTCCGGTCCGAGAAGGGGAAGCGACCGAGGGTGCGGCCGTCGAGGTCGGCGAAGACGTGGTGCACGAGGCTGGTCATGGCCTCCTCCGTGCGGTGGCCCAGCTCGAAGTAGACCCCCGGATACCGCCCCGCCACCGTGCGCACGCCCCTCTCACAGGCGTCGAGCAGGTGCCTCGAGGCGGTCCCCAGCCCCTCACGGTGCTGGGCGATCCAGGCGATCCAGGTGAGCCGGTGTTCCACTCGAATCTCCAGCGGTCCCCCCCGCCCACAGACCGTGTGGCGCGGTGCGCGTTCGCGGGTTGTGGGCAAGGGGTCCCGTCCTGGTGGGTTGATAGGGCTGGCGAGGCGAGGGGGCAAGGTCGAGACGGCGCTAAGGCAGGGCGTTGATGACCTCGGTGAGGCCCTCCATGTCCGTGTCGATGAGGTCGTCGGCCGAGGCGAACACCGTCAGGTGGTCCTCGACGATGGTCTCGCCGAGGATGGCGTAGCTCCACAGGCCGTCGTTCTCGGTGACCAGGATGACGTGGACCTCGAGGCCGATGGGGATCAGGCCGTAGTGCTCGGTGAAGAGCTCGGCGTCCACGTCGTACATGTCGAACCCGGCCAGGGCGGTGGGCTCGCCGTCGTAGGACAGGTAGACCGCGCAGTTGGTGTCGTCCCAGCCGTCGGGCACGTCCACGTGGATGGTGGTCTTGGGCCGCGGGTCGGCGTACCAGCGGTCGATGTTGGTCCAGCCGAACTGGGACGACAGGGTCCAGTACTCGGTGGCCGCCATCATGCCGCCGCCGTTGGGGTCGTCCTCGCGCACCACGCCGAACTCGTCGGGGTTGGGCTCCTGCTCGATCCACAGGACGTCGTCCTCGAGCCCGGCCTCGCCCTCGGCGCGGAACAGGCCCATGGCCTCGGCGTCCTCCTCATCCTCCGACACCGGCGCGGTCAGCACGAAGGGCATGTGTAGCTCGAGCTGCTCGCCCTCCTGGGTCGCGTTGACGAAGTGCTCGCCGCCCGAGATGAGCTGGGCGATCTCGCCGTAGGGGTTCAGGCCCACCGCGGGCATGTCCGTGACGAGCATCGAGCCCTTGTCGAAGATCTCCAGCAGCTCGATGTCGATGTCGCCGTACACCGGCCCGCCACCCTCATGGCTCAGCGAGTGGGCGTAGGGGAACGAGAGGATCGTGCCCTCGGCGCCCTCGATGACGCCGATGGCGTCCGCGTCGCGGGTGAACACCTGCACCAGGTCCTCGCGGGCCTGACGGGCCAGCTCCTCGAACTCCTCGGCCGTGGGCGGCTCGCGGTCGCTGTGGGACGAGTCGTCGTCGTCGCTCTGGACGTCGTCGTCGTCGTCGCCCTGGACGTCGTCGTCATCCCCGGTGGCGTCGTCGTCGTCCGAGGCGTCGTCGTCATCCCCGTGGAAGTCGTCGTCGTCCGCCTCGTGCGGGGTGGTGTTGCAGGCCGAACCGAAGCTGAGGAGGACGGCCAGGAGAGTGAAAACGTTGAACTTGATGAAGGTGGTCATGATGGTCTCCGTGTTGAGGTTTCACGGAGCCACGAAGGCGGGGCCGCCCGGACTTTTTCACTTTTTTCGCTGCGAGCGCTTTTTTTTCTATCCCGCGCCCTCGGCGTAGGCCATCTCGGCGAGCATCATCTGGTCGCCGGCGTCGCGCCACACGAGGAAGACGTCCAGCCCCACGACCGTCATCGCCGGCTTGCTGTCCGCCTGCAGGTTCGCAGTCCCGGTCATGTCCTCCACCGACCACGCGCCCCCCACCCGCCGGCCCAGCACCACGTGCGACACGCTGTTCGTGCCGCGGTTCTCTCCCCACGCCACGAACACCCTCCCGTGATCGTCCACCGCGATCGCCGGCCACGGGTTCTCGTACCCCGTGTGTTCGTCGTTGTTCACCTCACCCACGCGCGTGGGTTCATCGAACTCCCCCGCCCCCTGCGCCCTGACCGAGTGCCACATCCCCTGGCCCGGATACCCCATGGCCGCGTGGTGCACGTCCCCCGCCGCCGTGACGAACGTGTCGCCGAACGAAAGGGTGTTCTCCTCACCAGGCAGCGGGATGTCCGCGATCGAGTGGTCCGCCAGCGTGTCCCCGCTCGCCGCGTACCCGTACTTGCCCGCCCGGTACAGCGACTTCCACGTCCCGTGCACGCCCCCGTCCAGGTCCGTGAACATCGACGTATCCCGCCAGTTCTTGTCCGCCTCGGACCACAGCACGGTCTCGCCGGACCACTCCCCTCCCCCACCCTTGCGCACGTACACGATCGAGCTCTCGTCCTGCGCCTCCCCCTCGTACCACCACTTCTGCGCGATCAGGTGCACCGCCCCATCCGCGTCCACCCCCACCGACGGGCACGCCGCCCACTCCTCCGCCCCCCCGTTCGACCACGCCGTCTCCTTGTTCCACAGTCCACCCTCGTCCCGCCACAGGTGGTACACCTGCTCGCCGGGCGTCCCGCTGATCCACGCCGTGTGTATCGTCCCCCCATCCGGCCGCACCGCCAGCCGCGGCCGCGTGTACCGCACGTGCACGCCACTGGACTCCGGCACCGTCTCGAGGTCCACGACCGCTCCCTCCACGATCCGCCCGAAGTACAGCGCGTTGCCGTCCTTGAACAGGATGTAGACGTTGCCCGCCGCGTCCCGGCCGAGGTCGTAGTTGCTCCCCTCCAGGCCCAGCGAACCCACGTACCTCTTCACCGTGCAGTCCGCCGAGCACCCGTCGTCCGGCTCGGTGTTCCCGTCGTCGCACACCTCCCCCGCCTCGAGCACATCGTTGCCGCACTCGGCGGGCTGGGCGTCGTCATCGTCGCCGGGGGTGGTGTCGTCGTCGTCGTCAGCTTCGCTCGTGTCGTCGTCGCCCGGGGTTGTGCTGTCGTCGTCGCCGGAATCGGGGCAGCCGGCGAGGAGGAGGGTTGCGAAGATCGTGGTGAAGAAGCGCATGAAGAGCCCCCTGTGCGGGGGACTCTATCGTGTGATGAAGGGCGACTCCAGGAGAGAAGCCGCGCTCAGATGCACTCGCCACCGCCCTGGCATTCGAAGGTCTCGTTGGCGCCGAAGGTGTCGTAGGTCGGCCCGTTGCGGATCATCACATCCCAGGGGGTGGTGTCGGTGCCGGCGGTGCCGAAGTCGGAATCGACCGAGAACAGACGTGACGTGGGTTCGTCCCACATGTAGATACCGCCGCCGGTATTGCTGGTGAAGGTGCACGAGGTCACGGTGAGATCGGTCTGGCGGCCGATGGTCACGGCTCCTGCTTCCGCGAAGTTCTCGTTGGCATCGAACGTGACCGATTCAAGGGTCGCATCGACCCGATGGGATAGCCCCATCTCGTAGGACACGTGCAACGCACTCCCGACGTTGACTGCGCAGTTTCCCTCGAACGAGCTGTGCGAGATTGCGATCGAGGTGTCTCCTTCGCCAATCATCTCGATGGCCCCACCTTTACTCTGGACGGCCGAGTTGTCGGAGAATTGCGAGTTCGACACCAGGACCGAGTAGTCCAGCTCTCCTCCCAGGTGGAGCACACCGCCCTCGTGCTCGGCGACGTTGTCCGTGAACGAGCAGTTGTCGATCGAGATCGTGGCGTCCGGGAGCTCGTCGAACGGATCACTCCGGTAGACCTGGAGCACGCCACCGTCGTAGTCGGTGCCGTTGGAGCTGAACGACGAATCGGCCAACTCGATGATCAGCTCGGATTCGGCCAGCACCGAGATTGCCCCACCCTGCGCGCCGTGGTTTTCCGTGAACGAGGAGTTGGTCACGAGCAACGATGCGGGAAACTCCAGCCCGACTCCTCCGGCGTATCCCTGGGTGGAGACGTTCGAGATGATGGAAGATCCTTCGATGCTGAGTTCGTGCGAATCCGCCCGGATGTACAGAGCTCCGGCCGTGCTTGCCGTGCTGTTCTGGATCACGGTGTCGACGATGGACACCACAGCAGGTTCGTCGCCGAACACCGAGATCCCGGCGCCGGTCCCTTCCGCCGAGTTCCCGTCGAACAGGCAGTCACTCACCGTCAAGGTCGCGTGGCCGTAGTCGTTGTACTTGTCGACTGGCAGATCCCGCCGCCCTGACCGGCGTCCGGATCGACGCGGTTGTCGAGGAACTGGCAACGCTGGACCTCCAACTCACGCGCACGGCTCATGATCCCGCCGCCTGATCGGTGTGCAGCACACGCCAATCTCCTGTCCGATCGCGCCAGGTTGACCGCAGACGCCAATCCGTTGCCCGATCGCGCCAGATCGCCCGATTGCGCCAGATCCCTCGGATCGCGGTGAAAACGACTGTTGCGGAAACGCGACGGATCGAGGTGCCGCGGGCACGGATGTGTCGCAGAAACGCGACACTCTTCTCGGCCGAACAACGGGCTGTTCCAGGGACAAGATCTCCCCCAAGCGCTTGTTTTCTCTTCCATTTCGAAGCGCCCCCTCCAGAGGCACTTCCCTCGGCAGATGCAGATCTGGTTCGGGGCGCGCGGCGCAGACCTGACCGTCGAGCACTACCTCAAGCTGGTCGGCATCGAACGGGGCCTTCGAGCGCTGATCGACGATCCCCACCAGCCCCTGGACCTGCTCGCCGACCGAAGGGGACACGAGAGAGTCAGCTCCCTGTGCCGGGCCTGGAGGCGTGAGGTGGGCATCACGCCGGGAATCGTCGCTCGCTGGCTGCAGAGCCGGGGTAACCCAGGAGTCAATGGCCGAGGCGTCGAGGGTATCGTTCGCGAGCTGGACGAGCTGGTTGCGAGGAGAGCCGGAGAGAGAGAGAGAGAGAGAGAGAGAGAGAGAGTAGCAGAACCCGCACGCGCTGAGCTGCGGGTTGTCGCGTAGGCGCGACACCTGGGCGTCCTTGCCTCCCTCTGTGTCCTCTGTGTCCTCTGTGGTTGATTCCATCCGTCTCTGGAACACCGATGGGGACTTTCCCCAAGATACCATTGCAGTAACTGGTCAATCAAGTCATCTTATTACCATGCGTTTCGAGACCATGCTCTCCATCGTGGGCGCCGAACCCGTGTTCGAGACCGGGCTGCTGTTGGCGGGCGACGTGCGCCCGTCGCAGGTGAGGCGACAGCTGTCGCGCTGGGTCACGGCAGGCAAGGTGCTCAAGCTCAGAAGGGGCCTGTACGCCCTGGCGCCGCCGTACCGCAAGACGGTGCCCCACCCGTTCGTCGTGGCGAACCGCATGGTGCCGGCGTCCTGCGTGAGCCTGCACAGCGCCCTTTCGTTTCACGGCCTGATCCCGGACGTGGTCCAGCGGACGACGAGCGTGACGACGGGGCGCCCAGGGCGCCGGGAGACCGGGCTGGGGCGGTTCGTGTACCGGCACGTGGGGACGAGGCTGTGGTTCGGGTGCAGGATCGTCGACCTGCCGGCAGGACAGCGCGCAGTCGTCGCGTCCGCGGAGAAGGCCCTGCTCGACCTGATCCACCTCGAGCCGTCGGCCGACGATCCGGCCTACCTGTCCGCGCTGCGGCTCCAGGATCTGGCCGTCCTCTCCGAGCCGGCCTTGCTCGACGCCGCGGCTCGGTTCGACCGACCCAAGATCCGGCGAGCCGTGGCGCACCTGCTCGCACAGCGACGCGAGGAACTCCAGGAGAGGGGATGATCCCATGAAGGCCCACCTCAGACGACTGCTACGGCGCCAGGAAGACCTGACCGCCGACCGCGTCAACACGGTCCGCGAGTACCTCCAGGCGCGGATCCTCGAGAACCTCCAGCGACAGGGTGCGATGGTCCCGCTCGCCTTCCACGGAGGAACCGCGCTGAGGTTCCTGTTCGACCTGCCGAGGTTCTCCGAGGATCTGGACTTCGCCCTGGAGCGCCCTGAACGTGGGTACGACTTCGAGCGCCTCGTCGGCTCCACCCTCAGGACCCTGGGCGCCGAAGGGTACGAGGTCGAGGCGAGTCCCCGAACCGATCGCACCGTCCACAGTTCCTTCGTCCGCTTCCAGGGGCTCCCGCACGAGCTGGGACTCAGCCCTCACCCGGACCACAAGCTCTCCATCAAGATCGAGGTGGATACCTGCCCACCCGCCGGAGCCGTCCTCGAGACAACGGTCGTCCGCGACCACGTCCCCCTCCAGCTCCAGCACCACGACCGCGCCTCCCTGCTCGCAGGCAAGCTCCACGCCGTACTGCAACGCCCCTACGCCAAGGGCCGGGATCTCTACGACCTCTACTGGTACCTGTCCGACCCCTCCTGGCCCGCCCCCAACCTCGAACTCCTCAACAACGCGCTCGGGCAGACCGGCTGGGATCGCGGCCATCTCGCCCCGGACTCCTGGCGGGAGGCCATCGCCGAGCGAGTGGCCACCCTCGATTTCGAGCGGACCATCGCCGACGTGGAGCCCTTCATCGAACCCTGGGTGGACCTGGGAGGGGTGACGCAGGAGGTGTTGCTGGATCTGGTTCGCCGGCGAGCACAGGGGTAGGGGGTGAGGGAGCCTCCGCGGGCGCGGTGTCGCGTTTCTGCGACACCTTCGGCACCCACCACTCGTGCAAGTCGTGCAGCAGGCTCTGCGTGCTGGCGGTGGCGTCGCGGAAGCGACCATCGAGGAGGACGACCTCGTCGACCCAGTAGAGGAAGCAGACGGGCTGGTCGGCGTGGATGAGGGCGAGCATCTCGCGCCAGATGGGTTCGGCCTGCTCCGGGGTGAGGGCGGCCTTGCCCTGCTGGATGAGGGTGTCGACGGCGGGGTTCTCGTAGCTGGTGAGGTTGTAGCGACCCCTGTCGCCCGAATGCCACTGGGGCTCCGGATCGACGACGAGACCGGCGGACCAGCCGACGAGGGCGGCCTCGAAGTCGCGCTCGCGCAGGCGCTGGTTGAGGGCGAGGGACTCCATGGACATGGGCTGGACGGCGACGCCCACCGCGGCGAGCTGCTGCTGGAGGATCACCGCGACGTCGGCGCGGCGAGACGAACCCTGGCTGTAGACGAGGGTGAAGCTCAGGGCGGCTCCGTCCCGGTCGACGACGCCGTCGCCATCGGTGTCGGTCCAGCCGGCCTCCGCGAGGAGGGATCGGGCGCGATCGGGATCGTGGGGGACGGGTGGAATGGAGCCGTCGACGATGCCGCAGAGCTCCGGCGTGAGGGTCCCCGTGGCGCGCTTGCCGTACACGTCGCTGCCGACGGTGAGCTGGTTGGCGATGATGGCGTCCACGTCGATGGCGTGGGCGAGGGCCTGGCGGACGGGGGCGTCGGAGAAGCGCGCGTCGGTGAGGTTCCAGGCGATGACGTCGAGGAAGCGGTAGCCGCGGCGCAGCGCCTGCGCGTCGGGGCGACCGTCTCGAATGCGCGACAGGGAGGCGAGGTCGGGGCCGGCGATCATGTCCACCTCGCCGGTCTCGAAGGCGAGCTCACGGGCGGCGGCGTCGCCCATGACGCGCAGTACGACGCGGTCGAGGTAGGCGCCGGACGGTGAGTCGGAGCGGCGGGCCAGGGTGATCTCCGAGCCCTCGGCCCAGCGCTCGAGCACGAAGGGGCCGCTGGCGACGGGGGCGCCGGAGAAGTCCGCACCTCGGAGCTCGGCGGGTTCCACGTCTCGGAGGATGTGCTCGGGGACCACGAAGACACGGACGAGCTCGGCGAGCAGGGTCGTGGGATCGGCGGCGTCGCGGAAATGGACGACCACGGTGTGCGCATCCACCCTCTCGGGGCCGCGCTCCGGGTCGAGCCTGACCAGGCCGCGGCCGGCGACGCTGGCCGTCTCGGGGTTGGCGGCGAGCTGCCACGAGAACAGGAGGTCGTCGGCGTCCACGGCTTCCCCGTCCTGCCAGCTGAGGGCATCGGACAGGCGCAACGTCAGGCTCTTGCCGTCCTCGCTGAACTCCCAGGACTCGGCCAGCCCCGGTCCGAACTGCAGCCGGCAATCGAAGCGAGCCGACGCCAGCAACGGGAACATGTGCTGCATCACGTCGAGGTCGGTGGGGCCGCGCGGCACCAGCGGGTTGAAGCCGCTCACGTCCGCGGGCACGGCGACGACGAGCGTGTCGCCCGACTCGGGGATCGCCGGCGTCGGCGCCACCGCTTGCGGCGGGGCAGGCGAGGAGCAGCCGGACAGGACGAGGGCTGTCAGCAGGAGCAGGGTGCGCATGGGTCCTCCCGGGCGGGGAGGCCATTCTATACCCTGCGGCGGCTGCCCTCGCGCGTACACCGAGAACTCCCCACCGAGAACTCCCTGGTTGTTGCACAACTGCGACAGATCCCGGGGTGATCCCCCCCATTCTGTCGCGCATCTGCGACAGACAGTGCTCGAGAAAAACCCTACTCGAATCTAGATTTCCCCGGTGTTTTCCAACACTTCGACACTTTCTTCTCCGTATCGACGAACCCGGCACGATTCTGGCTAGTGACAGGAACCACGCGCCCCCGTGCGTTCGGGGGCGCAGACGACCGAGGAGGACAGGATGGTCCGAGCCACACGTGCCGACGAATTCGACCGCCCCGAGGCGTTTCGCAGCGACGGATCCAGGGCGAAGATCCCGCGGGAGCCCGTCGAAACGAATGACCTGGAGGACGTGCTCCTGCACGACCTCCGGAACACGCTGGCGGGCCTGAAGCTGGACATGACCCTGCTGGCGGACGATCTGCCGGTATCGGGCGAGATCCGCACCCAGATGCTGGCCATCTCGGGCGAGCTCCAACAGGCGATCCAGACGGCCGGGAGGCTGGCCGAGCTGCTCGACCATCCGGGTGCCGTACGGCAGCCGGTGGACTCCAACGAGGTCCTGCGCGGGATGGTGGAGATGGTGCAGCGGACCCTGCCCTACTCCTGCCGCGTGGAGATCGAGCTGGAGCGCCGGATCTGGCCGGTCCAGGTGGATCCAGGCCTGATCCACCGGGCCCTGGTCGATCTGGTCACGCGCGCCGAGCAGGGCATGCCCGGCGGCGGGCTGCTCTTCCTCACCTCCGCAAACATAGATCTCAGCGCCGCCCGAGCGGCCGGCATCTCCGCGGGCATGTCGGCCGGGCGCTGCGTCAGACTCGCAGTGGCAGGCTCGGGACAGGGGGCGCCGGCGGCGAGGCCACGGGACGCGGAGTCCCTGGACCGCCGCGGCCCGTCGGGCAAGGACTGCCCGACGGGCCCATCGTCCCTGGACGGGGCCGTCTGCGACATGGGCGGCCACGTGCGCGTCCACCACGGCTCGATGATGACCACTTACGAGCTCTACGTCCCCGCTGCACCCCAGGCCGAGGACACGATCGAGGCCTGTCTCGATCCCGCGACAGATCCCGCCCTGGGCCGCCCGCGTCTGTAGCGTTTTCGCGACACTTCCTTACCGTCCCGCAGGGTGCTGCCCACCCCCGAAAAAAAGAAACTCCAGCCATTTCGGGCAGTTGTCCGATCGCCGCGCACTCGATTGCTTACCCGGCACACATCTCGCACTTGCAGGGGGGCGTCGCCCGGCACGGCCCGCCGCCCCCACAAAGAACAACCAAAGAGGGAGACACCCAGAAGATAGCCCGCCTCGCCCCCATCGCCACCCTGACCACCCTCGCCATCGCGGTCCTGCTGATGGGCCTGCGCCCCGCGCCCGCCCAGGCCGTGACCGGCTGGGACTGGTGGGACGCCGTCGACGGCCAGCACACGTTCGTCCCCGCGTGCCCTGAGAACCCGCCCACGAAGAGCCAGTGGGAGACCGCCCTGGGCAGCGCGGACGACCCGCACTGGACCGAGCTGACGGTGTTCTTCATCGCCTACCCGTGCTCGAACCCGCCGGCCACGTTCATCGAGTTCCGCGACTGGCTCAACTACGAGATCCACGACGTGGGCACGTACGACAGCGGGTGGGAGGGGTACAAGTTCTTCGACCTCAAGGATCTGATCTACGAGCTGGACGAGTCGCCGGCCGGGTTCTGGGACGACGGCCCCTGGGACTGATCACAGCTCGAGCAGCAGCCTGAACCCCACACCGGCGCTTCGGTGTGCGGGGTCCATGCCCACGCGCCGTGTCAGGCGTTGATAGCTGTGGGAGGCGAACCAGGAGCCACCGCCGACGTGGCGCTGAGCCCCGCCCTCGACGTAGTCGTCGGCGAGCCAGTCGCCCACGCCGCCGGCCAGGTCGCGCACGCCGAACGGGGAGCAGTCCTCCGAACAACGCCCCACCGGCGCCGGGACGGGTCGGCCGCGCTGGGGCTCGCGACCCCAGCTGAAGGTGGGCTCGGTGTAGTCCCCCCAGGGGTAGATGCGCCCGTCCCCTCCCCTGGCGGCGTACTCCCACTCGTCCCGCGACGGTAGCCGGAACACTCTGTCGCGTTTTCGCGACAGCCAGGCCGCGTACGCCTCGGCGTCCTCGGCCCGGATCAGTAGCGCCGGCATGGTCGGCTCCACCGGATCGCCGTGGGCGTCCTGCGCCGGGATGGTCCAGACGCCGTCCGCGAGCTCGAACAGGGGGATGTCGTCCACGGGATCGAGGGGCACCCGCGGCCTGGCCTCGCCCGGATCGAGGGCCGCGAGGAAGTCGCGGTACTGAGCCAGGGTCACCGGAAACTCGCCCACGGCGAAGTCCTCGAACTGCGCGCGACGGCGGGGGCCGTGGCCCACGGTCGCGGGATCCCCCCCCAGCCAGCCCGGTCCGGCGGGCACGTAGACGAAGCCGCCGGGGATCCGATCCGGCGTCGGTAGCGTCGGCTCGAGCACCAGGCGCTCGCCCGGTTCCACCCACAGCGAGTACCGCGCAGCGATCCTCCCCGGCGCCGCCACCTCCACCGCATGACGGCCGGGCTCCAGCCGCAGGGACCATCCGTCTCCCGCCTCGATCTCCTGCCAGTCCCCCGGGATCCGCTGCCGCCTCACCTCGACCAGGGGGGCGACCCGAACCCTCGACGGAGCGGGCGACGAGGCGACGTCCACGGCCGCCAGCCGCGACAACAGACTCGCGCGCGTGCCGTCGTC
Source organism: uncultured Rickettsiales bacterium (assembly GCA_964558555.1). Lineage (GTDB taxonomy): Bacteria > Myxococcota_A > UBA796 > UBA9615 > CAYRNR01 > CAYRNR01. The sequence continues at coordinate 4,442 of CAZLEO010000001.1, read as the reverse complement.
GTAGCGGGCCATGCGGAGCATGAAGTACGCCACCGACGGGCCATCGCCCTGTCCCTCGGCATCCCGGACGCGATCCAGGTACAGGTCAGCGAGGCAGTTGCGCGCCTCGGCGCTGCTCTTGTCGATGGTCAGCGCGACCTCGTAGGCGCGCTCGGCCTCGGCCAGCAGCCGCGCGTGCTCGCCGGCGAAGCGCTGCTGCTCGTCTTCCGCCGCCCACAGCTCCTCGCGCCGCTGGGCGCGCTGGAAGGGAGCCACCGACGCGTTGAGGTTTCTCAAGGCGGCCTCGGCTTCGAGCAGCTGCCGGGCCACCGCGTCGAGCTCGCGCACGGCCCGGCCGCCGTCGGCGAGCGCCGCGACGGCCCGCTCGCTGTTGCGACGGCGCTCCTCCTGCTCGGACAGCGCCGCCTCCACCGCGCGGTAGAGCTCGCCGGCGTCCTGGTAGCGGTCCGCGGGCGCCGCGGCGAGGCAGCGCAGGCAGATGTCGTCCCAGACAGGATCGAGGAGACGATGCCACGCGCGTTGCGACGGCGGCACGAGCCTGGCGATCTGCCGTTTGATGAACACGAGGTAGGCCGGGTCCGAGGCCATCATCCCCGGATCCCTGGGCGGATCGACGGGCGCCCGCAGCGTCAGCACGTGGTAGAGCACCGCGCCGAGGCTGTACACGTCCTGGGTCGTGTGAGCCGGGATGCGGCCGGTCTCGAGCCGCTCGGGGGGCTGATATCGGGGCGCGCCGTGGAAGCCGTCCAGGACGGTCTGACCCGACCGGATCGCTCCGGAGCTGGACGCGACGGACGGCGAGAACCCGAGGTCCTCGCGAATCTTGCCCAGCCGCGCGGCCAGCCCCCAGTCGGTGAGCTGGACCTCGTCGTGTTCCCCCAGCAGCACCTGGTCGGGCTTGATGTCCCGGTGGACGATCCCGCGAAGGTGCGCGTGAGCCACGGCGCCGCACACCGTCCTGAACACGTTGAGCAGCCGCTTGAGGGGGTAGCGCGCGACCGTGCCCTCGTCCTCCGAGGCGATCCTGGTCAGCACGTGGTGCAGCGTCGTCCCCTCGACGCGCGGCATGAGATAGTAGAACCCGGCGCGGTCGTAGCCCAGATCGAACACCGGCACGATGGCCGGATGGTTCAGCTGGGCGGTGACCTGGGCCTCGTGCACGAAGGAGCGCCAGTTCCCGGCGGTGCGCAGCGCGCGGCGGGGTCGCTTGCGGACGAGCGGGCGGTCGAGCAGCTGGTCGTGGACGCCGCCGATCCGCCCCATCCCCCCCCTGGCCCTGAAGCTCCGAGAGTGGAACCGGACCTGCTCGCCCGTGGCCAGGTCGCGGGCAAAGGTCAGATCGTCGGGCTCCGTGGGCTCTTCTTCGGCATCCTCGGACGGATCGCCTGGATCCCCCTCGCCGGGCGCGCTCAGTGGGTGTTCGTCATCCGGTGCCAACGTTGGACACTCCTACCCCCCACCCTCCAGATCCTTGACCTCGAGTCCCAGCCGGTTCAGCACGCGGTACAGGGTGCCGCGGTGCATCTGCAGCGCCTCGGCCACGGAAGACGCCGTGGGCCCCCACTGCTTCCACGCCCAGCGGATGTAGCGTTCCTGGAATGCGGCATTCGCGGCATCCCAGCTGTGGTCCAGGGTGCCGGGCGGCCGGGGCGTCTCCCTGGCGAGGACCTGGCGCAGGTGCTCGGCGGTGAGCACGGTCCCCCCGGCCTGGTCCACGATGCCCTCGACCAGGGTCTCGACGTCCCGCACGTTGCCCTCGAGCGGCATGTCCTGCAACGTCACGATCAGCTCCGGAGACACGAACAGGGGCGTCCCCCGGTGCTCGATCTCGCGGCGGACGAAGTGCTGGACCAGCGCCTCGATGTCCGAGGGGCGCTCCCGCAGCGGGGGCACGACGACCAGCCGGCGGGCCAGGCGCTTGTACAGATCGCCGCGGAACGTGCCCTGCTCCACTGCCGCGCTGAGGTCGCGGTTGGTCGCGGCGATGACCCACACGTCCACCTTGACCTCGCACCGCGAGCCCACGGGTCGCAAGCAGTAGTCGTCGAGAACGCCCAGCAGCTTCTGCTGCAGCTGTAGCGACGCCTCGCCGATCTCGTCGAGGAAGATCACCCCGCCGGACGCGTGCACGAACAGACCGTCACGGTCGACCGAGCCGGTGAAGGCGCCCTTGACCGTGCCGAACAGCTCCGACTCGGCCAGGGTGTCGTTCATGGCCGCGAGGTTGACCCGCACGAACGGTCCGTCCTTGCGGGGTCCGTTGCTGTGGATCGCCTGCGCGGTCAGGCCCTTGCCCACCCCCGACTCCCCCATCACCAGAACCGGCCGCAACCGGCTCTCCGCGGTGACGCGGTCGATGTCGGCGAGCCAGCGGGCGGTGCAGGCGCTCGTGCCGACGATGTCGTCGTACCGGCCCGGCGCCCGGTAGGGCTGGGTGGGATCGCCGCCCCCGGCCTCCACCCGCTCCAGCAGCCCCAGCCGCTGGGACATCTGGGCCGCGAGCAGCGCGACCGCCGCCCGCCAGCCCGGCGGGAAGGCGTCGGGGATCGTGCGGTTCTCCAGATACAGCGTGCCGCGCGTGGGGACGCCGGCGTGGTCGCGGATGGGACAGCACAGCACGGTCTTCATGCCCATCGCGTGGACGCTGTGCATCTCCTTCCACGCCACGTCCTGGACGGCCTCGTCGCAGTAGATCGCCTCCCCCGACTGCCGCACGCGCGCCACGATCCCCTTGCTGATCTGCTCGTCGAGCAGGTCCCGCTCCTTGGGCACGACGCGGATGGTCTCCACCACCGACGTGCCGCCGTCGCGGTCGAACAGCACGATGCAGCCCTTCTCCACCAGGGGCATCCGCTCCACCGCACGCACCGCCGCGGCCACGTAGCCTCGCTCCCCTGCTTCCCCCGCGTCGTCGTCATCATCGCCGGCCAGGCCGGCCACGAGCCGCAGGACGTCCCGCTCCGCCTCCAGCCGCTCGATGCGCTGTCGCAGTTCGTCGACCTGGCGGCTCCTGCCTGCGGTGGACCGGCTCAGGAGCGGGTGGAGCTCGGACAGGAGTTCCTGCTCCTCCTCGCGCACGGCCATGCCCTCATGCTGCAGCTCCAGGAGCCTGCTGAGGACCTCGGCCAGCTGTCTCTCGGGGTTGGCGACCATCACGCTCCTCGGGCCTGTCGCGTTTTTGCGACAATCGCTCACGCCTGCTCAGGCTACACCCGGTGTCGCGTTTTCGCTACAGCCCGCTGTGTCCGCCCGTCGGTTCCGATATACTCCGACCACCGAGAGGTGCCCATGTTCCTGCGTGTGATCCTGACCGTCGCCTTCCTGCTGCCCCTCGCCGCGTGCGACGAGCCGCCGTGGGAGATGCCCTGCCCCGAGGGATGGGTGATGGACGCGGAGCTCGAGTGCTACGACCCCGCGGGCGATGACGACAGCGCCGCAGACGACGACGACCACGCCTGAATGCGCGGGGGCCCGCCCGCGAACCTTCTGGACCATGGACCGACGACGACGCAGTTGGCTAAACTGCTAGAACCCGTGAGAGGGAGGTAGACGTGCAAGATCTGCAGGTGAGAGTGGTGATGCTGGTCGTCCTGTTGCTGGCGACGACCCTGGGCTGCTCCGAGAGCGTGGTGACCAAGTCCAAGGGCAAGATCACCCCCAGCCCTGGTGCCGTGCACTTCGGCATGGTCGCCATCGGCTCGACCGAGACGGTGGAGCTGAACCTGGACAACACGGGCACCGCCGACGTCACCGTGACCTCGGTGACCCTGGCCGAACCCAGCGACGTGTTCGCCATCACCGAGGAGTTCAGCGGCACCATCGACGACGGCGACAGCGCCGTGGTGGCCATCTCCTACTCGCCGGTGGAGCACGCCGAGGACGAGGCGACCCTGCTGATCACCTCCGACGGCCTCGAGGAGCGCATCAACGTCACCCTGGTCGGCAGCGGCCGCGAGGGGTTGCTCACCGCCTACCCCGCCCTGGTGGACTTCGGTCCCGTGGCCGCGGGTGATCTGGAGGAGCAGACGGTGGTGGTCCGCAACGACGGGCCCGTCACCTACGGCGTGACCGAGCTGCTCGTGGACAGCGAGACGTCGGCCTTCGGCGCCATCGTCCATCCCGACGATCCCGAGCACAGCGAGCTGCCCGCCGACCTGCGCCCCGGCCAGGAGCTGTCCCTGCTCGTGTCGTTCTCCCCGGCCGACGAGGAGCCCGACGCCGGCATGCTCACCGTGACCACCGACGCCGGCGCGCTGCTGTCCGCCGACGTGGAGCTGTACGGCAACGACTGCGAGGCCACCTGGTCCCTGGAGTTCGACGGCGACGGCGACGGCCACTCCGTGTGCGCGGACGACTGCGACGACACCGACCCGGACACCCACCCCGGCGCCGACGAGATCGAGGACGGCGTGGACAACGACTGCGACGGCATCATCGACGAG